>DASRHW010000058.1:0-66586 GCA_035650375.1 Solirubrobacteraceae bacterium | reverse complement strand
GGTGCAGGAGCTCGAGGCCGCCGGGACGTTCGACGACCTGACCCAGCTCGGACCGGGCGAGGACGACATCGATCGTCAGCTCAAGGAGCTGACGACGTCGAGCCAGGTCGACGACGAGCTGGCGAAGATGAAGGCCGAGCTCGGCTCGGGCGGTGCCCCTGAGCAGATCGAGCCCGGAGCGTCGTCGTGATCGTTCGCATCGCGTCGGAGGGCCAGTTCGACGTCGCCGACGAACTTGCCGAGGAGCTCAACGCGCTCGACAATCGCTGCGTCGAGGCCGTCGACGCCGGCGACGAGCCCGCGTTCCACGCGGCCTACGACGGGATGCTGCGGTTTGTGCGCGACAACGGCACGCAGCTCGGCGACGACGAGCTCGTCGGCTCGTCGCTGATCCTGCCGCCGTCCGATCTCTCGTTCGCCGAGGCCGGCGAGCAGTTCAACGGCGACGGCCTGATCCCGGACTAAATAGGGGCGCCCCAGAGGGGAAACCAGCGCTCGAGCTCGCGCTCGATCGGCAGCGAGGCGCCGATCTGCGCTTTCAGCTGCAGCTCGCGCTCGGTCGCCCGCTCCTTGTCGCCGGGACCGGGGACGAACGGGTACCAGCTGCCGCGCTTGAAGTTGTAGATCAGGTACAGCGGCGTCCCGTGGGCGTCCTTGAAGGCGAACACCGCCGCAAGCAGGCGGTCGGCGTAGCCACCGACCTGGATCCCGTCGCTGACGGTGTTGACCGCGACGACGAGGTCCTCGAGATCGGCGTCGCGGACGACGACCCAGCGGTAGCCGAACTGGTCGTCGTGGGTCTCCGACGTGGTTCCCGTCTCCTCGCCGGTGCTCGTCAGCAGCTCGGCGGTGTCGGTGACCATCTGCTCGAAGTCGCCGGTCGCGAGCTGCTGGAAGACGATGCCGGCGCCACCGGAGGTCGTGATCCCGTGCGCGGCTTCGAGGTCGACGTACGCGGTGCTCAGCGCGAACAGGCGGTCGGGCGCCGGCCCGGACAGCTTGCGCTTGCCGAGCAGTGCGTCGAGGAAGCCCATCTGTGTGCCCGCCCGCTACGCCGCGTCGCGGAGCGTGCCGCTCTGCAACTGCGTCTCGAGCCGCGAAAGCGCCTCGATCCGCGCCTCGAGCGGCGGGTGCGTCGCGAACAGCCCGGCGACGCGCTGCCCGACCGGGCTGATGAAGAATGCCTGCATCTGCGCGGCCTGGCGCAGGTCCTGCTGCGGGATCCGCTCGTTGATGCCGCTGATCTTGATCAGGGCCGACGCCAGTGCGCTGGGGCGGCCGGTGATGACCGCGGCGCCGCGATCGGCGGCGAACTCGCGGTAGCGCGACAGCGCCTGCATCAGCAGGAACGAGATCACGTAGACGATCACCGACACGAGCATGATCACGGCCCAGCTGGGGCCACTGTCCTCGTCGTCGCCGTGGCCGCCGAAGCCGCCGCCGAAGAAGAAGCCGAACTGGGTGATCATCGACGCGATCGAGGCGAAGAAGCTCGCGATCGTCATGATCATCACGTCGCGGTTGATCACGTGGGTCAGCTCGTGCGCCATCACGCCCTCGAGCTCCGCCGGGGTCAGCAATTCGATGATCCCGGTCGTCGCACAGACCGTCGAATGCTTCTGCGAGCGGCCCATCGCGAAGGCGTTCGGCATCGGCGTGTCGGCGACGGCGATCCGCGGCTTCGGCAGGTCGGCCTGGACGCACAGGCGCTCGATCATCGCGTGCAGCTCCGGGGCCTCGGCGGCCGAAACCTCCTTCGCACCCATCGCGCGCAGCGCGAGCTTGTCCGACGCGAGGTACTGGACGACGAACAGGACCGCCGCGAAGAGGACGATCGTGATCGCGCCGGCACCGGCGGCGAACAGCACGCCGATGAAGATCACGTAGACGAGCCCGAGCAGGAACATCGTCATCAACATCCGGAACTGCAGGCCGGTGTCGCGGCCGAACGATGTGGGGCGGGCCATGCTCCAAGGATAGGGAACGGTGGCTGCCGGCAACGGGGCTTCGGTGGTTCTCAGCGACGCGGACGCGCGCCGGCGTTGGGATCTCGCTTGCGTCTCGCGGGCCCGACTGCCGCGGTCCGTAGACTCGTAATCGACTTATGCGCCTGCGCATTCTGCTCGTCGGCGTCGTCGTGTTGTCGGTCCTTTGGGCGATCGTGCCCGCCGGATCGCCGGCGACGCCGCTGACCGACGTCCAAATGAAGCTCCAAGAGACGCAGGACAAGCTCGGTAAGAAGAAGGGGACCGCGCGGCTGCTGACGTCGCAGATCTCGAAGTACAACCGCGAGATCGCGCGGTTGCAGGGCGACATCACCACGCTGGGGACGCGCCAGACGCGGCTCGAGGCCGACCTCGCTCGCAAGCAGGCGGTGCTGTCGGCGACGCAGTCGTCGCTGCGTCATGAGCGTGCGCGCCTGATCACGATGCGCGCCAAGTTCAAGCGCGCGCAGCGGATCCTCGCCCGGCGCCTGAAGGAGCTCTACCAGTCGGACCGCCCCGACCTCGTGACGGTGATCCTGAACTCGAAGGGCTTCGCCGACCTGCTTGAACGGGAGGAGTTCATCTCCCGCATCTCCGACCAGGACCGCGACGTGATCACAGCCGTCCGCAACGCACGTCGCGACGCCAAGCAGTCGGCGGCACGACTGAGCAGTCTCCAGCGGCAGCAGAAGGACGTGGCGCTCGCTGTGATGGCCCGGCGCGACGAGATCGCAGCGACGCGGGACCGCTTGATCGACAGGCGCGTCGGCTTCAACAGCACCAAAGCCGGCAAGGCGCGGGCGCTGCGCGGCGTCCTGAGCGACGCCAATGAGCTCGAGGGTAAGCGCGATGACCTCGCTCAGCAAGAGGCCAAGATCCAGGCGGCGCTGCAGGGAACGAACGTCGGCACGCTTCCCGCCGGCCCGGTCAAGGCCGGCTCGGGGCAGCTGATCTGGCCGGTCAACGGGCCGATCACGTCGCCGTTCTGCGAGCGCCGGGCGTGGGAGGCGTGCCACCCGGGGATCGACATCGGCGTTCCCACGGGGACACCGATTCGTGCCGCCGCCGCCGGCACCGTCGCGCTGACGCAGAGCTCGGGCGCTTCCGGCGGCTACGGCAACTTCACCTGCATCGCGCACTCGTCGTCGCTGTCGACGTGCTACGCGCATCAGTCCTCGATCGGCGTTCGCACCGGCCAGACCGTCACGCAGGGGCAGGTCATCGGCATTTCGGGCTGCACCGGCCGCTGCTACGGCCCGCATCTGCACTTCGAGGTGCGGATCAACGGCGCCGTGACCAACCCCGTCAACTACCTCTGATCGAGTCGCCGCCTCGCGGCTCGGCACGAGCCGGTCGCTAGCGTCTGCGCCGTGCAGCCGGAGATCAATCTCCTCGGGCTCTCGATCAAGACGTTCGGGGTCTGCTTCGCGCTCGGCTTCGCCGTCGCCGGCGCAGTCCTGACGCGGCGGCTGCGCGAGCTCGGCAAACCGGTCGACTGGTCCTACGAGATCGTCTTCGCGGCGCTCGTCGGCGGGCTGATCGGCGCTCGCGGCTACTTCGTGCTCGGCCACACGTCGGAGTTCGGCGGTAATCCGCTCGGAACCGCGTTCGGCGGCACCGGACTGGTCTGGTACGGCGGCGTCGTCGGTGGCGCCGCCGGGGTCCTGCTCTGGGCGTGGCGGCGCGACTTCCTCGGCCTTGCGATCCTCGACCTGACCTGTGTGCCGCTCGCGCTGGGCTACGCGATCGGCCGTATCGGCTGCCAGGTTTCTGGTGACGGCGACTACGGCACGGCGTCCGACCTGCCGTGGGCGATGGCCTATCCGAACGGCACGGTGCCGACGACCGACCGGGTGCACCCGACGCCGATCTATGAGACGCTCGCGATGGGGCTGCTGGCGTGGGTGTTGTGGCAGTTCCGCGACCGGGTGCGCGCGGGGGTGCTGTTCGCCTGGTATCTCGTCGGCGCCGGCGCCGAGCGGCTGCTCGTCGAGTTCGTGCGCCGCAACGACGACGTCTTCGCCGGCCTCACCGCCGCCCAGCTCGAGAGCATCGCACTCCTGATCGTGGGCATCACCTGGCTGACGATCACAAAGCGCAACGGCGGCTGGAGCTCGCAGCAGCCGGCGGCGACCGCGCAACCGCGCGCGGCGTGACCTTCAGGGCATACTGCGACCCGCTTGTCCGTCCCGACTCCACACAGCGAACTCAGCCACGTCTGGCCGATCGGCAGCGAGATCGACGGCGCCGGCCGCCTGCGCATCGGCGGCTGCGACGCGATCGAGCTGGCGCGCGAGTTCGGCACGCCCGCCTACATCGTCGCCGAGGACGATCTGCGCGCGAGGGCGCAGGCGTTCGTCGCCGCGTTCTCGAGCCGCAACGCGGACTGCGAGCTGCTGTTCGCGTCGAAGGCGTTCCCCTGTACGGCGGTGTACCGCGTCCTCGCCGAGGAGGGCATCGGCTGCGACGTCGCCTCCGGCGGCGAGCTCGTGAGCGCGCTGCGTGGGGGCTTCGCCCCGGAGCGGCTGGTGCTGCACGGCAACGCGAAGTCCGAGGCCGAGCTGGCGCTCGCGCTGCGCGAGCACGTCGGCACGATCGTCGTCGACGGCGCCGATGAGCTCGAACGCCTCGAGCGGCAGCTCGACGGCGGCAAGGCGCCGCAGCGGGTGTTCCTGCGCGTGACCCCGAACGTCCGTGGTGAGACGCACGACGGCATCTCGACCGGCCAGGCCGATTCCAAGTTCGGCGTCGAGCTCGCGGATGCACCCGCGCTGCTCGACCGGATGCGCGGCAACGATCGGCTCGATCTCCGCGGCGTCCACATGCACATCGGCTCGCAGCTGCGCGACCTGACGCCGTTTCGCCGCGCCGTCGAAGCCGTTGCCGGCCTCGGTGCGTTCCCCGAGATCGATCTTGGCGGCGGCCTCGGCGTCGCGTACACATCCGACATGGACGTGCCGTCGATCGACGACTACGCCGCGGCGAAGGTCGGCGCGGTGCACGAGCACCTCGGCAGCGACGTGCGGATCATCGACGAGCCGGGCCGCGCGCTGGTCGCGAACTCGTGCGTCACGCTGTACACGGTCGAGACGATCAAGCGCAACGTCTCGACCTGGGTCGCCGTCGACGGCGGGATGTCGGACAACATGCGGCCGATGCTCTACGGCGCCCGCTACGAGGCGCATGTCGCCGACCGCTTCGGCGGCGGCACTCCGTGCCATGTCGTCGGCAAGCACTGCGAGTCTTCGGACGTGATCGTGCGCGACGCCGAGCTCGCCGACCCGCGCGTCGGCGACGTCGTCGTCACCCCGGTGACCGGCGCCTACGGCTTCTCGATGGCCAACAACTACAACGGAATCCCGCGGCCTCCGGTCGTCTTCTGCCGCGACGGCGACGCTCGCGTCGTCGTCCGCCGCGAAACCCACGACGACCTCTTCGCGCGCGATGTCTGACTTCACCATCGGCCTGCTCGGGCACGGCACCGTTGGCGGCGCGTTCGCCGAGCTCGTCGCCGAGCGCGCCGACGCGGTCGAGCACGTGACCGGGCTGCGACCGCGCATCGGCGGCGTGCTGACGCGCTCGCGCGGGAACTTCGACGAGATCCTGCGCGACGCCGACCTCGTCGTCGAGCTGCTGGGTGGGATCGAACCCGCCCGCGAGCACGTGCTCGCGGCGATGCGGGCCGGGCGTCACGTCGTGACCGCCAACAAGCAGCTGCTGGCCCAGCACGGCGAGGAGCTCTGGACCTGTGCCCGCGAGCACGACGTCCAGCTGCGCTTCGAGGCGTCGGTTGCCGGCGTCGTACCCGTGGTCCGCGTCCTGCACGAAGCGCTCGCCGGGGCCCACATCGAGCGCGTGCACGGGATCGTCAACGGCACGACGAACTTCATCCTCAGCGAGATGGCCCGCAGCGGCCTCTCGTACCCCGACGCACTCGCCGAAGCCCAGCGGCTGGGGTATGCCGAGGCCGACCCGAGCGCCGACGTCTCCGGAGCCGACGCGGCCGCGAAGATGGCGATCCTGGCACGGCTGGCGTTCGACACACCGGTCAGCCTCGCCGACGTCCGCTACGAGGGAATCGAGCTGATCACCGCCGACGATCTCGAATACGCGCACGAGCTCGGCCTGGCGCTGAAGCTGATCGGGACCGCCGAGCGCGTGCGGCACCCGAAGGACGCCACCCGCGAGGGCGTCAACGTCCGCGTGCACCCGGCGTTCCTCTACGCCGGGCACCCGCTGGCGAGCGTCGGCGGCCCGTTCAACGCCGTGACGATCGAGTCGCCGGCGATCACCGAGATCACACTTCAGGGCCCCGGCGCCGGCGGCCCGCAGACCGCGAGCGCCGTCCTCGGCGACGTCGTCAGCACGATGCTGCCGCCCGCCTGGAACCCGCCTCCGGGGACACCGCTGGAGATCGTCGGTGACGTCGAGTCGGCCTTCTACCTGCACCTCGACGTCGCCGACCGCCCTGGGGTGCTGGCGCAGGTCGCCGAGCTGCTCGGCATGCAGGGCGCGTCGATCAAGTCCGTGGTGCAGAAGGGGCTCGGGGAGAACGCGCGCCTGGTGATGGTCGTTCATCCGCTGCTCGAGTCGAGCTTCTTCGCCGCCGTCGAGCTGATCGACCGGCTCGACTTCGTGCGCTCGCGGCCACGTGCGATCCGCGTGATCGAGGAGCACTTCGGCTGATGGCGGGCTTGATCGAGCGCTATCGCGACCGCCTTCCCTTCGCGCCCGGAGATCCGGTCGTCTCGCTCGACGAGGGCTCGACGCCGTTGGTGCTGGCGCCGCAGCTGTCCGAGCGTGTAGGCGCCGAGGTGTGGCTGAAGATCGAGGGCGCGAACCCGACGGGCTCGTTCAAGGATCGCGGCATGACGTGTGCCGTCAGCGCGGCGGTGCGCGAGGGTGCCGAGGTCGTCATCTGCGCTTCGACCGGCAACACCGCGGCCTCGCTCGCGGCCTACGCCGCGCGAGCCGGGATCCGCGGCGCGGTGATCGTGCCGGACGGCAAGATCGCCACCGGCAAGCTTGCTCAGGCGCTGATGCACGGCGCGCGCGTGATCGCGTTGCGCGGGAACTTCGACGAGGCGCTGCGGCTCGTGCGGGCGCTCGCCGACACGCACCCGGTGGCGCTCGTCAACTCGGTCAACGAGTTCCGCATCGAGGGGCAGAAGACCGCCGCGTTCGAGATAGCCGAGGACCTCGACGCGCTCGACGCGCTCTGCATCCCGGTCGGCAACGCGGGCAACATCACGGCCTACTGGCGCGGATTCAGCGAACTCGGTCTGTCGCCGCGGATGTACGGTTTCCAGGCCGAGGGCGCCGCGCCGCTGGTCACGGGCAAGCCGGTCGAGCACCCGGAGACCGTCGCCAGCGCGATCCGGATCGGCAACCCGGCGCGCTGGGAAGAGGCGATGAGCGCGATGACCGCCTCCGGTGGGGCGGTTCGCGCCGTCAGCGACGAGCAGATCCTCGCCGCCTGGCGTTTCCTCGCCGCCGGTGAGGGCGTCTTCTGTGAGCCGGCGAGCGCGGCTTCGGTCGCGGGGCTGCTCGAGCACGGCGCGGGTGGCGCGGAGCGGATCGTCTGCGTCCTCACCGGTCACGGGCTCAAGGATCCGCGAACGGCGCTCGATCACGCCGGCGCTGTCGTGCCGTGCGAGCCCGAGCTCGCCGCCGTTGAGCGCGCCGTCCTCGACTGACCGTCGCGCCTGCCGGGCGCTCTTGTCGGCGCGGGGGTCGACGGGGACATCGACTCGATCATCTAGGGTCGCCGCCATGCAGCGCTGCTCGGTCCGCGTGCCCGCCTCGTCGGCGAACCTCGGCCCTGGTTTCGACAGCCTCGCCTGTGCGCTCGACCTGCGGATGGAGCTCGAGGTCGAGGAGACGGGGAGCTTCGCGGTCGAGACCGAGCTGCGGTTGCCGCTCGGCCGCGAGAACTTCGTCGTCCGCGGCTTCGAGCGGCTGCATTCCGCCGACGGGTACACGTTTCGCATCCGCACGGAGATCCCGTCGAGCGGCGGCCTCGGCACCAGCGCGGCCGCGTACGTCGGCGGTCTGCTGGCAGCCGACCGCCTGCTCGGCCTCGAAACCGGTGACGCCGGGATCGCCGCGCTGGCCGCGGAACTCGAAGGCCACCCCGACAACGCCGCAGCGGCGGTTCACGGTGGCTTCGTCGCCTGCGCCGGCGACGACGTCGCGCGCTTCGCGCCGCCGGCCGGGCTCGCCGCGCTGCTCGTCGTCCCGGGTGAGCCGGTTCGGACGGAGGCCGCGCGGGCGGCGCTGCCGGCGAGCGTCCCGCTCGCGGACGCGGCCTACAACGTCGGACGCAGCTCGCAACTCGTGCTCGGGCTGGTCAGCGGCGACCTCGAGCTCGTCTCGGCGGCGCTCGACGATCGGCTGCATCAGCCCTACCGGGAGCATCTGTTTCCACGCTCGGCGGCACTGTTGACGTCCGCTCGCCGGCTCGGCGCGCTCGGCGCGACGATCTCCGGCGCCGGGCCGACGGTCCTCATCTGGGTGCGCGCGGAGCACAGCGCCGACGTGCTCGCGGCGCTGGCCGGCGAGGCCGCCGGTTGGGCAGAGGTTCTGCCCGCGGCGTTCGCCACCGCCGGCGCCGAGCTCTCCTAGGCGCGGATCCGGACGGGCGTGCCGAGCGGCACGCGCGCCATCAGCAGCCGCATGTCGTCGGCGCTCGCACGGATGCAGCCGAGGCTCGCGGCGCTGCCGATCGAGGCCGGGTCGCTCGTTCCGTGGATCGCGAGGCGGTCGCCGCCATCCCAGTCCTGCGGCACGTTCGGCTGGCGGCCGGTCAGCGCAAGCACGCAGCAGCCGTACGGCGACGACGGCGAGCCGGTGCGGAGGCGGTCGGTGACGGCGTAGCGTCCCGGCGGTGTCGGGGTTCCGGTGGCCCCGACGGCGACCGCCATGCGGCGATAGGGACGGTCGAAGTGGCGCAGCGTCATCGAGCGACGGGACAGGTCGACGTCGATCGACCAGGTCTCTCGCAGCAGCGTCACGTCGGTGGCACGGATCCAGCCGCTGCGTCCGTTCGGCAGCGTCGACGAGAGGACCTCCAGCCACGGTCCCGGCGCCGAGACGACCGCCAGCACGCGCCGTGAGCCGAACGACGTGCGCGTCGACATGTGCGACAGGACGGCCCCGTCGGGTGCGGAGCGCAACTCGGTCGCCCGCACCAGCCGTGCACCGAGCGTCTCCCCGGGCGGCACGTACGTCGGTGCCTCTGCGAGTGGGACCTCGCTCGTGCTCGTCGGCGTCGGGACGCTTCCCGCCGGCGGCCGGTCGTCCGAGCCGCACGACGCGAGCACGAGGACCAGCGCGCCGGCGACGAGCGCCGACCTTGCTTTCAGGCGCCGGCCCCGGCAGAGGTCTGCGCCATCTCCGCGACCTTCGTCGAGTCGAGGAAGTGCAGCCGATAGCGGCCGACCACGATCTCGTCGTCTGCCTGGAGCGTTCGCCACTCGACGCGCTCGCCGTTGACGAAGACGCCGTTGAGGCTCCGGTCGTCCATCACGCGAAGGCCGTCAGGCCCGCGCACGATCAGAGCGTGGCGTCGCGAGATCGTCGGGTCGTCGAGCCGCACGTCGGCCGCGAGCGAACGGCCGATGCGCGTCCACTCGCCGGTCAGCCGGGCGACCTGTGTCTCGCCGCGGTCCTCGAAGATGAGGTATTCGCCGGGCTCGGTGATCATCGTCTGCGCGTCGGCGAGCAGCGCATCACGCTCGGCGCCGCCCTCGAGCACCGTCCCGTCGTGGCGGAACTGGGCGCCGAAGAGCGATGCGCGGTCGAACTTCGAGCCGCCGCAGCTCGGGCACGCGGGGAGCGCGTCCGAGGCCGCCAGCGTCAGGACGTAGCCGCACTTGTCGCAACGAAACGAGCCGGTCCCTGCGAGTGTGCCCGATGTCATCGAAGGCATGATTTCGCTCCTGTCTGGCGCCCTTGCGCCACGTCCGGTGTTTCGCTTGTCCGTGGCTGTCTGCCTGGGATGTCACGCATCGTCATGCCCAGGTCTGAAGAGCCGATAAACGCGCACTAAGAATGTCGAAGGATCGCGCATTTCGTGACAGGACCGTGTTTCGAACATGTGTCGAACGAGGATCTGCGGCGCTGACGAAGAACAGGGACACATGCGACACGTTCTGTCCTCGTTCGAGACACGGCTCCTGCGCAAGGGCGTTCAGCGGCTGGCGGCCGGTCGCGAAGATTGCGCCGACTGCGCGCGCACGCCGCTCGTCGGCGAGCACGTGCACGTCTACGCCGACGCCACGATCGTCTGTTCGCTCTGCCGCGCCGGGCACGCCGGGGAGCCCGAGGAGTCGAGGTTGGTCCTGCACAGCGAGCTCGGCCAGACGGTCAAGCCCGCCGCTCCGATCGCCGCCTGAGCGCCCGCCGGAAGGCCTTCGGGCCGCCGCGCGCATAGACTTCCGCGTCGCATGGATCCGGTGACCGTGGAAGTGACGATTGCGCGCCCTCGCGAGGAGGTCTTCGACTACCTCGCCGACATCGCCAATCACGCCGAGTTCTGCGATCACTACCTCGTCGAGTGGCACCTGACGCGTGAGGATCCGTACGGCGCGGGCGCCGGAGCGCGCTTCCGCGTCGACGCCCCGCTGACTCGCTTCCCTTGGGCGGACGTCACGTTCGCCGAGGTCGAGCGGCCGTGGCGGATCGTCGAGACGGGCCGGACCGGGAAGTTCAATCGGATCCGCACGCTGGGCACGTTCGAGCTCGAGCCGACAGTCGGCGGAACGACGCGCGTGAGCTTCACACTCGAGACGCGGCCGGCGCTGCTCAGCGACAAGCTGCTCGAGTCGATCGGCGGCCGGGCATGGTTCCGGCGTCAGAATCGCAAGGCACTGGGCCGCCTGCGCAGCATCCTCGAGGAAGACCGTGGGCGCGGGCGACGTGCCACGGTCGCCGCCGGATAGGATCCGGCGCCGGATGACGACTCGCCGCTTTGCCGCCGCCGGTGCCGTGCTCGCCCTCGCGCTGGGGGCCTCGGGTTGCGGCAACAAGAAGGACGTCGTCACCCAGGCCGAGACCGAGGGCATCTACCTCGACGTCGGCCCTGTCACCTACCAGGTGCAGATCTCACGCCAGCTGAACCCCGCCGCGATCCCCGAGGACCGCACGTTCGTCAGCGGCGTCGCCGCCGGCGAAGCCCGCCTCGGCCCCGGCGAGGCCTGGTTCGCCGTCTTCATCCGTGCCGAGAACGAGAGTGACGACCCTCAGCCGGCGGCGACGGCGTTCGAGATCAGCGACACCGACGGGCACCACTTCGAGCCGATCGAGATCGGCCCCGAGAACCCGTTCCGCTGGGCCGGCGGAACACTGAAGGGCCGCGGCGTCCTGCCGGGCCCCAACTCGGTGGCCGGCCAGACGTCGATCAACGGGCTCGAGCTGCTGTTCAAGATCAAGGTCGACTCACTCGACTCCAGCCGGCCGCTGAAGCTCGAGATCCACTCGCCGCGCGATCCAAAGGTCGTCGCGGACGTGGACCTCGACGTCTAGCGCTAGCGCGGCAGCTTCAACCCGGCGAGCAGGACCTGGCGCGCGGCCGGCGCCGCCGTATCGCCGCCGGCTCCCGACTGCACGAGCAGCACGCCGACGACGACGCGCGGCGCACGTGACGGCGCGAACGAGACGAACCAGGCATCGGTGTCGGTCGGGTCGTCGTCCTGGTTCTTGTCGTCGGGACAGGATTCGAGCGCCCCGAGGCCGGTGACCGGGTCGCGGACGCAGGGAACGGTCGTCCGCAGCTCGGCGGTCCCGGTCTTGCCGGCGATGACGACGCCCGGGATCGCGGCCGAACGCCCGGTCCCGACGCGGACGACGCCCTCCATCATCGTCCGCACCTGCCGGGCGACGGTGGCGGGAATCAGCTGGCGGCCCGGGACGGCGGGGCGCCCGATGTCGAGCGTCAGGCCTGGAGCGCGTCCGGCGAGCGCGATCGTCGCGGCGATCCGCGTCATCTGCAGCGTCGTCGCCTGCACGCGCCCCTGGCCGATCGCCGTCGATCCGACGGCGAGGTCGTCGCCGATTTCGTCCGCGGCCGGGATCGTGCTCGTCGCCGCACCTGGGACGCCGGCCGGGTGGTTGAAGCCGAGCGCCTCGGCGGTCGCCACCAGGCGCCGCGCGCCGAGCCTCGCGCCGAGCGGAGCGAAGACCGAGTTGCACGAGACGGCGAAGGCCAGCGGCAACGGGCCTCCGCACGACTCGCCGTTCGCGTTTGCCAGCTTGACCCCCGCCAGGGTCGCGTCACTGGCATACGGATAGCTCGAATGCGGGCCAGCGAGCTTGTTCTGGAGCACGCCGGCGAGCGTCACGATCTTGAACGTCGAACCGGGGGGTTGCAGCCCCGAGAACGGGATTCCGGCGAAGGCGAGGATCTCGCCGGTCGCCGGCTTGATGGCGACGACGCCGCCGATACGCCCCGCTAGCGCCGTGACCGCGGCCTGCTGCACGCTCGGGGAGATCGTCGTGCGAAGGTCGTCGGCACGTTGTGGGTCGCGCTCGGCCAGCACTCGAGTCCCGGCGAGCAGGTGGCCGCCGGGGCGGCCGGCGAGCCTCGCGTCGAAGATCCGCTCGAGCCCGCTGACGCCGACGGGGGTGCCGTCCGGAATGCCCGCTCTGCGCAGCGCCGCCACGCGTGCCGGAGGAGCCGTCCCGAGATCGCCGGTCGCGGCCCGGGCGGCGTCGCCGAGCGCTGAGCTGCGGTCCGCGCCCGCCGCCAGCGCCGTACCGTCGCGGGCGAGCAGCGACGCCCGCGGCGGCATCTCGGTGCTGCTCGTGAGCCGCTCGCCGGCTTTGAGACCCGGGAACGCCATGCTCGGGACCCATCCGACGCGCGCCTCGTCGCCGTGGCCGGTCAGGCGAAGGTCGACGGTGCCGCTGACGGGCCCGAACGCCGCCGTCCGGACGCTGACGGGCAGGACGTAGCCGCCGCCCGACTTGCGCGGCGTGCCGATCGTCGGCCGGCCGATCGCGGTCGCGGTCACGGCGTCGCGCTCGTAGGCGGCGGCGAAGCCGGCTGCGCTCGTCCGGGCGCGGGCGGCCGGCGTCAGCAGCGCGTGCATCGCGGCATAGTCGTTGTGCTTCCAGGCCGCCGCGAATCGCTCCGCGGTCTGCCTGCCGTCGTCCTGGTGGGCCGCGCCGATCATCGCCCCGATCAGGAACGCGGCGCCTGCGAGGGCTGCCACCGCCCGCAGGCGGCGGGCTCGCGACGGCTCGTCAGGACGCGTCGGCACGTGTCATCAGTATCCCTTGAGGAGCAGATCGTGACTTTCTCGTGACCACGGTGGACTGGATCATCGTCGCGCTCGCCGCGATGCTGGCACTCAACGGCCTGCGGCAAGGCTTCGTGGTCGGCCTGCTGCAGCTGGGCGGTTTCGCCGGAGGCGCCTTCGTCGGCAGCCGTGTCGGCCCGCTGGTCCTCAGCGATGGCGCACATTCGCCGTATGCGCCGCTGTTCGCGCTCGGCGGTGCGCTGCTCTTCGGGACGATGTTCGCGATCGGCCTTCAGACGGCCGGGTTCGCGCTGCGGCGGATGATGCTGCTGCCTGGCCTGCGCACCGCCGACGCCGGCCTCGGGCTGCTGCTGGGCGTCGCGCTCGCGCTCGCGATGGCATGGATCGTCGGCGCGGCGGCCCTGCAGACGCCGGGCCTCGACCTCCGCCGCGACGTCCAGCGGTCGAAGATCCTCGGGCAACTCAACGAGCTGCTCCCGCCGTCGGGCGGGCTGCTGAACGCGCTCGCGCGCTTCGACCCGCTGCCACAGTTGTCGGGGCCGGCGATCGCAGGGCTGGCGCCGCCGACGCCCGCGATAGGCCGCGATCCCGATGTCGAGGCCGGAGCGGCCGGCGTCGTCCGTGTGCTCGGCGACGCATGCGGCCTCAGCGTCGAAGGCTCCGGCTGGGTCGCGGGCCCGGGGCTCGTCGTCACGAACGCCCACGTCGTCGCCGGCCAGGACGACACCGTCGTCGAGCGCCGCGGCTCCGGGCTCGGCCTCGACGCGCGGGTGGTCTTCTTCGACTCCACGAACGACATCGCGCTGCTGCGCGTCGCGGGACTCTCGGCACCGGCGCTGCGACTTGCCGCCGACGCGCCGCGGGGGGCGCTCGCGGCGGTGCTCGGCTTCCCGCTCAATGGTCCCTACGCCGTCCGCGCCGCCCGTCTCGGCACGACCCGCAGCGTCGCCGCCGAAGACGCCTACGGCCACGGGCCGGTGCAGCGATCGGTGTTGACGTTCCGTGGGCGTGTGCAGCCCGGGAACTCCGGAGGCCCGCTCGTCGACGGTGCCGGCGAGGTCGTCGGAACGGTCTTCGCGTCGAGCGAGAGCAGCGGCCCGGCCGCCGGCTATGCGGTTCCCAACGACGTCGTGCAACAGGCGCTCTCGGCGTCGCCGACGGGCGCGGTCTCCACCGGGCCGTGTGCTCGCTAGCCGGCTCGGCCCCGCGCGAGCACCCGGTTTGCAACCGCCCGGCAGGCCGCTACGCTCCGCGCCGCATGGCCAAGACGCTGATCATCGCCGAGAAGCCCTCCGTCGGGAGGGACCTTGCGCGTGTGCTGCCGGGGCCGTTCGAGAAGAAGAAGACCGGTGGCGAGAAGACCGAGCGCTCGCTCGAGGGTCCGGAGCACGTGATCACCTGGGCCGTCGGCCATCTCGTCCAGCTCGCCGAGCCCGACGAGTACGACGACAAGTTCAAGAAGTGGCGGATGGCGGACCTGCCGATCGTGCCCGACCGCTTCAAGCTCGTCGTTCGCGACGAGCGCTCGCAGAAGCAGATGACGGTCGTCAAGGCGGCGCTCAAGCGCGACGACATCGATGTCGTCGTCAACGCCTGCGACGCCGGCCGCGAAGGCGAGCTGATCTTCGCGTACCTGTTCGAGAAGGCGGGCGCGAAGCTGCCGGTCAAGCGTCTGTGGCTGTCGTCGATGACGACAGACGCGATGCGCGACGCGCTCGGATCGCTGCGCGACGGCGAAGAGCTGCAGACGCTCGAGGCCGCGGCGCGATCGCGCTCGGAGGCAGACTGGATCGTCGGCATGAACGCGACCCGAGCGGCGACGATCCGGCTGCGGTCGAGCTTCGACGGAGCTGTCTCGCTCGGCAGGGTGCAGACGCCGACGCTGGCGATCCTGACACGGCGCGAGGAGGAGATCCGCGCCTTCGTGCCGGAGACCTACTGGCTGATCGACGCCGCCTTCGAGACCGCGGCGGAGCCCACCCGGCGCTACGAGGGCCGCTACCACGACGGCGCCAACCCACGCCTGGAGAGCGCCGAGCAGGCTGCGGCGATCGTCTCGGCCGTCGCCGGGCAGCGTGGCGAGATCACGAAGCTGACGAAGACGAAGCGCACCGAGAAGGCACCGCTGCTCTACGACCTGACGTCGTTGCAGCGCGAGGCCAACACGCGCTTCGGATTCAGCGCCCGGCGCACGCTCGGCGCGGCACAGCGGCTCTACGAGGAGCACAAGGCGCTCACCTATCCGCGGACCAATTCGCGCTACCTGCCGGGCGACATGGTCCCGGAGATCAAGCCGATCGTCGATCGCGTCGGGCGCCATCACGAGTACGCGAAGGCCGCCGCCTACGTCCGTGAGCTCGACCTGCTGCCGCTGGCGCGCGTCGTCGACGACGCCAAGGTCACCGACCACCACGCGATCATCCCGACCAACGCCGAGCACAAGCTCGAGGGCATGGACGGCGACGACCGCCGCATCTACGACATGGTCGCGCGCCGCTTCCTCGCCGTGTTCCATCCCGACGCCGAGTTCGAGAACACGCGCGTCGAGACGACGGTTGCGGAGCACATCTTCCGCACCCGCGGCAAGGTCCTTGTCGTGCCCGGCTGGCGCAGTGCCTACGGCGAGCTCTCGGAGGACGAGGCCGCCGCGGCCGAGCAGGAGGACGAGGGCCGCGACCAGACGCTGCCGAAGCTCGAGAAGGGCGAACAGGCAGACACGAAGAAGGCCGAGTCGCTGGAGAAGCAGACGCAGCCGCCCCGTCGCTATTCGGACGCCTCGCTGCTCGGCGCGATGGAGACCGCGGGCAAGCTCGTCGATGACGAGGACGCGCGCGAAGCGATGAAGGAGTCCGGCATCGGCACGCCGGCGACCCGCGCGGCGATCATCGAGCGGTTGATCGACGTCGGCTACGTCGAGCGCGACGGTCGCGCACTGGTGCCGACGGAGAAGGGGATGAACGTCATCCGGCTGCTCGGCGACCACCCGCTGACGTCGCCGTCGCTGACCGGCGAATGGGAGCACCGGCTGTCGGCGATCGAGGACGGCAAGGACTCCCGCAAGGCGTTCATGGCCGACATCGCGAAGTTCGCCGGCTCGACCGTCGGCGAGCTCGACGCGAAGCTCAAGGACGTCAAGATCCCGCGCGCAAACCTCGGGCCGTGCCCGGTCTGCGGCCACGACATCATCGAGAACCGCAAGGGCTTCTCATGCTGGTCGCGCGAGGATCCCGGCTGCGGTTTCGTGATCTGGAAGTCCAAGGCCGGCAAGACCTTGCCGGGAGCGGTCGCGCGAGAGCTGATCGCGACCGGCCGCACCGCCAAGCAGGTGACCGGCTTCAAGGGCCGCTCGGGACGCTCGTTCCGAGCCAAGCTCGCGCTCGTTCAGGGTGAGGACGGGAAGTGGCGGGCCGAGTTCGACGAGGCGTGGGCCAAGGAGGGAGCGAAGCCGCCCGAAGCCGAGGGCGCCGAAGATGTCGCCGCGACCGGTACGACCGCCGCTGCCTCCGAGCCGTCGTCCTCGTCGGGCGTTGCCGCCGCCTAGTCGCGCTTTCGCACCCAGACGCGAAACGTGGTCGTCCCGCTGGAGGTCTCGTAGCGGACGCGATAGTGGCGCCCGCATCCCGGCGAGTAGCGGAAGTAGCGCCAGCTCGTCGTCGCCGTGACGTCGCGGTGCCAGAGCAGCGCGCCTGAGGATGACCGGATCGCGATCGTCGCGGTGCGCCGCCCCCGCAGCGGGAAGTCCCGGTACCAGACGCCGGTCTTGATCGTCTCGCCACAGCGGATCGACGGCGTCGGCCGCGACACGAGCACGTCGGCGCGGGCGATCCCCGGAGCGGCGAGCGAGGCGGCGAAGATGACGATCGTCGAGACCCGGCCGCGCATTGACGTGACACTAGATGAGCATTCGGGTCCGGTTGCGCCGAGAACGTCATCGCCACGGAAACGGACGCCGAAGTTGCGCAGTCGGTCGCCCAGCATCGAGCTTCGCTCCACGGCCGCCGATACGCCGAGCGCCTCGAAGGTCGCCTGCGGATGATCGCTCGGGGGCACCGTCTGGCCGACGCGCGACCATGGATCGTGTGGCTCTGAAGCTCGTCATCGGCCCGGCGAACGCCGAGAAGGCGGGCGTCGTCCTCGACGGGTACCGGGCCGCTCTCGAGCGCGATCCGCTGCTCGTCGTGCCGACCGCCGCCGACGTCGACCACTACCGCCGCGAGCTCGCGGCGTCGGGGGCCGTATTCGGGGTCTCGGTGATGCGCTTCGCCTGGCTGATGCGCGAGATCGCACGACGCGGCGGCGTGCGCGGCCGCACCGCCGGGCGGATCACGCGCGAGCGGGTGGCGGCGGCCGCGATCTCCGGCGCCGCGCTCGGCCCGCTCGCCCGCAGCGCGACGACAGCGGGGTTCGAGACGACGCTGCTGGCCCTGATCGACGAGCTGCAGGAGGCGCGCGCGATGCCGGCGCGGGCGATTCAGGCGCTGCGCGCGTGGGGCGAGGCGGAGCCGGCGCGCGCCGGGTACGCGGAGGACCTCGCCACGCTCGTCTCGGGCTACCGGCGCGAGCTCGAGCGGATCGGCGTCGCCGACGAGCGGCTGCGCGACGTCGCGGCGCTCGACGGGATCCGGCTCGCGCCCCAGCGCTGGGGGACGACCCCAGTCTTCGTCTACGGTTTCGACGACCTGACGGCGCTGCAGCGCGAGGCGATCGAGACGCTCGCGTGTCACGTCGGCGCCGACGTGACCGTGTCACTGACCTACGAGCCGGGTCGCGAGGCGCTGGCCTCGCGGGCGGCGACGTTCGAGCAGCTGCGCGTGCTCGACGGTGTCGAACTGGTCGAGCTCGGCGCGCGCACCGAGTTCTACGCGCCGGCGTCGCGGCGGGCGCTGCACGGGCTCGAGCGGGGGCTGTTCGAGCCCGTCGAGGCCGAGCCGATCGACCCCGAGACGGCCGTCCGGCTGCTGGCCGCGGGCGGCGAACGGGCCGAGATCGAGCTCGTCGGCGCTCAGGTCGCGGCGCTGCTGCGCGACGAGCGATACGCGCCTGACGACATCGCGGTCGTCTTCCGCTCGCTGCGCACGGTCGCCCCGCTCGTCGAGGAGGTGTTCGGCGCGTTCGGGATCCCGTGCGCGATCGATCGCCGGCTCGCCGTCGGCCACACCGCTCTCGGCCGTGGCCTGCTCGGGCTGCTTCGCTCGGCGCTGGCCGACGGCAGCTCCGAGGATCTGCTCGCGTACCTGCGGACGCCGGGCGTGCTCGACCGTCCCGAGCTCGGCGACCAGCTCGAGGCCGAGCTGCGGCGAACGGGCGTGCGCACGGCCGGCGAGGCGAGGCGGATCTGGGAGCAGGCTGCGTGGGGGTGGCCGCTCGACGCCGTGCGCCGCGTCGAGCGCGCGGTCGCCGCCGGGCCGGGGGCGCTGTGCGCGCGGCTCGCACGCGAGGCGTCGATCCTGCTGACCCGTCCACACCGCGCGGCGGCGGCCGTGCTGGACGCCGAGGAGGAGCTCGACGCGCGCGTCGCGGGAGAGCTCGGCCGAGCGTTGCGCGAGCTCACCCAGCTCGCGGAGCACGCGCCCGGGCTCATCCCGCAGGCACCCGAGCTCGCGGGCATGTTGGCGCGCCTCGAGGTGCGTTCCGGCGCCGCGGCCGGGCCGGGACTGGTGGCGGTCACGACGCCGCTGCGGATCCGTGCCCGCCGTGTCCGCGCGCTGTTCGCCTGCGGCCTGCAGGAGGGCGCCTGGCCGGCACCCGCTCGCCCTGACCCTCTGCTCGGTGACGACGACCGCGTTGCGCTGGCGCGCGCCACGGGGCTCGTGCTGCGCCCGCGCGGCGACGCGCTGTCGGCCGAGCGCTACGTCTTCTACGCGGCCGCGACCCGCCCGACCGACCTGCTGGCGCTGAGCTGGCACGACGCGGACGACGACGGTCAGCCGGCGACGCGCTCGTTCTTCGTCGACGACGTCGCCGAGCTGTTCGCGCCGGCGTTGCGCGAGCGCACGCTGCGCCGGCGGCTCGGTGAGGTCGGGTGGGCCGAAGGGGAGGCGCCGACCCCGCGCGAGGCACGCCGCGCGTGGGCCGCGACGCAGCCGAGCCTTCCGATCGCCACCGTCGGCCCGCTGCGGACCGAGCCGGTGCTCGCCAAGCTGCGCGACTGGCCCGCGTTCAGCGCGTCGGGGCTCGAGAGCTGGGCGTCCTGCCCGATGCGCTGGCTGATCGAGCGCTTCATCGATCCCGGCGAGCTCCAGCCGGATCCCGAGCCGATGCTGCGCGGGACGCTCGCGCATCGGGTGCTGCGCGACGTGCTGGCGGCGCTCGGGCCGCGGCCGCTGCGTCCCGGTGACCTGCCGGCGGCCCGTGCCGCCCTCGGCGAGGCGCTCGCCCGGCACGCGCCGGAGGTGCCGATCTCGGTCAACCCGGAGCGTCTCCGCGCCGAGCTGCGGCGGCTCGAGGCCGACCTCCTGCGGTACCTCGACGCCGCGCTCAACAGCGAAAGCGCGTTCGCGCCGACAGACCTCGAGCGCTCGTTCGAGGCGGAGATCGCCGCCGGCGTCACGCTGCGCGGCACGATCGACCGGATCGACCGCGCCGGCGGCGAGGCCATCGTCTACGACTACAAGGGGCGCACGGCGACGCCGGTCAAGCGCTGGGCGAGCGACCGCAAGCTCCAGATCGGCCTCTACGTGCTCGCGGTTCGCAGCTTCGCCGGCGAGCGTCCGGTCGGTGGCCTGTATCAGCCGCTCGGCGCCGACGACACGGTGCCGCGTGGCGCGCTGCTCGAGGACGCCGACCCGGGACAGGAGCTGGTTCGCAGCGACCGCATCGGCGAGGAGCGGTTCGAGGCCGCACTGGCCGAGGTGCTCGAGATCGCGCTCGTGGCGGTCGACGAGCTGCGTGGCGGACGGCTTGAGGCGCGCCCGCGTCAGTGTGCCTACCGCGGCGGCTGCGCCTACCCGTCGATCTGCCGCTGCGAGGCTTCGTGATCGAGGTGGGGAGCGAGGAACGCCCCCGGCCTCGCGCGTTCACGGCGGAGCAGGTCGCGGCGATCGAGCGCCGGAGCGGCGCGTTGCTCGTCTCCGCGGCGGCGGGCTCGGGCAAGACGACCGTGCTCGTCGAGCGCTTCGTCCGCAGCGTGCTCGAGGACGGCGTCGCGCCCGCGTCGATGCTCGCGATCACGTTCACCGACAAGGCCGCGGGCGAGCTTCGCGCGCGGGTCCGGGCGCGCTTCCTCGAGCTCGGCGAGCGCCGGCTGGCGCAGGAGACCGAGGCCGCGTGGATCTCGACGATCCATGGCTTCTGCGCGCGTGTGCTCCGGCAGCACGCGGTCAGTGCCGGCCTCGCGCCGGGGTTCGTCGTGCTCGACGAGCCGACCGCGCGCGAGCTCCGGGCGCAGGCGTTCGACGACGCGCTCGCCGGCTTCCTCGACGACGGCGACGGCACGCGCGCCGAGGCGCTCGACCTCGTCGCCGCATATCGCCCCGACCGGCTCGCGACGATGCTGCTCGAGATCTACGACGCTCTGCGCGCGGCCGGCCGCGAGCCGCGCCTGCGGCTACCGCGGGAGCACGGCTATCCGCAGGCGGAGCGCGATGCGCTCGCGGCTGGATGTGACGCGGCTCTGGGTGAGCTCGCCGCCGCCACGGGGAAGCTCGCCGAGCGTGCGCGCGGTCTCGTCGAGGACTGTGCCGGGATCGTCGCGGGCCTCGGTGCCGAGCAGGCGCCGGCGCCGGCGCAGCTCGCGCGCGGGCGCTTCGCCACCGGCAAGACGAAAGCACTGCAGGGCCCCGGCGTCGCCGCGTACCTGGGTGCGCGTGACGCGTTCGCGTCGGCCTGCGCCGACCGTGCCGCCCGTGCCGCGCTCGTCCTGCTCGACGAGCTGCTCGGTCGCTACGCCGAGCGCTACGCGGCGGGCAAGCGCGAGCGAGGCGGCCTCGACTACGACGACCTCGAGCTGGCGACGCGCGACCTGTTCCGCTCCGAGCCCGCGCTCGCCTCGGCCTACGCCGAGCGGTTCGAGCGGCTGATGGTCGACGAGTTCCAGGACGTCAACCGCCTGCAGCTCGAGTTGCTCGAGCCGCTCGAGCGCGACAACGCGTTCGTGGTCGGAGACGAGCTGCAGTCGATCTACGGCTTTCGGCACGCATCGGTCGAGGTCTTCCGTGAGCGCCGGGCGGCTCTTGCCGCGACCGGTGCGGCGGCGTCGCTGCAGGTCAACTTCCGCAGCCAGCCGGAGATCCTCACGGCCGTCAACCGGATCGAGCACGCCGGGGCGGAGCCGATCGTCGCCGGCCGCGAATCGGTTTCCCGCCCGCCCGGCGATCCGCGCGTCGAGCTGCTGCTGTGCGATCGCGACGCGCCGTGGCCCGACGACGATCCGTTGCCGGCGAGCCAGCCGTGGCGGCGTGCCGAGGCCAGGAGCGTCGCGGCGCGGGTGGCGGAGCTCGTCGCCTCGGGCGCGCACCCGGCGGGCGACATCGTCGTCCTGCTGCGCGCGGCGGGCGACATGGCGACGTACGAGCGCGCGCTCGAGGACGCCGGCCTGGCGACGCTGGCGGCGGGCGGGCGCGGCTTCTGGGCGCGGCAGCAGGTGCTCGATCTCTGTGCCTACCTCGCCGCGCTCGTCAACCCGCGCGACGAGCGCGCGCTGCTCGGCGTGCTCGCATCGCCGCTCGGGGCGGGAGCGTCGCCCGACGCGCTGGCGCTGCTCGGGCTGGCGGGACGCGAGCGGCGGCGCGCGCTCTGGGATCTGCTGCGTTCCGGCGACGATGCCTGGGCGGCGGCGCTTCCAGCCGCCGAGCAGGTTCGCATCGCCGGCTTCGTCGAGGTCTTCGCGAACGAGCGCACCCGCGCCGCGCGGCTCGGTCTCGACACGCTGCTGGAGCGTGCGGTGCGGCGCTCGCGCTACGACGAGCACGTGCTGCGGCTTCCCGGCGGTGTTCGCCGGCTCGCCAACGTCGCGAAGCTGATCCGGCTCGCGGCTGCGTTCGAGGCGACGCGCGGTCGCGACGTTCGGGCGCTCGTCGATCGTGCCCTGTCCGAGCTCGAGGCGGGCTCCCGCGAGCCTGACGCCCCGGTCGAGCTGGCCGGGCTCGACGCCGTTCGCCTGATGACGATGCACGCCGCGAAGGGCCTCGAGTTCCCGGTCGTCGTGCTCGCCGATCTCGGCCGCGCCGCGAACGCGCAGACGCCCGACCTGCTCGTCGACGAGGACCGCATCGGGCTCCGCCTCGTCTCGATGCACGGCGCCAGCGTCCCGGCGCTCGACTACGCGCAGTTGCGCGACGAGCGGCTCGCGCGCGACGCCGAGGAGGAGCGGCGGATCATGCACGTCGCGATGACCCGTGCCGAGGAGCGCCTGATCCTCGCCGGCGGCGTCTGCCTCGAGTCGTGGCCCGAGCCGAAGTCGTCAGCGGCGCCGATCGCGTGGCTCGCGCCCGCGCTCGCGCCGGGCCTGGCCGAGGCGCTCGCCGGCGGCGCGTCGGACGCCGTCGTCGCCGGGATCCGCGTCGCGGTGCGGCGCCCGGACCCGGTGCTGGCCCTATTCCCGGCGGACGAGCCCACGGAGCCCGACGAGCGCACGCCCGGGCCGGCGGCGGAGGAGGGCGGCACGGTCGTCACGGACCAGCGCGATGCGACCGCGCCACCGGCGCCGGCGCCATCGCTGTCGTCACTGAGCTACACCGCGTTGTCGCGCTACACGCAGTGCGGCTACCGCTTCTACCTCGAGCGGATTCTGCGTCTCCCGCAGCGCGACCCACCACCGGCCGAGGCGGCGCCGGGCGGCGAGCCCGTCGTCGCCGGCATCGACGCGCTGACGCGCGGATCGCTCGCGCACGAGCTGCTCGAGCTGCTCGCCGCCGACGAGCTGCGAACGCCGAGCGAGGAGGAGGTCCGCGCCCAGGCGGCGCTGCGCGACGTCGAGCTGCGCGCCGACGAGGTCGAGGACCTGCAGCGGCTGGTCGACGCGGCGTCCGACAACGATGTGATGCGCCGCGTCCACCGCGCTCGAAGCGTGCACCACGAGCAGTCGTTCGCGGTCGCGCTCGACGACCGCGGAGCGCTGCCGCTGCTCAACGGCGTCGTCGACGTGCTGGCGTGGGAGAACGACGGCGGGGCGCTCGTCGTCGACTACAAGACGGATCGGCTTGAAGGTGCCGACCCGGAGGAGGTCGTCGCCGGTTCCTACGGCCTGCAGCGGCGCATCTACGCGCTCGCGGCGCTGCGCGCGGGAGCGACGCGCGTCGAGGTCGCCCACCTCTTCCTCGAGCGCCCCGACGCGCCCGCGGTCGCCGTCTATGAGACGGGCGATGCGGGAGCACTCGCCGACGAGATCCTGTCGTCCGCCGAGGCGCTGCTCGGCGGGGCGTTTCCGGTCAGCGGTCGCCCGCACCGCGAGCTCTGCGCGACCTGTCCCGGGCGCGGCGGGCTCTGCTCGTGGCCCGAGGACGTCGTCCTGCGACCGCTCGCCGAGGTGGTCGGCGGCGCGTAGCCGGACTGTCAGGCCTCGTCCGGAAGCTCGAGGCCGTGTTCGGCGATATCGCCGGCGACGGCGACGACCTGGCGGTTCGTGCCGCGGGCGTAGCTGCGCAGGCGGTTGAAGGCCAGGCGCTCGTCGAGCTCGTGGCGCTCCATCAGGATCCCTTTCGCCCGTTCGATCACGGCGCGGCGCTCGAGCGCGTGCTCGAGCTGGTCGACGCGCTCGGTCAGCTGCTCGGTCTCGGCGCGGCGGCGCATCGCGACCTCGAGCGCCGCGCACAGCTCATCTTCGGTCGGCGCCGACGCGATCGCCGAGATCCCGCGTTCGGCCGCGGCCTTGGCGAACTCCGGATCCTGGCCGTTGAGCAGCGCGATCACCGGCCCCGAGGACGCTTCCGAGAGCTCCTCGATCAGATCGAGCGCGTGATCGAGGTCGTCGTGGACGACGACGATCGAGGCGTCCGGATCCTCGCGGGCGATCACCTCGCAGGCGCCGGTGACCGACGCGACCGTCGCCGTGACCTCATGGCCGAGCCGCTCGAGCATGCCCGCGATGTCGCGCAGCGCGCTGCTGTCCTCGTCTGCCGCGAGGACCCGCAGGCTGCTGGCTGGTGCATCGGTCGCCACGGTTCGCCTTCTCGGCCGTTCGGGGGAGGTCGAGCGGTACGATAACGACCGCTACGCGCCCCAGCGACCCGGCGCCGACTGCAAGGCCAAGCAGTGGACCGGGACGAGCACGACAGCCAATCACGCACGCGTAGAGACCTCGAGTTGTTCGAGGCCTACGTCCGTGATCGTGACCCTGACGCGCGGGCACGGCTGGTCGAGCGCTTCCTGCCGCTCGCCCGCCAGCTCGCCCGGCGCTACGAGCGCACCGACGAGCCGCTCGACGATCTCGTCCAAGTCGCGTCGATCGGGCTCGTCAAGGCGATCGATCGGTTCGATCCCGAGCGCGGCTTCGCGTTCTCCAGCTTCGCCGTGCCGACGATTCTCGGTGAGCTGCGCCGCCACTTCCGCGACAAGACCTGGTCGGTCCGTGTGCCGCGCGACCTCCAGGAGCTGTCGCTGGCCGTCGACCGGGTCGCGACGACGCTGACCCACGACCTGCACCGGCCGCCCACGATCGCCGAGATCGCAGCCGCGATCGGGACGACCGACGAAGCCGTGCTCGAGGCGCGCGAGGCGTCGGGCGCCTACCGCGCGACCTCACTGCAGGCGCCGCGCGGCGACGACGAGGCGGGGGAGACGCTCGGCGACCACCTCGGCACCGACGAGCGCGGCTTCGGCCTCGCCGAGGATCGCGCAACACTCGCGCGGCTACTCGCGGAACTGACACCGCGCGACCGCGAGATCCTGCGACTGCGGTTCGAGCAGGACCTGACGCAGGCCGAGATCGGCGAGCGGATCGGGGTCTCGCAGATGCAGATCTCGAGGATCATCCGTCGCTCGCTCAGCACCCTGCGCGCCGCGGTTGGCGCCCAGGAGGATCCGGTCTAGCATCGCCTCGTGGGTGACGACGAGAGTGCCGCGAACCGGTACGAGCGCGAGCTCGGCGAGCTGCTGCAGGAGGCGCGCGTCGCGATGCCCGGCGTGCAGATCCTGTTCGGGTTCCTGCTCGCCGTGCCGTTCCAGGCCCGCTTTGCCGACACGACGGCGTTCCAGAAAGGCGTGTATCTGGTCACGATCCTGCTCGCGGCGGCGACCACGATCTGCTTCATCGCTCCCGCCGCGTACCACCGAATCCAGTTCCGCCGTCACGACAAGCGGCATCTGATCCACGTCGCCAACAACTTCCTCATCGCCGGCCTCGTCTTCCTCGCGCTGGCGATGACGTCGGCATTCCTGCTCGTGTCGGACTTCCTCTTCCAGGACGCCACGACGGTCGCGATCACCACGCCACTCGTCGCCGCGTTCGCGTGGTTCTGGTTCGGCTATCCGCTGATGCGCCGGTTTCGCGGCGAGCGCTCGGGTGGGAGCAGGGGCTAGGCCCTGCCCTCGGCCTCGTATTCGCGCAGGAAGCCTTCGAACAGGCGCCGGTGCCCCTCCTCGTCGCGGAGGATCGTGATCACCATGTCCTGGGTGACGGGGTCGACGCCGTCGGTCTCCTCGACGATCTGGTTGTAGTACTCGATCGCGCCGGTCTCGGCCTCGATCACGCCCTTGATGACGTGCACGAGATCGGTCTGGTGGTCAGGCGGCTGGAGGTAGCTCTGCTCGGCCTTGAAATCGAGCGACCCCGGAACGACGCCGTAGAGCTCCTTGATCCGCGTCGCGTATTGCTGCGCGTGCCCGAGCTCCTCCTGGATGTCGGCCTGCAGCGACTCGACGATCTCGCGTGCCCGGATGCCGTCGGGGTTGATCGAGTTGGTGATGTAGCTCATCACCGTCTCGATCTCCATCCAGTAGGCCTTCGTCAGCAACTCGACGATGTGCTCGCGGGTCTCGCTGCTGTCGTCGGACAGGATCCCTTGGGAAGCGGTGCGCGTGGTCATGATCCCGAACTACCCGGGCCGCGGGATTTGCAACATCACCTGCGTGAATCGGCCGCGTTGCGGGGATACTCCCGAGCCATGGCGCGTGCGATCTGGACCGGGACGATCAGCTTCGGGCTGGTCACGGTGCCCGTCAAGCTCTACAGCGCGGTCAACCGCAAGACGGTGCGCTTCCATCAGCTGAACCGCTCGACCGGCTCGCGGATCGCGATGCGCCGGGTCGACCCCTCGACGGAGGAGGAGGTCGCCTACGAGGACATCGTCAAGGGTTACGAGTTGTCGCCGGATCGCTACGTCGTCGTCGAGCCCGCCGAGCTCGAGACGCTGCAGCCGAAGAAGGGGCGGACGATCGACATCCTCGACTTCGTCGACCTCGCGCAGATCGACCCGGGTTACTACGACCACCAGTACTACCTCGCGCCCGGGCCCGGCGGCGCCAAGCCGTATCGGCTGCTGCTCGAGGCGATGCGCGAGACCGGCAAGGTCGGCATCGCGACGGTCGTGATCCGTTCGAAGGAGCAGCTCGTCGCCGTCCGCCCGATGGAGAGCGGCGTGCTCGGGATGGCGACGATGGTGTTCGCCGACGAGATCATCGAGCCGGAGCGGATCGAGGAGCTGTCGGAGCTCGACGGCATCGACGTCAACGATCGCGAGCTGGCGATCGCCAAGCAGCTCGTCGAATCGCTGGCGTCGGAGTTCGAGCCGCGGCGCTACAAGGACTCCTACCGCGAAGACGTGCTGGCGCTGATCGAGCGCAAGGCGGCCGGCGAGGAGATCGCGGTGCAGCCGCAGATCGAGGAGGACGCGGCACCCGCCCCCGACCTGATGGCCGCACTGAAGGCGAGCCTCGACGCGGCCAAGGCAAAGCCCGCGGGGACGAAGACCGCCGCGAAGCCGAAGGCCGCGAAGGGCGCCGCCGCCACGTCCCCGGCGGGCAAGCCGGCGGCGCGCAAGCGCAGCGCGACGAAGCGCTAGCGCGTTCAGCCAGGCGTTGCGGCCGAACGGCTCGCGAAGGCGATCTCGAGCCGGAGCTCCTCGCCGTTGCCGTTGTCGCTGCGCTCGGTGACGAGCGCGTCGGCGACGCGCTCGAGGACGTTGCCGACCCCCGGAAGCGTTGCGTCGGCGAGCACGGCCTCGGCGCCGTCCTCGCGCAAGGGGCCGACGCGTAGGCGGATGGTGTCGGCATCCGTCGTGACGGTGACGATCAGCGTCCCATCGAGTGTGTGGCCGGGCGCATGCGCCGCGATCGCGTCGGCGAGGAGCAGCGCCTCGTCGAGGCGGTCGACGGGGCACAGGGCACGTGCCGCCAGCATGCCGACGACGCGGCTCAGCACCGGCCCGACGAGCGGGCCCTCGCGCAGCGCGACACGTACCTCGTTCGGGACGACGGTGCCGGTCATGCCGGCAGCGCGCCGTCGGTGTCGGCGCTCACGAGGCCAAAGGTCATCCGCACCTCGGTGTGGTCGTCGGCGTTCTTGCCGAGCTCCAGCGAATCGGTGAGCGTCGCGATCAGCGGCAGCCCGAGCCCGAGCCCGGGGCTGTCCGGGCGGGGCACGATCCCGTGCCCTTCGTCGCGAACGACGAACACGAGCTGATCGCCGCCTACGAAGGCGTCGACCTCGACGGACCCCTCGCCGTCGGCGTAGGCATGGACGACCGAGTTGGTGCAGGCCTCGGTCAGCGCGAGCTTGACGTCAGACAACAACTGTTCGTCGAGCCCGAGTGCCTCGCCGAGGCCGCCGACGGCATGGCGCACGACCGCGACATTCTCGGCACGAGCCGGAATCGTCAGAGTGAGATCGGGGAATTGGCGCGGGTCGTTCGAGTCAGAAGCCACAGTGGGGCCGCCCGCCCAGGCGGTGTCGTCAGTCGTGGTGCCCACGTGCTGTGGATCTCAATCGCGATCCTCGTGCGCCCTCGGGCGCGAAGGATACGTTGCGGCGCGATCTCTACACTTGCCGTTCCCGCCTCCGTGCTTCCTGGCGTTCTCGGAACCACACCTATGGATCATCACACCAAGCCGCCACAGGCCGACGGCCTGTACGACCCCCGCTACGAGCACGACGCGTGTGGCGTCGCGATGATCGCGCGCCTCGACAACGTCCCCGGTCACGACGTCGTCATCAAGGCGCTGACGGCACTCGACAACCTCGAGCACCGCGGAGCCGAGGGAGCCGACAAGCGGACCGGCGACGGCGCCGGAATCCTCGTCCAGATGCCCGACGCCTTCTTTCGCGAGGTCTGCGAGTTCGATCTGCCGCCGGCCGGCCAGTACGGCGTCGGCGTCTGCTTCTTCCCCCAGGAGGAGTCGGTTCGGCACAAGCTCGAGGAGCTGCTCGAGCTCAACGTCCGGATCGAGGGCCAGCGCGTCCTCGGCTGGCGCGACACGCCGGTCGACGCAGCCCACGTCGGCGACACGGCCAACCTCAGCCGCCCCTTCATGCGCCAGCTGTTCGTCGGCGCCGGCGAGGGCTTCACCGACGACCAGGACGCGTTCGAGCGCAAGCTCTACGTGATCCGCAGGATCGTCGAGCTCGCGGCCGGCCCCGATTTCTACGCGCCCAGCTTCTCGTCGCGGACGATCGTCTACAAGGGAATGCTGATCAGCCACCAGCTCGGCCGCTTCTACCCCGATCTCGCCGATGAGCGCTTCGCATCGGGTATGGCGCTCGTCCACAGCCGCTTCTCGACGAACACCTTTCCCAGCTGGGAGCTCGCGCATCCGTTTCGGCTGATCGCCCACAACGGCGAGATCAACACGCTGATGGGCAACGTCAACTGGATGCGCGCGCGCGAGTCGGAGATGGCGAGCGAGTTGTTCGGCGCCGATCTCCAGAAGGTGATGCCGATCGTCCGTCCCGGCGGCTCGGACTCGGCGACGTTCGACAACGTGCTCGAGCTGCTGCTCCTCGCCGGCCGCTCGCTGCCGCACGCGGCGATGATGATGATCCCCGAGGCGTACGCCGACCGCGACGACCTCCCGGACCACCTGAAGGGCTTCTACGCGTTCCACTCCTGCCTGATGGAGCCGTGGGATGGTCCCGCTGCTGTCTGCTTCACCGACGGCCGCGTCGTCGGCGCGACGCTCGACCGTAACGGTCTGCGGCCCGGGCGCTGGTGCGAGACGAAGGACGGTCTCGTCGTGCTCGGCTCCGAGGCGGGAATGCTCGGGATCCGTCCCGAGAACGTCAAGCGGCTCGGGCGCCTCGCGCCGGGCAAGCTGTTCCTCGTCGACCTCGAGGAAGGCCGGATCGTGGCCGACGAGGAGGTCAAGGAGCGCGTCGCGACGCAGCAGCCGTACGGCGAGTGGTACGAGAGCAACGTCGTCCACTTCAGCGACCTCGAGCCGTCGCACGTGACGATGACCGGCGTCGAGCCGTCGCACCGGCGCCGGCTCGCCTTCGGCTACACGCAGGAGGACCTGCGCGTCCTGATCGCGCCGCTCGCGGCCCGGGCCGAGGAGCCGATCGGCTCGATGGGCAACGACAACGCGCTCGCCGTGCTGTCGGACCAGCGGCCGCCGCTGTTCGCGTACTTCAAGCAGTTGTTCGCGCAGGTGACGAACCCGCCGATCGACTCGATTCGCGAGTCGATCGTGATGTCGCTTTCCACCGGCATCGGCGCCGAGGGCAACCTGCTGGCGGAGTCGCCGCGGCACGCCCACCAGCTGGCGATGGAGCAGCCGATCCTGCGCAACCAGGAGCTCGAGACCCTCCGTCACGTCGCCCACGACATCTTCGAGACGTGCACGATCCCGACCGTGTGGCCTGTCGAAGAGGGCCCCGCGGGGATGCTCAGGGCGCTGACCGACGTCTGCGACCAGGCGACCGACGCGATCGCCTCGGGCGCCAACGTGATCATCCTCTCGGACCGCCGTGTCAAGGCCGGCTGGGTGCCGATCCCGTCGCTGCTGGCGGTCGCCGCCGTGCACCATCACCTCGTGCGCGAGGGAACGCGTTTGCGCGCGGGCCTCGTGCTCGAATCCGGCGAGCCGCGCGAGGTCCATCACTTCGCGACGCTGATCGGCTACGGCGCCAGCGCGATCAACCCGTATCTGCTCCTCGACACGGTCGACGAGCTCGCCGTCGAGGGCCGGATCGCCGGCGTGACCGACCCCGACGAGGCGGAGCGCAACGTCGTCAAGGGGATCGGCAAGGGACTGCTGAAGACGATCTCGAAGATGGGGATCTCGACGATCCAGAGCTACTGCGGCGCCCAGATCTTCGAGGCCGTCGGGCTCGACCGGAAGCTGATCGACCGGTACTTCACCGGTACCGCCTCGCGCATCGGCGGGATCGGCGCCGAGACCCTCGCGCAGGAGGCGCTCGACCGTCACGCGCGCGCATATCCCAGCGACGGGGATCTCCTTCCGGTCGGTGGCGTCTACGCATGGCGCCGCGACGGCGAGCAGCACATGTGGAACCCGGAGACGATCGCGACGCTCCAGCACGCGGTGCGCCTCGACGCAGGCAGCGCCGACGCGCAGACGCGCTACGACGAGTACAGCCGGATGATCAACGAGGAGGCGACCACCGCCTGCACGTTGCGCGGGCTGCTGCGGATCCGCACGGAGGGCGCGACGCCGATCCCGATCGAGGAGGTCGAGCCGGCGCAGGAGATCGTCAAGCGCTTCGCGACCGGCGCGATGTCGCTCGGCTCGATCTCGCGCAACGCGCACGAGACGCTGGCACAGGCGATGAACCGCCTCGGCGGGCGCTCGAACACCGGGGAGGGCGGCGAGGATCCGGTCCGCTTCGGCGACGACCGCCGCTCGTCGATCAAGCAGGTCGCGTCGGGACGCTTCGGCGTCACGATCCACTACCTCGTCAACGCCGACCAGTTGCAGATCAAGATGGCCCAGGGCGCCAAGCCCGGCGAGGGCGGCCAGCTGCCGGGCCACAAGGTCGACCGCTACATCGGCTCGGTCCGCCACACGACGCCGGGCGTCGGCCTGATCTCGCCGCCGCCGCACCACGACATCTACTCGATCGAAGATCTCAAGCAGCTGATCTACGACCTGCGTTGCGCGAACCCAAGGGCGAGCGTCAGCGTCAAGCTCGTCGCCGAGGTCGGTGTCGGCACGATCGCCGCGGGCGTCGCCAAGGCCAATGCCGACCACGTCCTGATCGCCGGCCACGACGGCGGCACAGGCGCCTCGCCGTTGAGCTCGATCGTCGCCGCCGGCGTGCCGTGGGAGATCGGGCTCGCCGAGACGCAGCAGACGCTGCTGCGCAACGACCTTCGCCGGCGGATCACGGTGCAGACCGACGGCCAGCTCAAGACCGGGCGCGACGTCGTCATCGCGGCGCTGCTCGGTGCCGACGAGATGGGCTTCGCGACGGCGCCGCTGATCGCCACGGGCTGCATCATGATGCGCGCCTGCCACCTCAACACCTGTCCGGTCGGCATCGCGACGCAGGACCCGGAGTTGGTCAAGCGCTTCAAGGGCCAGCCCGAGCACGTCGTCAACTTCTTCTTCTTCGTCGCCGAGGAGGTCCGGCAGATCCTCGCCTCGCTCGGCGTCCGCCGCCTCGACGACCTCGTCGGACGCACCGAACTGCTCGACGCCGACCATGCCGTCGACCACTGGAAGGCCCGCGGCATCGACCTCTCGCTGCTGCTTGCGCGTCCCGAGCTGCCCGAGGGCACGCCGCTGCGCCGCGTCGAGGCGCCGCCGGGGGTGCTTGACGACGCACTCGACTGGGAGCTTGTCGACGAGGCGCGCCAGGTGATCGAGCGCGAAGCCGATCGAGTCTCGATCGAGAAGTCCGTGCGCAACGTCAATCGCTGTGTCGGCGGCATCCTCTCGAGCGAGATCGCGCGCTCGCTCGGCGCAGACGGCCTGCCCGAGGACTCGATCGAGATCACGCTGACCGGCTCGGCCGGGCAGTCGTTCGGCGGCTGGCTCGCACCGGGCGTCTCGCTGATGCTGTGGGGCGACGCCAACGACTACACCGGGAAGGGCTTGTCCGGCGGCGTACTGGCGGTCCGTCCACCCGCCGCCGCGACGTTCGCCGCCGAGGACAACCAGCTGATCGGCAACACCGTCCTCTACGGCGCGACGCGCGGTCGCGCGTTCTTCCGCGGCCTCGCCGGCGAGCGCTTCGCCGTCCGCAACTCCGGCGCCCGCGCGGTCGTCGAGGGCGTCGGCGACCACGGCTGCGAGTACATGACCGGTGGGGTCGTCGTCGTGCTCGGCCCGACGGGTCGCAACTTCGCCGCCGGCATGAGCGGCGGGCTCGCCTTCGTGCTCGACGAGGACGGCAGCTTCCGCTCCCGCTGCAACCCGACGATGCTCGACCAGCTCGAGCAGCTCGACGCCGCCGACCTGATCGAGCTGCGCGACCTCGTCTCCGAGCACGTGCGCCGCACCGGGTCGCCGGTCGGCGAGCGCGTGCTCGAGGACTTCGACGCGCTCAGCCGCAAGTTCATCAAGGTCTTCCCGACCGATTACAAGAACGTTCTCGCCCAGTGGGCCGAGGAGGAGAAAAATCGCGGAAACGTCGTTTCGTCCTCCGGTCATCACGAGTGATGACCGGAGGACGACGTCACAAGGAGCGCGTCGCTGATGGGTGAGCTCGGCGGCTTCCTCAAGATCGAGCGCTCGGGCGTCCGCTACCGCGACCCGGCGGAGCGCGTCGGCGACATCGACGAGTTCCTCGTCGAGCGGCCCGTCGATGACCTTCGCGAGCAGGGCGCGCGCTGCATGGATTGCGGCGTTCCCTTCTGCCACAACGGCTGCCCGCTCGGCAACCTGATTCCGGACTGGAACGACCTCGTCTACCGCGACCGCTGGCAGGACGCGATCCGCCAGCTGCACGCGACCAACAACTTTCCCGAGTTCACCGGCCGTGTCTGTCCCGCTCCCTGCGAGGCGGCGTGCGTTCTGGAGATCAACGAGGGCGATGCGGTCACGATCAAGCAGATCGAGAACGCGATCATCGACCGTGCCTGGGACGAGGGCTGGGTCGTCGCGGAGCCGCCGAAGTTCGAGACGGGCCGCTCTGTCGCGGTCGTGGGCGCCGGCCCGGCTGGAATGGCGGCGGCGCAGCAGTTGCGCCGCGCCGGCCATCGCGTCGTCCTGTTCGAGCGCGACGAGGCGATCGGCGGCCTGATCCGCTTCGGCGTTCCGCAGTTCAAGATCGAGAAGGCGTTGATCGAGCGCCGGGCGGAGCAGCTCGCCGCCGAGGGCGTTGAGATCCGCTGCGGCGTCGAGGTCGGTCGCGACGTCACCGCCGACGAGCTCCGCGCCGAGTTCGACGCCGTCGTGCTGTCGACGGGCTCGCGCGTGCCCCGCGACCTCGAGATCGAGGGCCGCGAGCTCGACGGCGTCCACTACGCGATGGAGTACCTCTACGAGCGTCAGCGGGCCGTCGACGCCGGTCGCGAGCACGGTGACATCTGCGCCAAGGGCAAGCACGTCGTCGTCATCGGCGGCGGAGACACTGGCGCCGACTGCGTCGGCAACGCGATCCGCGAGGGCGCGGCGAGCGTCGTCCAGCTCGAGATCCTGCCGAAGCCGCCCGATCATCGCCCCGACGACCGCACGCCCTGGCCGCTGTGGCCGCAGAAGTACCGCCTCTCCTACGCGATGGAGGAGGCGCTCGAGATCGGGCTCGGCGAGCAGGATTACGCGGTGACGACGACCCGCTTCGGCGGCGAGGACGGCGCCGTGACGACACTCGAGATCGCCGACGCCAAGAACTTCGCGCCGCTGCCGGGCAGCGAACGCGAGCTGCCGGCGCAGCTGGTGCTGCTGGCGCTCGGATTCCTGCATCCCGAGCACGGCCTGCTCGACCAGTTCGGCGTCGCCCGTGACGCCCGCGGCAACGCGCAGGCGCCGACATACGCGACCGACGTCGAGGGCGTCTTCGCCGCCGGCGACGCACGCCGTGGTCAGTCGCTGATCGTGTGGGCGATCAACGAGGGACGGCAGGCGGCACGCATGTGCGACCGTTATCTCGGCGGGCTGCCGCCGCTGCCGTCGGCCGACGCCGACGAAGGTCCCGCCGGCCCGCCGCGGCACGCCGACGGCGCACTGCCGGCGAGCGGCACCCCGGCCGGCTGATCGGTGTCGGAGTCGCGCCGGGCGGTGCGACTCCCGAGCCCGTCCAGGCGCTCCGCATGCGAGCCATCGGCAGAACTGGGGAGGTCGTGCGGGGTGTTCGTCCAGATCGACCTGGACGCCGCTGCAGTGCCGGCGCGCTCGGCCGACTACCACGCTGACACGGACGTCAGCGTGGTCTCCGTCGCCGCCAGGATGGCGCTTCCCCGGAGACAGGGCGGTCGTCGGCGGCGTCTGCAGACGCCGCCGGCGGCCGTTCACATTTCGAGGGCTGCGACACTGATCGCGTGCCCTCCTTCTGTCGTCACGGTCGCCTGCTGCAGAACTGCGTGATCTGCGCCAAGAGCGATGCCCCGGCCCGACCGGCCGCACGGGCGCCGCGACAGCCGCGATCGCGAACGGGCGCGGCGCGGCCCAACGCGCGGGCGGCGACCGGCCTCAAGGTGCGCCGTGTCACGCGCGCGGCCGACGACGGCTTCGAGAGCGAGCTCGTGCCTGGGCTGCGCGCGACCGAAGATGCGCTCCGGCTCGCGGACGAGCTGGCGTTCTCCGAGGCGCGCCTTGCCGAGCTGCGAGCTGCGCCGCCCGGGCTGTACGCCGAGGTCGCGGCGGCGCCGGACGCCGAAGAGGCGTGCTGGCTGGCGTTCCTGATCGCGTATCTGTGTCCGCTCTCCATCCCCGCGGCGTTTGACGGCATCACCGCTGCTCGCGTCTCTTGGGCGAGCGGCGAGCTGCCCGACATCGACGGCGCGGCACTCGGGCCGCGATCCGGGCACGATCCCGGCCGTGGGACCGCGACGGTGCTCGCCTACCGCTCCTGGGCGGCGCGCACGGGCTCGCAGTACGCCGGGCTGCTCGGCGATCGCGAGTGGGAGCCCGAGCGGCGCTTCGTCCGCACGTTCGAGCGGCTGGCGCTGCCGGGCCTGCACCGTGGCGCTCGCTTCGAGCTGCTGACGAGCCTTGGTGCGCTCGGGGTCGTGCCGATCGAGGCAGGAACGATGGCGCTCGCGGCAGCCGACCCGTCCGATGCGGTGGCGCTGGCGGCCAAGCGCGTGCTCGGCATCGGCGATGCGATCAACCTCGAGCGCCGCGCCGCGGCGCTCGCCGACGGTGTCGGTGTGCCGCCGGCGGCGTTGGATCTGGCGCTGCACAACTGGTCCCAGCCCGGCGAGGACCGCGCGACCATGGGCGCGACCGTCGGCGCCGACGAGGATCGCCGCGGGGCGATCGCGGCAGCGCTCGGCGCTCTGTAGGTCGCCGGCCACCCCGTATTCCCGCAATTTGCGGGTCTTCGGCGACAAAGTGGGGGGAAATTTAGCGATCGTGCCGATATGAGCGGTATGGCCGCTACGGATCCGACCACAGACAATTCTTCGCTGCGCTCGCCTGACGAGGCGCGCGAGCTCGTGCTCGACGTGCTGCGCGACAACGCCGACTCGCTGCTCGGCGTTGCGCGCCGCCACAGCCTCTGCCTCGACGACGCGCAGGATGCCTATCAGCGCGCGCTCGAGATCTTCCTTCGTCACGCACATCGGCTGGAGGCCGACGGGGCGCCGAAGTGGGTGCACACCGTGACCAAGCATGAGGCGATGCGGCTGCGGACCCAGAGGCAACGCCAGGTCTCGAGCGACGAGATCGACTTCGACTCCCATGAGGCCCGGCATCTGCCCGACGCCGAGGATCGCGTGATCGCGTTCGACCGCGTGACGCGATCCGCCGAGGCACTGCAGCGGCTCAAGCCGCAGGAGCTCCGCGCGCTGTGGCTCCAGGCGCAAGGGCTCAGCTATCAGGAGATCGCCGAGCATTGCGACTGGACCTATACGAAGGTCAACCGCTGCATCACCGAGGGCCGCCGCAGCTTCCTTGCCCACTACGCGGGAATCGAGGCGGGTGAGGAATGCCGTCGCTGGTCGGCGACACTGTCGGCGCTCGTCGACGGCGAGGCGTCGGCGCAGGACCTCGCGACGTTGCGGCCGCATCTGCGCAACTGCGCCGCGTGCCGCGCGACCGTGCGCGAGCTCCACGGCAGTCGCGACTCGCTTGCGGCGGTGCTGCCGTTGCCCGTCGCCGCGGCGGCGATCGGTGTCCCGTCCGAGCCCGTCACTGGGCTTGTCTCCCGCGCCTGGGAGGTCATGACGATGCATCTGCACGAGCGTGCCGTCGGCTCGGCGCTGAAGCTGCAGACGGCCTTCGAGGCGGCGACGACGGGCAAGGCCGCAGCCGTCGCCGCCTCGGCCGCCGCGCTCGCCGGTGGCGGCGTCGCGGTCGATCATGCGGTTGGAGAGCGAACACGAGGAGCCGGCGCGGTGACGACGACGCCGGCCGTCGCGCGCAGCGCCGCGGCGTCGCGTTCGCCGCAGGTGCGACCCGCTGTCAGCTCATCGGCTGCCACGGTGGAATTCTCCCTCGCCACGTCGCCCGCGGTGGGCGAGTTCGACCTTGACGGTGCGGCCGCCACGCGGGCGTCCGCGTCGAGCGCGAAGCGCGAGTTCGATGCGATGGCGGGGGCGCGCACGGTCGTGCCGTCGCCGGCCCGCGAGCGCGCGGCGGGCGCCGCTCCGGCAGGCGACGCGGGCCGGGCGGCGGCCGAGTTCGGCCCCTGAGCGGGCATTTCTCAGAGCGCCGGTTCGCCACCGCCGGATGGGCCGTCGTGCTGTCCGACGGGGCACCTACGGTGCCACAGACACGAGCGACCCCGGAGGACCGGAGACCGCATGCCACTCTGCTTCATCGAACCTCAGGACGCGATCCGCGTGATCGCCGAGTCGGTCGGTCGCGAGGCCCGTCGGCAGCTGCTGGGCGAGGTCGTGCGGGCATGGGTCGACGAGATTCCGGATCGTGAGCTCGAGTTGCACTACGCGAAGGCCGTCGCCGATCTCGACGAACACGACCTGTCGATGCTCGCGGCATGGCACGCGTCGCTCGAGGTCGGTCAGCCGATCGCCAACAAGGAGTTCCTCGTCGGCTCGTTCCAGAGCCTGGGAGAGAACCGGCGCGAGGCGCTGAAGATCGCCGCCGGATTCCGCGGCGAGGAGGCGTTTGACGCCGGCGTCGCCGAGGAACAGGCGATGAACACGGTGCTCCCGCACCTGTCGCGCGCTCGTGCGACCGAGCTGGCGAACGAGTGCCTCGAGCTGTACCTCTGGGATCGCCTCGGCTGCGACAACTGACCCGCCGCCGGCGCGCAGTTCGCTAGATGCGCTCGAGCACGTCGTAGCGCCCGACGCCGACGCGCCCCTCCATCCGCCAGCGGAAGAAGGCGCAGTGCAGGCGCAGGCGGCCGAGGTCGAGCGACGTTCCCGCCACGACCTCGCCGGCGAGGCGGTGCGCGACCTCGTCGTCTGGATCGACGTACAGCTCGATACCCGCGCTTTGCTGCCGGCGCTCGCCGTCGTAGGTCGTGCTCAGCCGCGCCACCGCGACCTCGCGGACGGGTGTGTTGGCGCGGTCGCCGTCGAAGTGAAACGTCGCGAGGGCCTCGCCTCCGTGATCGTCGGAGCCGGCGGGGCGGACGGCGACCAGGCTGACCGCATGCTCGGCGTCGAGCCAGGCCGACACCGTGCGTGCCAGCGTCATCCGCTCCCAGTCGGGGGCTCCCCACGACCGGCCACGCTGGCCGAGCCCGTCGAACGGTGCGCCGCCGACGCTGCCGCGTACCCGGCAGACCTGATCGAAGCCCTGCATCCCGCCGGCGACGGCCGCCGGGTTCGCGGGCGCCAGCTCAAACGCCGGGCTCGTGGCCTCGAAGGTCAGCTCGAACGGCGTCTCGCCGTCGAAGCGCAGCTGCCAGGCGGTGAGCGGCGTCACCGTCGTCGAGCGCAGACCGGCGGCGCGAACGTCGTCCCACGACGACGCGTCGGCCTCGACGCCGCCGTCGGCGGCCACCGCGATCGGCATGCCGTCGCCGAAGACGATCGCCAAGCCGCTCGCGCGCCCATCGGCGAGGCCGAGCCGCGCGACCCCGTAGAGGCCTGCGACGGGATCGCCGAACGAGTACGTCAGCGCGTCGGAGAAGCCGTCGCCGTCGGCGGCGCGCGGGGCGTCGGACGCCGGTCCGGCGCTCACGGCAGACGCGGGGTGTCGTGGACCTCTGACGCGGTCCCGTCGATGTCGTAGTCACTCGCCGCGGGCGGGGCGGCACCGGTCCGCCCGACGAACGCCGCACCGAAGCGCCCCGCCATCCGGCGGGCCAGCAGCGAGCGCGCGATGGCACGGCTCGGCGGCAGCAGCAGCGCCAGCCCGAAGACATCGGTGACGAAGCCCGGTGTCACGAGCAGCGCGCCGCCGAGGATCACGAGCGCGCCGTCGAGGATCTCGCGCGTCGGTGGACGCCCTTCGGCGAGTGCGGCGTTGAAGCGGCGCCAGGCGACGCGCCCCTGGCTGCGCATCAGCATCGAGCCGAGGATCGAGTCGGCGATCAGCAGCGCGACCGTCCACGGCGCGCCGATCGCTTGGCCGACCTGGATGATCGCGTAGATCTCGACGATCGGCAGCAGGACGAACAGCAGCACCAGTGGCAGGAGCACGGCCCCAGGGTAGGCGGCGGCGCAGGTACACTCGTCGCGATGGTCACGGTCGAAGAGGTCGAAGGTGCGCTGACCAACGTCATCGATCCCGAGCTCGGGCTCGACTTCGTCGAGCTCGGCCTGATCTACGGCATCGAGGTCGACGGCGGCGCGGTGCACGTCAGCTTCTCGTTGACGACTCCGGCCTGCCCGATCGGGCCGCAGGTGACCGAGCAGATCGAGGAGTTCGTGTCTGAGCTCGACGGCGTCGACTCTGTCGAGTCGACGATGACGTTCATGCCGCCCTGGACGCCAGAGCGCATGAGCGAGGACGCCAAGTTCGCCCTCGGCTACTGATCCTGCTCGCACTTGGGCTGCTCGCGCTGCCCACCCAGTCGCAGGCGGCGACGACCGGTCGCCTGCTCGTCACGCTCGATCGCACCGGTCCATCGCACGCGGCCGCGCTCGCGGCCCAATCGGGGGGACATGCCGTCGGCACCGTGCCGCAGATCGGCCTCGTCACCATGCGCGCGCGACGCGGTGAATCGCTGCACGCGCTGGCGCTGCGACTGCGCCGGCGCCCCGATGTCGTCTCGGTCGAGGTCGAGCGCCGGCACCGGCCGCGGCTGGTTCCCGACGACCCGGCGCTGACGGCGCCTGAGATGGGCAGCGGGGCTACTTCGGGCGTCGCGGTGCAGTGGTGGGCCGCGCGCGAGAACCTCTTCTCGGCCTGGGACGTGTCGACCGGAGAGGGTGCTCTGGTGGCGGTCATCGACACCGGGATCGACCTCCGGCATCCGGATCTCGCGAGCCGGATCGCCGGGACGATCAACCTCGATCCACGCCACGTCAACGGGCGCGGCATGGCCGACACACAGGGCCACGGCACGCATGTGGCGTCGCTCGCCTGCGCCACCGGCGACAACGGCATCGGCATGGTCGGCGCCGGGTATCGCTGCTCGCTGCTGGTGATCAAATCCGACCTGTCGGACTCGAGCGTCGCCGAGGCGATCGTCGTCGCGACCGATCGTGGTGCTGACGCGATCAACATGAGCTTCGGCAACAGCTCCTCGTCGCAGCCGCCGACGGCGCTCGTACGGGCGGTCGCCTACGCCTATCGCCACGGGGTGACGATGGTCGCTGCCGCGGCCGACTCGCCGGTGCTGCAGCAGGGAGACCCGGCGAACCTGTTGCAGCCGACCGGAACCGGCCGTGACATCGGTGCCGGCAAGGGTCTGTCGGTGACGGCGGCAAATTTCTCCGACGAGCGGGCGCCGTTCGCCGGTCGCGGGAGTCAGATCTCGATGGCGGCCTACGGTTCGTTCTCCAGCGCACGCGGCGGGCCGCGTGGGATCTTCGGCGCGTTTCCCGCCCAGCTGGCCGGGCTGGAGACGGGGTCGGCGGGCGGGCCGTGCTTCTGCCGCACCACGTTCGCCGGCGACAATCGCTACGCCTACGTGCAGGGCACGTCGATGGCGGCGCCGCAGGTCGCGGCGATCGCCGCGCTGGCGCACCACGTCAACCCGGACCTCAGCGCCGGCGACGTGATCCGGATCCTCAAGCGGACGGCGCGTAGGCCGCCCGGCACGGCCTGGGGGCCCGAGCTCGGCTGGGGCATCCTCGACGGGGGTGCCGCGCTCAACGCCGCCCGTGCGCTGGATCGCACGCGCCCCGTGTCGCGGCTGCAGGTCCCGCGTCGGGTCGGGAACCGGCAGATCGCGCTGCGCTGGACAGGGAGTGACGCCTCGCCGCGGGGTGTCGCCTCGTCCGGGGTGGCGGCTTACGAGGTCTGGCGCCAGGTCGGCGACGGCCCGGCCCGACGGATCACCTCGACGACGGCGACGCAGACGACGGTCGCGGCGACGCCGGGCGAGCGCTACCGCTTCTTCACGATCGCGGTCGATCGCGCCGGGAACCGCGAGCGCCCGCCCAAGGTGACGTCGCCCTGACGTCGTCGCTCGCGACGACGGGCGGGCGAAACCCTTTTCCGTCGTCGCTCGCGACGACGGGCAAGCGACGACGTCCGTGCGACGTCAGTCAGTTACCTACACTGGCGGCATGGCCGTCGAGAAGCTGCTGCTCGCCGCGCCGCGGGGCTATTGCGCCGGCGTGGACCGTGCCGTGCAGACCGTCGAGCGTGCACTCGAGCTGCACGGCGCCCCGGTCTACGTCCGCAAGGAGATCGTCCACAACAAGCATGTCGTCGAGCAGCTGCGAGCGCGCGGCGCGATCTTCGTCGACGAGCTCGGCGACGAGGTTCCTGCCGGTGCCGTCACGGTGTTCTCCGCCCACGGCGTATCGCCGGCGGTCCACGCCGACGCCGAGCGGCGCAGCCTGCAGACGATCGACGCGACCTGTCCGCTGGTGACGAAGGTCCATCGCGAGGTCGTCAACTTCGCGCGCGACGGCTACACGATCGTGCTGATCGGCCACGCCGGACACGAGGAGGTCGAGGGAACGATGGGCGAGGCGCCCGGCTCGACCGTGCTCGTCGAGACCGAGGCCGATGTCGACCGGCTCGTCATCGACGATCCTGAGCGCGTCGCCTACGTTTCGCAGACGACGCTGTCGGTCGACGAGACGGTCGCGATCATCGGACGCCTGCGCGAGCGGTTCCCGAGCATCGCCGGGCCGCGCACCGACGACATCTGCTTCGCCACGACCAATCGCCAGGCGGCGGTCAAGCAGATGGCGGCGCAGTGCGACCTCGTGCTGGTGATCGGCTCGCAGAACTCGTCGAACTCACAGCGCCTGGTCGAGGTGGCTCGCGACTACGGCGCCGACGAGGCGTACCTGATCGACAACGCCGGCCAGGTCGACGAGCGTTGGCTGGACGGCAAGCGGATCGTCGGCATCTCTTCGGGCGCCAGCGCGCCCGAAGAGCTGGTCGCCGAGCTGGTCGGCTACTTCCGCGACCGCGGCGTCGAAGACGTCAGCGAGCTTGAGGTCGTCCGTGAGGATGTGCGCTTCATGCTGCCGAAGACGATCCGGCAGGCGATGGCCGCCCAGGCCTAGATGATGGTGCCGGCCGTCTAGCGGCACGCGCTTCGTGCGCACGCTGGTCATCTCCGATCTGCATCTCGGCGCGCCGAGCGCCGTCGACGTGCTCCGCGATCCCGCTCCGCGCGCAGCACTCGTCGCCGCGCTCGCCGGCATCGACCGGCTCGTGCTGCTGGGTGACACGATCGAGGGTCGCGGCGGTCCGCAGCGTGCCGCGCTGGACGTCGCGCTGCCGGTGCTGACCGAGATCGGCGCCGCGATGGCCGGCGGCGAGGTCGTGATCGTGCCCGGCAACCATGACCACGAGCTCGCCGTCCGCTGGCTCGAGGACGGTCCGTCGCTGCGGCTCGACGAGCGCTGCGAGCCGGCGCTCGCGTCGCCCGGGGCGAGCGAGCTGGCACGGGCCCTGGCGCCCGCGAGCGTCGTGATCGCGTATCCGGGGCTGTGGCTGCGCGACGACGTCTACGCGACGCACGGCCACTACCTCGACGTGCACACGCCGATCCCGGTGCTGGAGCGCCTGGCGGCGGGCGCGATGACGCGGCTGGCCGGCGCGCCGCCGCGGCTCGGCGCACGGCCGGAGGACTACGAGCGGATCCTCGCGCCGCTGTACGCGTTCAGCCACGCGTCGGCCGCGCGTACGCCCGCCGGAGGCCGGGCGGCCGGCAGCGCACACTCGGCGAGGCTCTGGCGGACGCTGGCGGCACATGGGCCGCGGTCGCTGCGCGTACGTGCGCTGGCGGCGTCGTTTCCCCTCGCGATCGCGGCGATCAACCGCGCGGGGCTGGGCCCGGTGCAGGCAGACGTCTCGGTCGACGCGCTTCGACGCGGCAGCCTCGACGGCCTGCGCGAGGTCGTGCGCCGGCTCGGCATCGACGCCACACACGTCATCTTCGGCCACACACACCGGACGGGGCCGCTTCCCGGCGACGACCTCGATGAGTGGGGGACGCTCGTCAACGCCGGCTCGTGGGTGCGCCAACCGCACTTCACGGACACCGGCGGCCGCGACCCCGGCTCGAGCCCCTACCGCGCCGGTGGGGCGGTCGAGCTCGACGCGAGCGGCCCGCCGCGTGTCCGGATGCTGCTCGACGAACCGCCTGCGGCTACGGCGCCAGCCCGGGCATGAAACAGGTGGCGTGGCAGGTCACGCCGTCGCCGACGTCGAGCTCGAGCGTTGCCGTGGTGTGGTGCTCGTGGGCGACCAGCAGCACGGCTCCCGGGTGCTCGATCGCACGCAGCTCGCCGTTGACGCCGATCTCGCCGGCGCCGGAGACGACGGCCCAGACCTCACCGGCCTCGTAGGCGCCGCTGTAGGCGCCCGGCTGGTCGGCTGTCGGCACGACGATCCGTGCCTGCGGGTCGTCGGTCGGTCGAACCGGCTCGATCAGGTCGGGTGCGCCGTCGCCGTCGAGGCCGAGCTGCTCCTGGATCGCGAGCTCCGTCTCGTCGTAGGCGCCTTCGCCGTAGTGGTAGTGCACGAGCGTTCCGTCGCCGTCGAACAGGTAGCGCGCCGGCCAGCCCTCGTTGCCGTAGAGCGTCCACAGCTCGAGTTCGGTGTCGAGTGCGACCGGATGCTCGACGCCGAGCCGCGCGACCGCGTCTGCCACGACGTCTTCGTCGCGACCGGGGGCGAAGCCCGGCGCGTGGACCGAGACGACGCGAAGGCCCGCATCTGCGTAGCGCTCGTGCCAGCCGCGGACATACGGCAGCGTGCGCAGCGAGTTGACGCGGCAGAAGTCCCAGAACTCGATCAGCACCGGGCGGCCGCGCTGCTGGTCCATGCGGAGCCTCGCGACGTTGAGCCAGCGGAGGCTCGTGGGGAAGGGGGGAGCGGCGATCGTGTCGGTACCGGGGCGCACGCCGACAGTCTCGCGAACGTCGCCTGCCGGCGCGGCGCCGTCCGTAGACTCGCCGGCGATGCCGCTGATCAGCGCCCACCTCGGACACTGGTACGCATCGCTGCTGTACGTCGCGCCCGTGGCGCTGATCGTCGTCGTGCTCGCCGTCCAGTCGCGCCGCGACCGTCGCCGCGGCGACGGCGATCAGGAGGACTAGCTCGGCGACCCGCTCGGCTCGGCTTCGAGCCTGCGGATGTCGTGGGCGAGCCCCTCGGGCGTCAATCGGTCGCTCGGGAAGCCCACGCGCTGCCGTCCTTCGCGGTCGAGCAAGACGACGTGCGAGGAGTGCTCGTAGCCGTTGCCCTGCGGGCGGATGCCATAGGCGACCCAGATCGGCGCGAGCTCGGCGCGGGTCCCGAGCAGGAAGTGCATGCGGCCCTGGAGCTGGCGCACCGCCAGGAATCGCTTCGCGAGCTTCGGCGTGTCGTTTGCGGGATCGACGCTGACCGCCAGTACCGGCACGTCGTGGCCGAGTCGATCGAGCGCGCCGGCGATCTGCTGGGCGACGATCGGGCAGGTGTCCTTGCAGGTCGTGTAGAGGAAGGTGACGACGGTCACCTTCCCGCGGGAGCTGCTGGAACGGACCAGCTCGCCCTGTTCGTCGTGCAGCGCGAAGTCGCTCACAGGCATTCCCGGCGGCCGCGTCGCGCCGTCGAAGCCGTTCGCGGTGGGCTCGTCTCCGGCTCCCATCAGCACGATCGCGAGCGCTGTCGCGAGCACGATGCCGCCCGCGGCAAGCAGCGCCATACGGAGGCGAGGATGCACGGTCGGAGCGTATCGATCGAGGATTGGCAGAATCCCGATCAAGATCAATGGACATCACGGATCGGCGGCTATACTTTGTGAAGCAATGCCTTCCGGTTCCGAATACATCCGAACGATCAAGTCGCAGATCACCGAGGTCGACCCCTCGGAGGTCCACGAGCTGCTGAACAACGGCGTCGCGATCGTCGACGTGCGAGAGACCGAGGAGTTCGGCGCCGGCCACCTGCCGGGCGCCAAGCACGTCCCACGCGGACACCTCGAGTCGCGCATCGACATGGCCGTGCCTGATCGCTCGCAGCGCGTGATCCTCTACTGCGCCTCCGGCAACCGCTCGGCGCTCGCCGCCAAGACGATGCTCGACGAGCTGGGCTTCGACAGCGTCGAGTCGATGACCGGCGGCTACACCCTGTGGAAGGACCGCGGCTACGAGGTCGACGTCCCGAGAACGCTGACCGCGGAGCAGCGCGAGCGCTACAGCCGCCACATCCTCGTTCCCGAGGTCGGCTTCGAAGGCCAGATGAAGCTGCTTGACGCGAAGGTCCTGTGCCTCGGCGCCGGTGGGCTCGGCTCGCCGATCGCGCTCTACCTCGCGGCCGCCGGCGTCGGCACGATCGGGATCGTCGACGACGACGTCGTCGATCTCTCCAACCTGCAGCGCCAGGTGATCCACACGACAGCAGGCGTCGGAACGCCGAAGGTCGACTCGGCCGAGGCCGCGATCACGGCGCTCAACCCGGACGTCAACGTGGTCAAGTACCAGACGCGCCTCGACGCCTCCAACATCATGGAGATCATCGAGGGCTACGACGTGATCGTCGACGGCGTCGACAACTTCCCGACGCGCTACCTGCTCAACGACGCGTCGGTACGTCTCGACATCCCGGTCGTCAGCGCGGCGATCCTCGGCTTCGAGGGCCAGCTGTCGGTCTTCGCTCCCCACCAGGGTCCCTGCTACCGCTGCCTGTTCCCCGTGCCGCCGCCGGCCGAGCTCGCTCCGAGTTGCGGCGCCAACGGCGTGCTCGGCGTGCTGCCCGGGACGATGGGACTGCTGCAGGCGACGGAGGTCATCAAGCTGATCATCGGCTCGGGCGATCCACTGATCGGGCGGCTGCTGATGTACGACGCGCTCGACGCGACGACGACGGAGCTCAAGGTCCGGCGTGATCCGGACTGCCCGATCTGCTCGGTCGACCCGGCGACGATCGCCGACGACGAGATGGGCATGTTCCCCGACTACGAAGCCTTCTGCGCCGCGGCCGGTTAGGCTGCCCCCGCCATGGCCGTCGTCCGAATCCCACCAGTCCTGCGCCCGTCTGTCGGCGGCGAGCGCGAAGTCTCCGCCGAGGGCTCGACCGTCGGCGAGATCCTCGAGTCGCTGGCGTCGGACCATCCCGAGACGCGGTCGCAGCTGTTCGGCGGCGACGGCGAGCTCAATCGCTACGTCAACGTCTATCTCAACGACGAGGACGTGCGCGTGCTCGACGGGCTGACGACCGGCGTCGGCTCCGGCGACACGCTCGTCATCCTTCCCGCGATGGCCGGCGGCGCGGGCTGACGCCCGCCCCTGGCTATCCTTCGTGAAGTGACGCCGGGCCACCTCGCCAACCGGCCGTGCGCAGGTCGCTACGAGGACATCGTCGCGGCGATCGGCAACACGCCCCTGGTCGAGCTCAAGCGGCTCAGCCCGAAGCCCGGCGTGCGCCTGTGGGCGAAGATGGAGTCGTTCAACCCCACGGGCTCGGTCAAGGACCGGGTCGCGCGGGCGCTGATCGAGGACGGCGAGCAGAAGGGTTTGATCGGGGCGGGCGGGGCGAAGTCCAGGATCCTCGAGCCGACGTCGGGCAACACCGGCATCTCGCTGGCGATGATCTGCTCACGCAAGGGCTACGACCTGACGGTCGTGATGCCCGAGAACGTCACGCCCGAGCGCACGCAGCTGCTCGAGATGTACGGCGCCAAGATCGTCTACTCGCCGGGTAACCAAGGCTCGAACGGCGCCGTCGCGATGTCGCTGGAGATGGCCGCCGCCGACCCGTCGCTGTACATGCCCTATCAGTACGGCAACGAGGCCAACCCGGGCGCGCACTACAACGGCACCGCGCTGGAGATCCTCGACGACCTCGACGGCGAGGTGACCGCGTTCGTCGCGGGCCTCGGCACGGGCGGCACGCTGATGGGCAACGCCCGCCGCTTCAAGGAGGAGCTCGGCGATGCCGTCAAGATCGTCGCCGCCGAGCCGATGCAGGGCGAGCCGGTGCAGGGACTACGGTCGCTCGACGACGGCTTCATCCCGCCGATCATCGACATCTCGCTGCTCGACCGGAAGATCTTCGTCACCAACTCCGACGCGATCGTCTGGACGCGCAGGCTGCTCGACGAGGAGGGCATCTTCGCCGGTGTCTCCTCGGGCGCGATCGCGTCGATCGCGGTGCGGATCGCGAACGAGATCGACGAGGGCAACGTTGTCTTCGTCGTCTGCGACGATGGCTGGAAGTACCTCTCCAGCGGGATCTACACCCGCCCGCTGGACGAGATCGAGAACCTCGACTCCACCGTCTGGTGGTAGGAGCAGTCTGATGCCCAACGTCGGTGCTCCAGAGCTCATCGTGATCCTCGTGATCGCACTGATCGTGCTTGGTCCGAAGCGCCTGCCCGAGGTCGGTCGCTCGGTCGGCAAGGGCATGCGCGAGTTCAAGGAATCGCTCGCCGGCAACGATGCCGACGACGACGAGGCGGACGACCGCCCGTCGCGCACGCTCCAGTAGTGCGGATCGCGCCCGAGCTGCTCGATCAGGTCGTCGCGCACGCGTTGCGCGATGCCCCCGACGAATGCTGCGGCCTGCTCGGAGTCCGTGACGGCGAAGCCGTGTCGGTCCATCCGACCGAGAACATGGCGGCGAGCCCGTATCGTTTCGAGATCGATGGGCGGGTGATGCTGCGGCTGCTCGACGAGCTTGAGGGCCGCGACGCGGCACCGGGCCTGATCTATCACTCGCACACGCGTTCGGAGCCGTATCCGTCGCAGACCGACATCAACTTCGCGAAGAACTGGCCCGGCTGGCAGTGGCTGATCGTCGGCACGGCGGGGCCCGAGCCGCTGGTGCGCTGCTACGAGATCGAGGGCGGTGAGGTCCGTGAGGTCACGCTCGCGTGAGCCGCGACGAGCCCGACCGCTTCGTCTGCCCGTCGTGTGGGACCGCCGGCTCAGCTGACGAGCGCTTCTGCCCGCACTGCGGGATGCCGCTGGTCCACGACGCCGACGGCACCGGCGAGCTGCCGCTCGACGACCGCCGCCGGCAGCTCCGCAAGATCAAGCCGCAGTACACCGAGGGCGAGCTGGTTCGTGTCGCCGGTGGTCGCAATCAGGCCGAGGCCGAGCTGATCCAGGGCCTGCTGCTCGAGCAGGGCGTGCCGAGCATGCTCCGCCGCAGTCGCGGCTTCGACGTCCCCGACATGCTGGCCGCCGGCCCGAGGGACGTGATGGTCCCGCTGTCCGCGGCGTCGGTCGCTCGCGAGACGTTGCTCGAGGCCAAGCTGATCGGCGCGGGCAGCGAGGTCGCTCTCGTATCTCCGCAACGGCTGCTGACGGGCCTGCTGGCGACGATCGTGCTCGTCGCGCTGATCGCTTGGATCGGCGTCGAGCTGGTCGGCTAGCCGGCGCCGGCGCGATCACGGCTGCCCGGCGGTCGCGATCCGCGCCAGGTGCGCGCGCCACGTCGCCTCGCTGTGTTTGAGCGGCCGCCCGTCGAAGGCGTCGACGAGCGCCTGACGCGGCCCCTTCGGATGCAGCTCGACCGCGAGCCGCGCCGCGGCGAGTTCGCCGCGCTCACGCGCGAGCAGGTCGACGACCGTTCCGCCGAGCAGCTGGGCGTCGCGGATGCCGGGCGGAAACGACGGCGGCCTGCCCTCCCGCAGGCGCCGGGCGATCGCCGGCCGCGCGAACGCGGTCTGGCCGGCGAAGTACTGCGCGGCGCCGGCGGCGAGCCAGGCCCAGCGCACGTAGCGCGCGAAGCTTGCGACGCGGAATGGCGGTGGCAGCGACGGGCTGCTGGCGCCGATCGCCAGCTGGGTGTACAGCGCCGCCGGGGCCAGCAGGTTCATCTCCTTCGAGCCGGCGACGTTCGACGCGCGCTGCTCGAGGATCCTCGGGGCGAGGACGTGGATCTCGTCGTGCTGGAACCAGCCGACCAGGTAACGGCGCGCGGCAGGCGCCGTCAGCCGCCGGATCACCGGCAGGTACGGCTGCGCCAGCGCGAGCTGGAACGGGCCACCATGGACGACGACCGCGACGTGGCCGGGCAGCTCCGGAAACGCCTCGGCAAGCCGCTCGCGGGTGCCCTCGAGCAGCTCCAGCACGCCGACGACGTCGTCAGCGTCCTCCTCCTCGTGGCGGGCGCTGAAGTTCGGACTCGTCGTCTCGACCCAGCTCACACGACCCAGCCTAGGTTGAGAGCCGCGGATCGTTGTTGCGGGCAAGGACGCAGACCCGAAGGAATGCTCCGCATTTCGAGGGTCGAGGACGCCGCCGGCGGCGACGAGATGGGGCTCTCAGACGAGGGCGGGGATGCCGGCGCCCGACACGATCCGCTCGATCTCCTCGGCGGCACGGTCGAACTCGTCGTCGGAGAGCACCGGGGTGCCTTCGAATGGGAGATCGCGCGGGATCTCGAGCCACGAGCGGCAACCGCCGAAGTCCTCCTTGACCTTGACGGTCACGGGGCGCGGGATCCGGTAGGTCCGCAGCAGGACCACATGCAGCGGGTGGCGGCGCTTCCACGCCAGCCGCTTCTCGGCGTAGTCCGGCGTCCAGACGTAGTACGGCGAGAGCTCGTTGACCGTCCGCGAGTCGGTGACCGTCCAGTGGCCGGCGACCTCTGCCCAGGCGCGGATCCGGACGCGGTCGGGCTGCGCGATGCCGCCGTCGCGGGTCAGGGCTTCGACGGGTGGCTCACCGTCGGCCCAGACACCCTCCTCGAGCGCACGGTGCAGCTCGGGCCGGTGCGACGCGCGGACGAGGTCGTTGCGCTGGTGGTCGAAGGTGGGGTAGAGGAAGAAGCGCTCGTGCTCGAGCGCGAAGTGCTTCTCCGACTCGCGGATACCGCCCTTACGCAGGGTGACGAGCTGCTCGCCTTCGGCGAGTGCTCGAACGGTGACCGCCCATTCCTTGAAGGCGATAGGCATAGTTCGGGGGCGTGCTGGTGGGAGGCTCAGGGGGTGAGGTCAACCGCGACGATCGGGAACGAACCATCGCGGACCAAGTTCTGTTCGCATTCTTCCATGGCGCTCCGGAATTCCATAATCTCCCTGGAAATACAGATGTTCCGCAGCGAGCCGCCGCTTCGCGGGATCCTCATGGCGGGGCGACCGCCGGCGACCCTGGCTCGGGTGTGCCGTGACCGCCGCCGCCCGGCGTCTCGAGCCGCAGGCGCTGCCCAGGCCGGAGCGTGCCCGTCGCTTTGGGCTCGAGCTCGGCGCCGTCGAGCAGCGTGCGCCCGCAGGCTCCCGGCTCGCCGCCGGCGGCGCCTGGGGGAGCGTGGCGGCGGCGCTCGGCGAGCACCGAGTAGCGCATCTCGCCAAGGGCTTCGAGCTCGCGGACGACGCCGTCGCCGCCCCGATGCCGTCCGCGTCCGCCGCTGCCGCGGCGGACGGCGTACTCGACGACGCGCAGTGGGAACTCGAGCTCAAGCGCTTCGACCGGTGTGTTGAGCGTGTTCGACATCGCGACGTGGACCGCGCTTGGCCCGTCGGCGTCGGCGCAGGCACCCTGACCGCCGCCGATCGTCTCGTAGTACGTGAATCCACCGCCGCCGGAGGCGGCCCCGTCCGCGCGCTCGGTCCCGAGCGTGACGTTGTTCATCGTTCCCTGCCCGAGCGCACGGCCGAACGCCGCCAGCACCATGTCGGCGACGCGCGACGACGTCTCGACGTTGCCGCCGACCACGGCGCCCGGCGGACGGGCGTTCAGCAGCGAGCCCTCGGGAGCGCGCACGTCGATTGGCCGGTAGGCGCCGGCGTTGGCGGGGATGTCGGCGTCGGTCAGCACGCGGACCGCGAAGTAGCAGGCGGAGCGCGTGACGGCCAGCGGGCAGTTGAGGTTGCCTTCGTGCTGGCCGGCGCTGCCGGCGAAGTCGAGCACGATCCGGTCGTCGGCGACGGTCACACGCAGCCGCAGCTCGAGATCTCCCTCGCGCGCCTCGAGCACGTCGCGCACCTCGGCGGTGAAGCCGTCGCCGGCCAGCTCGCGCAGGCGGGCGCGCATCCGCCGCTCGGCGTAGTCGAGCACCTCGCTCATCGCCTCGCGCACGCGGGCGCCCGGCCGCGCCGCGAGCTCCTCCAGTCGCCGCACGCCGACGCGATTGGCGGCCAGCTGTGCGCGCAGATCGGCCCGCCGCTGCGCCGGTTGGCGCATCTGGACGACGAGCTCGTCGATGGCGTCCGCGTCGAGTACGCGTGGCGCGATCACGACGCCTTCCTCCGCGAGCGTCGTCGAGTCGGCGGGCATCGAGCCGGGGACGCTGCCGCCGACATCGGCGTGGTGGGCGCGGCTGGCGGCGAAGCCGAGCAGACCGCCGTCGTGGAACGCCGGCGTCACGACGGTGATGTCCGGCAGGTGGGTGCCTCCGCGATAGGGGTCGTTGAGCACCCACGACACGCCGGCAGCGTGCGGCTCGGCGAGGACGGACGCGACGGCCGCCGGCATCGCGCCGAGGTGCACCGGGATGTGCTCGGCCTGCATGATCATCTCGCCGGCGGCATTGAACAGCGCCGTCGAACAGTCGCGGCGCTCCTTGATGTTCGCCGAGTGTGCCGCGCGCACGAGCACAGCGCCCATCTCGTCGCATGCCGCGCGCAGGGCACCGGTGAGCACCTGGAGGTCGATCGCGTTCATCGTTCCCGTTCCAGCCGCAGCGTTCCGTCGTGGTCGACATCGCCGCGCCAGCCGGGGGGAACCGCGACGGTCGCCTCGGGCAGCTCGACGATCGCCGGCCCGGCAAGGACGGTGCCGGGAGAGAGCGCGCCGCGCAGCACGCGGGCGTCGTGCGGCACGCCGCCGAAGGTCACGACGCGCTCGGACGCAACGAAGCTGCCGGAGGCTTCGCCAAGCACGACCAGCGGGCCGGGCCGGCGATGCGTCACACGGACGGTCACCAGCTCGACGACCGCGTCGGGGTCGCGGTAGCCGTAGCGCTCCTCGTGCAGCTGCTCGAACGACTCCCGTAGCGCCGCCGGCGTCGGCGGGACGGCGCCGACCGCGAGCTCGTGGGCCTGGCCGCGATAGCGCAGCTCGAACCGCAGCTCGGCCTCACGCGGCAGCTCGAGCGCCGCCAGCGCGTCGGCGCCGAGCGGAGCGAGCACGCTGCGGGCGCTGTCCTCGCGACGGTCCGCCGCGGCGAGTCCGAGCGCGCTGAGGACACCGGACGCCCGTGGCACGAGCACCGTGCGGACGTCAAGCTCGTCGGCGAGCTCGCAGGCGTGCAGCCCGCCGGCGCCGCCGAACGCCAGCAGGGCGAAGCCGCGCGGATCGATGCCCTGCTCGACCGTCATCACCCGCAGCGCGCGCAGCATCTCGACGTTGGCGACGCGGACGATGCCCTGCGCGCACTCCTCAATGCCGAGTCCCAGTGTCTCGGCAAGACCGGCGACGGCGACCCTGGCGGCACCGGCATCGAGCGCGAGGCCGCCCGCGATCGCGCCGCGGATGCGACCGAGCACGACGTTGGCATCGGTGACGGTCGGCTCGGTACCACCGCGGCCATAGCACGCGGGGCCGGGCTCGGCACCGGCTGAGCGTGGCCCGACGCGCAGGGCGCCACCGGGATCGCGCCAGGCGATCGAGCCGCCGCCGGCGCCGACGGTGTGGATATCGACCATCGGCAGCGCGATCGGCCGGCCGGCTACCTCGCGTGACGACGTCTCGCGGACGACGCCGTCGCTGACGACGCAGACGTCGCACGACGTCCCGCCCATGTCGAAGCAGAGCAGGTCGGGCACGCCGCTGCGGGCGGCGACGAGCGCTGCCGCGGCCGCGCCGCCGGCCGGCCCCGACAGCACGGTCTGCGCGGCGTGCGACGCGGCCTCGGCGGCGTCGGTCAGGCCGCCACTGGACTGCATGATCTGAGGCGCCGGCAGCCCGGCGGCGGCGCTGCGCTCGAGCAGGCGCCGCAGGTAGCGCGACAGTAACGGCGACAGCGCCGCGTCGACTTCGGTCGTCGCCGCGCGTTCGTATTCGCGGAAGGTGCCGACGACCTCGTGCGAGAGCGACACGTGGACGCCGTCGCCCAGCCGCTCGCGCAGCGCGTCGCCCAGCGCGTGCTCGTGTGTGGGATCACGCCAGCTGTGGAGCAGCACGACGGCGACCGCCTCGGGCGCGAGCGCCGCCGCCGCTTCGGCCGCGGCTCGCGCGCCCTCGGGCGTCAGCGCGCGCAGCACGCCGGTCGGCGTCATCCGCTCTGGGACGGCGATCCGGAGCTGCGGCGGAACGAACGGAGCCGGCGCCGCCGCGCAGAGGTCGTAGAGGCGCGGCCGCGCCTGGCGACCGAGCTCGACGATGTCGGTGAAACCCTCGGTCGCCAGCAGCACCGTCCGCGCGGCGTCGTCCTCGAGCAGCGCGTTCGTCGTCACCGTCATCCCGTGGGCGAACTCGGTGACGTCGCCGGGGCCGCATCCCGCGCGCTCGAGCACCGCCGCGATTGCCGCGAGTACGCCGTCGGACTGGTCACCCGGGGTCGTCGGCGCCTTCGCGGTCACGACGACAGCGCCGGTGACGAGCACCGCGTCGGTGAAGGTCCCGCCGACGTCGACGCCGAGCAGCATGCAGCGACGGTAGCTCGCCGCGCTGCCGCCGTCCGGCTCAGGGCCAGCGGTCGAACACGGGCTGACCGCCGGCACTGACGATCGCGTGCCGGTAGTCGAGCTGCGGGTCGCGCTCGGGGGCGTCCGCGCGGCAGTGGGCGCCACGCGTCTCGGTGCGCAGCAGTGCGCTCGCGGCGATCAGCCGCACGAGTGGGTGCGCGTTGTCCGTGAGGCCGGTCAGGCCCTCGGGCGTCCGCACGAGGCCGGCGCCCTGCCAGAGCGCGGCGCGGGTCTCGGCGTCCGGCGATGGGATCGGTGCCGGGTCCGGGGGCCGGCCGACGGCGCCGGCGCCGGCCTCGTCGAGCCCGGCGAGCGCGGCGCGACGGCCGAAGACGAAGCACTCGCTGAGCGAGTTCGATGCCAGCCGGTTCGCTCCGTGGAGTCCGGTGCACGCGGTCTCCCCGACGGCGAACAGACCCCGCACGGTCGAGCGCCCGTGCAGGTCGGCCTGGACTCCGCCCATGCAGTAGTGCGCGGCGGGCGCGACGGGCACCAGCTCGTGGGCCGGGTCGAGCCCGGACTCGCGCAGCGCCGCGACGACGTTGGGGAAGCGCGCCGGATCGACACCGCGCATGTCGAGGCCGACATGCGTGACGTCGTTGGCCCGCATCACGGCGTCGACGGCTCGCGCGACCTCGTCGCGCGGCGCCAGCTCGTCGACGAAGCGCTCGCCGTCGGGCCCGTGGAGTGTCGCGCCCTCGCCGCGGATCGCCTCGGTGATCAGGAAGCCCTCGCGGCCCGGGACGCCGGTGACCGCGGTCGGATGGAACTGGACCAACTCGAGGTCGGCGAGCATCGCGCCGGCACCGAGCGCGAGCACGAGGCCGACGCCGATCGCGCCGGGTGGATTGGTCGTCCTCGACCACAGCGCCGCGGTCCCGCCCGTCGCCAGGATCGTCGCCCGCCCGAGGGCGCTGCGACCGTCCTCGCAGACGACGCCCGCACACGCGCCGCCGGCGTCGCGCCACAGCGACGCGACTCGCGTCTGCTCCCAGACCTCGATCCGCTCGTGCTCGACGACGAGTGCCGAGAGCTGGCGGACGACCCGTCGCCCGGTCGCGCTCCCACCCGCGTGCACGACGCGGCGGCGGCTGTGGCCGCCTTCGAGACCGAGCGAGAGGTTGCCGTTGCGGTCGGCGTCGAAGCGGACGCCGATCCGCTCCAGGTCGGCGACCGCGCCGGGCGCCTCGTCGACGAGTGCCTGCGCCGCGGCGCGGCGGACGAGATCGCGGCCGGCGGCGAGCGTGTCGGCGAGGTGCTGGGCGGGGGAGTCGTCGACCGCGAGCGCCGCGGCGAGGCCTCCCTGGGCCCAGTAGCTCGAGGTCTGCGCGAGCGGTGTCGCCGAGATCAACAGGACGCGGGCGCCTTCGTCGGCCGCGGTCAGGGCCGCGTAGAGGCCGGCGGCGCCGGCACCGACGACGACGACCTCCACCGCGAGGGTGGACGACGAGGAGGAGCGCCCGGGCATGCAGGCGTACCGTATCCGCGCCTTGTCCCGACCAGTGGCCTTCCATCACCCGTCGTCGCTCGAGCACGTCACCGGCGACCACCCGGAACGACCGGCGCGGATCGCGGCGATCACGGCCGCGCTCGACGCGCGCGACTGGGCCGGATACGAGGCTCGCGACTCGCCGCGAGCGCCGCTCGAGGTCGTCGAGGCGGTGCATCCGCGCGAGCACGTCGAGTTGATCCGGCAGCTTTCCGTGGACGGCGGCGGTCGTATCGATGCCGACACGCTCGTCTCGCCGGGCTCGTGGGGCGCGGCGCTGCACGCCGCCGGAGGTGGTGTCGCGCTCGTCGACGAGCTGCTGTCGCCCGCAACCGGCGCGAGCGTCGGCGCGTCGCTGCACCGGCCGCCCGGCCACCACGCCGAGACGTCGCGCCCGATGGGCTTCTGCCTGTTCAACAACGTCGCGATCGCGGCGCGCCACGCACGGGACGCGCACGGGATCGAGCGCGTCATGGTCCTCGACTGGGACGTCCACCACGGCAACGGGACAAGCGAGATCTTCTATGACGACGCCGGCGTCCTGTTCTGCTCGATCCACCAGTCGCCGCTGTATCCGGGGACGGGCGCGGCGCACGAGGCAGGCTCGGGCACCGGCCTCGGGCTGACGGTCAACCTGCCCGTGCCGGCCGGCTCGGGCGATGCGGTGTTCGGCTCACTCGTCGAGCATGTCGCAGTGCCGATCGCGGCCGCGTACGAGCCGCAGCTGATTCTCGTGTCGGCCGGCTTCGACGCCCACGCCGACGATCCGCTCGCGAACTGCACCGTGACCGAGACGGGGTTCGCGGCGATGGCCGCGTCGGTTCGCGATGTCGCCGCTTCGCTCGGCGTGCCGGTCGGGATCGTGCTCGAGGGTGGGTATGCGCTCGAGGCGCTTGCCGCCTCGCTGGTCGCGACGCTCGAAGCCGTGGCCTCGGGCACGGCGACGGCGCGGGCCACGCCCGAGCACGCGCTGGCGGCGGGTGCTCGCGCCCGGCTCGCGACGTACTGGCCGTCGTTGCGCGGCTGACGGCGGCGCTACGGAGCGGGCGTGGTGGTCGCCGGCGCGACCGCGGCCGGAGCGGCGGCCGGCGGCACGGGGTTGTCGTTGCGCGTCAGCAGGACGAACGCCAGCACGAGCGCCACGAGGGCGATCGCGGCGACCGCTGCGGCTGCCGCCAGCGGCCGGCGCCAGCCGCGTGCCGGCACGAGCATCGTCCGGGCGGCGAGCCCGCACGAGAGGCACCACGCCTGCTCGGGTGCGGGCGTGGTGCCGCAGCGCGGGCAGGCGGTGACGGCGGTCACGTCGCGGCGTCGGCAGCCGGCTCGTCGCTTCGCGGCGTCCCGACTGCGAACGCCGTCTCGATCGCCGCGTCGCCACGATCGACGCGGGTGCCGCAGGCGGAGCAGAACCGCGCGTCGCTCGCCAGCAGCGCGCCGCATCCCGGGCAGGCCGCGATGCCGACCTCGCGCAGTTCGACGTACGTCGCGTCGTCGTCGAGCGCCGACGCCAGCACGCGGTGCTCGGCGTCGATGGCGGTGAGCGCATCGAGCTTGGCTCGCACGAGGTCGTCACGCGAGCGACCGAAGCGATCGAGGTCGGCGACGAGACCGCCGATGTCACGCAGCGCGAGCTCGCGCACGCGCCGCAGGTAACGGAGCCGCCGTCGCAGCTGGCCGCGAGCACGGAAGCCCGGACGCTCGAACGGCTCCGGTGGCGCGGGCTCGGGCGGAGCAGGCTCCGGCGGCGCGGGCTCGGGCGGCAGGGCGCTCGGCGCGACCTCGGGTGGCGCCGGGGAAGTGTCGAGCCGCTCCGGCTCGGATGGCATGCCGGAGCGCCGGCGGCGGATGCGGTTCAGCAGGCCGGACATGGCTCGCGAAACGACTATACGCCGCCAAAGTTTCGCCACCGTGCGCTGAAAGCCGTCACAGCGCACGCGTCCTGCGGCTCGGCGACCGGCCCATCGTGGGCGACGACCAGTCGTCCGTCCAGGGAGGTCTCATGCAGCTTCGATTCGCCGCAGCGCTCGTGATCGCGTCGTGCAACGTCCATGCCGCACTCAGTCGCAGGCTCGCGTCTCAGCGAGGCCAGGGGACCGTGGAGTACGTCGCGCTGATCCTGCTCGTCGCCGGAGTGCTGGCGGCCGTCGTCGCGTGGGCACGCAAGAGCGGCGACAACGGCATCGGCGCCAAGATCGTGCGCGCGCTGAAGGAGTCGATCGACGGCGTCGGCACGGGCAAGTGACGGTGCCCGCCGTGCAGCCGCCTCCCGTGCGACGATGGCCCGGTGACGACCTCCGTTCCACCGCGCCAGCGGCCGATCGCCGTGTTCGATTCCGGCGTCGGCGGGCTGACGGTCCTGCACGAGCTGTTGGTGTCGCTGCCGAACGAGGACTACCTCTACCTCGGCGACGACGCCCGCTTTCCCTACGGCGAGCGGAGCCCGGACGAGCTCGTGCGCTTCAGTCTCGAGATCGCGGAGGAGCTGCTCGCACGTCGCGCGAAGCTCCTGGTCGTCGCCTGCAACTCGGCGACGGCCGTCGCGCTCCCGGCGCTGCGCACGCGGATGATGGAGACGACGCTCGGGCTCGACGTGCTCGGCGTCGTCAAGCCCGAGGCGCTCCAGGCCGTCGCGACGACGCGCAACGGCCGCATCGGCCTGTTGGCGACCACGGCGACGGTGGCCAGCGGCGCTTACGCGGACGCGGTCGCCGCCGCGGACCCGCACGTCTCGCTGATCTCGGTCGCATGCCCCGACCTCGCTCCGATCATCCAGGCCGGCGACGTCGGCGGCACGGGGATCTCCGAGCAGGTCGTCGACGTCGTTCGCGGCTACACCCGCGAGCTGCACGACGCGGACGTCGACACCGTGATCCTCGGCTGCACCCACTACCCGCTCGTGCGCCCGATGCTGCAACGCTTCCTCGGTCGTGGAGTCACGATCGTCAGCTCGGGCGCCGCGCTTGCCCGCCAGGTCGAGCATGCGCTCTCGTTGCGTGGGCTCGCCAACGAACAGCGTGGTCCCGGCGACTACGCGTTTCTCTGCACGGGCGACCCGGAGGCTTTTCGCGCGATCGGAACGAGGTTCCTGCAGATGCCGTTGACCGATGTCCAGCAGGTCGAGCTTCGAAGCGCGGCTGCCGCATGAGCGCGCGGCAGCGGTCCTATGACCGTGCACCGGACGGCCTCCGGCCGACGACGATCGAGCCCGGCTTCGTCCGCACCGCGACCGGCTCGGCGCTGATCTCGGTCGGCGAGACGCGGGTGATCTGCACGGCGTCGGCCGAGCCCCGGGTGCCGAAGTGGATGGCGGGCAAGGGTCGTGGCTGGGTCACCGCGGAGTACGGGATGCTGCCCGCGTCGACGGGCGACCGCAAGCAGCGCGACGTCAGCAAAGGCCGTCCCGACGGCCGCACGGTCGAGATCCAGCGGCTGATCGGCCGCAGCCTGCGCAGCGTCGTCGACTTCGAGGCGCTCGGAGAGAACACGATCTGGATCGACTGCGACGTGCTGCAGGCCGACGGCGGCACGCGGACGGCGTCGATCACCGGCGCCTATGTCGCGCTGGCGCTCGCCTGCCGGGTGCTGCGCGAGCGCGAGCTCGTCGGCGCGTGGCCGCTGAACGGGACGCTCGCCGCGATCTCGGCCGGGATCGTCGACGGCGTGCCGCTGCTCGATCTTGACTATGTCGAGGATTCCTCCGCCGAGGTCGACGCGAACGTCGTGATGACCGGCGACGGCGGCCTCGTCGAGGTGCAGGCGACCGCGGAGCGCACACCGCTCTCGCGTGCGCATCTCGATGACCTGCTCGCGCTCGCGGCGACCGGCATCGGCGAGTTGCGGACGATTCAGGACGCGGCGATCGGCGCGCTCGAGTCGTGAGGCTCGTCCTCGCAACGCGCAACGCGCACAAGGTGCGCGAGCTCGGCACGTTGCTGACGCCGCACGAGATCGATCCGCTGCCCGACGACGTCGAGCTGCCACCCGAGGATGCCGACACGTTCGTCGGCAACGCGCTCGGCAAGGCGCGAGCCGCCCACGAGGCGACGGGGCGCGCCGCGATCGCCGACGACTCCGGCATCGTGGCGGCGGCCCTCAACGGGCTGCCGGGGGTACGGTCGGCGCGCTACGCCGGAGCGCAGGCGAGCGACGGCGAGAACCTCGCCAAGCTGTTGCGCGACGCTCCCGCGGGGAGCGATGTCGCCTACGTCTGCGCGCTCGCCTTCGTCGGCGCCGACGGCGGCGAGCACGTCGTCGAGGGACGCTGCGAGGGCACGCTCGCGGCGGAGCCCCGCGGCGAGCGTGGCTTCGGCTATGACCCGGCGTTCGTGCCGATCGAGCATCCGAGCCGCACGATGGCCGAGCTGACCGACGTCGAGAAGGCGGCGATCAGCCATCGCGGGCGGGCGGCACGAGAGCTGTTGCGATGGCTCGATCGACGCTGACGGTCCCGGCGCGCGAGCGCTTCGGGCCGAAGACCGGCGCGGCGCTGCTCTCGATCGCCTCGAACACCCTGCTGATCGTCGTCAAGCTCGTCGCGGGGCTCGTCACCGGATCGGTCGCGATCCTGACCGAGGCGATGCACTCAGCCGTCGACCTGTCGGCGTCGGTCGTCGCGTACTTCTCGATTCGCAAGGCCGACGAGCCGGCCGACGAGAGCCATCCGTACGGCCACGAGAAGATCGAGAACCTCGCGGCGGCGATCGAGGGAATGCTGATCCTCGTCGGCTCGGGGGTGATCGCGATCGAGGCGATCCGCCGCTTGGCCAACAACAGCGGCGAGGTCGATCATCTCGGCTTCGGCATCGTCGTCGTCGCCGGATCGATCGTCGTCAACATCGTCGTCTCGGGGGTCATCGCTCGCCGCGCGAAGCGATACGACTCGCCGGCGCTGGCGGGCGACGCGGCGCATCTGCGGACCGACGCGGCGACCTCGGTCGCGGTCCTGGTCGGCCTCGTGCTGGTGCAGATCACCGGCGAGACCTGGCTCGACGCCGCCGTCGCGCTGGTCGTCGCCTTCGCGATCGTCGTCACCGGCGTGCGGATCCTGTCGCGGTCGACGCGGGTGCTCGTCGACGAAGGGCTGCCCGAATCCGAGCTCAGCGCGATCCGCGAGACCGTCACCTCGTTCGGGCCGCGAGGCGTCGCGGGCTACCACCGGCTGCGAGCGCGCCGCGCCGGATCGCGCCGCCACGTCGACCTGCACGTCCAGTTCCGCAGCGGCACGAGCCTCGAGGAGGCACATCGCACGGCGCACGCGCTGCAGGACGCGATCGCGCTGCGGCTCGATCGCGCCGACATCCTGATCCATCTCGAGCCCGAGGACCGCGTCGAGCCGGGAACCGAGATCCCCGGGTAACGTCGTCCGGACGCCGGCGCGAAGCGACGACGTCCGGACGGAACCTCCTAGATCAGGTTGATCGCGGCGCTGATGCCGACCGCGGCGGCGAGCGCCGCGTAGCCCTGGTAGCCGGAGATCAGCAGCAGGATGCCGGTGACGAGCGCCGCGAGCACCGTCAGCAGCCAGGCGAGCCGGTCAAGAGGCATGGCCGAATCGTATCCCTGAGCGCTGATAGCTTCGCCACGTGTCCTCGTCCGCATATTTCGGCGACCGGCTGGCCGCGGCCGTCGCTGCGAAGGCGTCGCAGATCGTGCTCGGGCTCGATCCCGATCCGGCGCGCCTATGGCCAGCGGCGAGCGCGGGCGACGGCGAGGCGCGCACACCCGCCGAGCGCGCGGCGGAAGCGGTCGTCGCCCACTGCCGTGCGGCGATCGACGCGACGGCCGACTCATGTGTCGCCGTCAAACCCCAGCTCGCCTGCTTCGAGCGGCTCGGCGCGCCCGGTCGTGCGGCGCTGGGCGAGGTCGTCGAGCACGCCCGGGCGGCCGGGCTGCTGGTGCTGGCCGACGCCAAGCGCGGCGACATCGACGTCTCCGCGGCGGCTTATGCGCAGGCACTGATCGGGTCGACGCCGACGCCGTTCGGTGACGTCGAGGGTCTCGGCGCGGACGCCTTCACCGCACACCCGTATCAGGGGGCCGACTCGCTGCAGAGCTTCGTCGATCAGGCGCGGCCTAACGGGCACGGCGTCTTCGTCCTCGTCCGCACGTCGAATCCCGGTGCGGCCGATCTCCAGGACCTGCGGCTCGACGACGGCGAGCGTGTCTGGGAGCGGGTCGCGCGGCTCGTCGACGGTCTCGGCGCCGACGGGCGTGGACCCGCGTCGGGGCTGGCAGACGTCTGCGCGGTGACCGGGGCCACGGTTCCGGAGCATCTGGCGCGGCTGCGCGAGCTGATGCCGGCGACACCGTTCCTGCTCCCCGGCGTCGGCGCGCAAGGAGGGCGTGTGGAGGACCTCGCGCCCGCGTTCGCGCCAGGCCGCGCCGGTGGCCTGGTCACGTCCTCGCGGGGCATCGTCAACGCGTACGAGACGGCCGGCGGCGCGCCGGCCGACGCCGCACGGCGCGAAGCCGAGCGGCTGCGCGCCGTGGCGTGGGCGCTGGGCGGCTGAGCAGGATCGTGGTCCCCGCACGGACGCTTGCGGCGCTTGGCCCGGAGATCGGCGCTCCGTATCCTCGGAACGGAGTCATGACCTCGCGCAGCAGCAGGCGCTGGCTGGCCCCGACGGCCCTCGCCGTGGTCGCCGTGGCGCTCTTCCAGACGGTCACCAGCGGTGACAAGGCCGACGGCTCGGCACGTCCCGACGCGTCGGTTGCCACCGCGACGACGAAGCCTGCCGCCTCGCCGAAGACCTACAGGGTCAAGCCGGGGGACGTGCTCTCATCGATCGCCGAGACGACCGGTGTCTCGCTTGCGACGATCGAACGCCTGAACCCGGATGTCGACGCCAAGGCGCTGCACGCCGGCCAGCAGATCCAGCTGACGCCGTGAGCCTGCGCCGATCTGCGGGGGGCGGAGCCGCTGCGCTCTTGGTGGCGCTCGCCGCTGCCGGGCCGGCCGTCGCGGCGAGCGACCCCGGCGCTCCAGAGATCGCGGCGAAGGCGGCGATCCTCGTCCAGGCCGACACAGGCACCGTCATCTATGCCCGGGACGCGAGCAGACGGCGGCCGATCGCGTCGACGACGAAGCTCATGACGGCGCTGTTGGTGCTCGAGCGGCTGAAGCTGTCCGACACGGTCACGACGGTGCGATACCGCGCCAGCGCCGGCGAGTCGGTCGCCGGTTTCGCTCCCGGTGAGCATGTGACGGTGGCCGACCTGCTGCGGGCACTGCTGCTGCCGAGCGCCAACGATGCCGCGGAGTCGCTGGCTGTCGCCGTCGCCGGCAGCCCGAAGGCGTTCGTGGCGTTGATGAACGCGAAGGCCGAGCAGCTCGGCCTTCGCGGCACGCACTACGCGAACCCGATCGGCCTCGACAGCAAGGACAACTACTCGACCGCGGCGGATCTCGTCGCGCTGACGCTCGAGCTGCGCCGCTACGACTTCTTCGTCCGCACGACGAACACGCAGCGGCTGACGCTCACGAGCGGCGCGCACCCGCGGACGCTGACCAACCGCAACCTGCTGCTGGGCACCGACTCAGAGGTCGACGGCGTCAAGACCGGCCACACGTCGCGTGCCGGCTACGTGCTCGTCGGCTCGGCGCGGCGTGACGGCGTGACGGCGATCAGTGTGGTCCTCGGTGAGCCCGACGAGCGCTCGCGCGACGCCGACTCGCGGGCACTGCTCGACTACGGGCTCAGCCGCTACGAGCGAGTGACTCCGGTCGTGGCGCGCCGCCCGGTCGCCAGCGTCGGCATCAAGGACCAAGGGGACGACCGCGTCGCGCTGATCGCGCCGACATCGGTGCGGCGCGTGATCCGGCGCGGAGCGGGGCGCTCGGTGACGACCGTCGTCAGCACGCCCGACAAGGTCAGCGGGCCGCTGCCCGTGGGCGCCCGGCTCGGGACGGTGACCGTGCGCGAGGCGGGGAAGGTGGTCGCGCGGGCGCCGCTCGTCACCGTCGCCGCGGTTCCCCGCGCGAGCTTCTTCGAGCGGTTGCGTGCCTTCCTCGGACGAACGTCGACGCTGATCGTGTTGCTGGGGGTCGTGACCTGTAGCCTCACCATCGCAGCGCTTCGCAGACGCGACGTGGGCCGCAGAGAGGCCAAGGAAGCCAACGCACAGTGATCATCACCGTCACTCTCAACGCGGCGATCGACAAGTCCCTCTCCGTGCCGAACTTCCGGCTCGGCCGCCGGCACCGGACCGTCGAGCAGACGACGCTCGCGGGCGGAAAGGGCGTCAACGTCGCTCGCACGCTGAAGACGCTCGGGCAGCCCGTGATCGCGACCGGGTTCCAGGGCGGGCCGACCGGCACGCGGATCATCGAGGAGCTGACGAGCGAGTCGATCCTGTCGGACTTCGTCCGCATCCGCGAGGACTCGCGCACGAACACCGCCGTCTACGACCCGACGACCGGCGAGCAGACCGAGATCAACGAGCGCGGCCCGGCGGTCAGCGAAGCCGAGGTACTGCTGTTCAAGGAGAAGCTGATCTACCTCGCGCGAGGCGCTGACGTCGTCGTCTTCGCCGGGTCGCTGCCACGCGGCGTCGCACCGGAGATCTACGCGGAGCTCGTTCGCGACCTGCGCAAGATGAACGTCACGACGGTCGTCGACGCCGACGGCGACCCGATGCACCACGCGGTGCGCGCCGAGCCCGACGTCATCTCGCCCAACGTCGTCGAAGCCGAGGAGCTCGTCGGCCACGAGTTCAACGACGAGGAGGATCGCGTCCTCGCGGTACACGAGATGGTCCAGTTCGGCGCGCGCGAGGCGATCATGACGCTGCCCGACGGCTGCGTCGCGTGTCTGCGGATCAACGGCGAGACCGTGCTGCACCGCGTCTGGATCTCTCCGCGCGAGACCGTCGCCTCGGTCGGAGCCGGCGACGCCTTCCTCGCCGGCTTCGTCGCCGCCCGCTACACCGGCTCCGACGCGGCAGAGTGCCTGCGCTACGCCGTCGCCTGTGGCGCCGAGTCGACGCAGCGCCTCGGTGCCGGGCTCGTCGATCCGCGCGCGGTCGACCGCCTGCTGTCCGAAATCGATGTGCAGCGCCTCGACGCCCCCGCCGGCGTCGGCTGAGAAACGAAATGCGGGGCCCGCCTCCGGCCGCCATGTGGCGGCCTACGGCACCCGCAAAGCTCGCGGTCCGCGGAGGGAGCGGCGGGAACCCGTCCCTGCGTCTCCGAGGAGGCTTGTTCCGTACCTGGCGCTGGTATCGTGGTTCGGGCGTGAAGCGTTGCCGCCACCACGTCGCCTGGCAGTTCCCCCGACCCCGCCTGCGCGGGGTCTTTTCGTCCGCGACCGAACTTAGGATGGGCTGATGGAGATCGAGATCGGGCGAGGCAAGAAGGCCCGCCGCGCGTATGGCTTTGACGACATCGCGATCGTGCCGTCACGGCGTACGCGAGACCCCGACGACGTCGACATCTCGTGGAAGCTCGGCGACTATCGCTTCGAGCTGCCGCTGCTGGCGAGCGCGATGGACGGGGTGGTCTCGCCCCGGACCGCGGGCCTCATCGGCAAGCTCGGCGGCCTCGCCGTGCTCAACCTCGAGGGGATCTTCACCCGCTACGAAGACGCCGAGGACATGCTCGAGCGGATCGCCGGCCTGCCGAAGGAGGTCGCGACGCGTGAGATGCAGGACATCTACCGCGAGCCGATCAAGCCGGAGCTGATCTCGCAGCGGATCGCGGAGATCAAGGAGCAGGGCGTCGTCGTCGCCGCCTCGCTGACGCCGCAGCGCGTCCGCGACTACTACGAGCTCGCGCTCGACGCCGGCCTCGACGTCCTCGTCGTCCAGGGCACGGTCGTCTCGGCGGAGCACGTGTCGGCCGACCCCGAGCGCCCGCCGCTGAACCTCAAGGAGTTCTGTCGCGAGGTCCCGGTCCCGGTCGTCGTCGGCGGCTGCGCCAGCTACCACACCGGCCTGCACCTGATGCGCACCGGGGCCGCCGGCGTGCTCGTCGGCGTCGGTCCCGGCGCCGCCTGCACGACGCGCGGCGTGCTCGGCATCGGCGTACCGCAGGCGACGGCGATCGCCGACGTCTCCGGCGCACGGTCGCAGCACATGCTCGAGACGGGCGAGTACGTCCAGGTGATCGCCGACGGCGGCATGCGGACCGGCGGCGACGTCTCGAAGGCGATCGCCTGCGGCGCCGACGCCGTGATGGTCGGCTCGCCGCTCGCACGTGCCTACGAGGCGCCCGGCCGCGGCTTCCACTGGGGCATGGCAACCTTCCACCCGACGCTGCCGCGCGGCGCTCGCGTGAAGACCGTCCAGAACGGCACGATCGAGGAGATCGTCAACGGGCCCGCACGAGAGAACGACGGCACCTTCAACCTGATGGGCGGCCTGCGGACGTCGATGGCGACGTGTGGCTACCACGACATCGCCGAGTTCAACCGCGCCGAGCTGATGATCGCCCCGGCGCTGCAGACCGAGGGCAAGCAACTGCAGTCCTCGCAGGGTGTCGGCATGGGCTCACGCGGCGCGGATGCCGCGGCGCACGCTCCGAATGGGACCAAGGAGCCCGCGCTGAACTAGTGCGGGCTCCCAGGCGTTTCCAGAAGACCCACGGCGCATGAGCTCGGAGGGCGTGGTCACCGCCGCGACGGCGGCCACGGAGCTTGTCGACGAGTCGGCGCTCGAGGTCGACGTCCCACCGGCCGTCGACGAGGTCGTCGTCCTCGACTACGGCGGGCAGTACTCGCAGCTGATCGCGCGCCGCGTGCGCGAGTGCGGCGTCTTCAGCGAGCTGTTGCCGCATCACGTCGGCGCGGCAGAGGTCGCGAAGCGCCGCCCGAAGGGCCTGATCCTCAGCGGCGGCCCCGCGTCGGTGTACGGCGCCGACGCGCCGAAGCTCGACACGGAGCTGCTCGAGCTCGGGATTCCGGTGCTGGGCATCTGCTACGGCATGCAGCTGCTCGCCGTCTCGCTCGGCGGCAAGGTCGAGCAGGCCGACGTCGGCGAGTTCGGACGCAGCGAGCTGACCGTGCACGAGCACGGCACGCTGCTGGCCGGGCTGCCGGCCGTGCAGACGTGCTGGATGTCACACCGTGACACGGTCTTCGAGCCGCCTGCGGGAGCGACCGCGCTCGCATCGTCGACGGCGTCCCCTGTCGCCGCGTTCGAGTCGATCGAGAAGCAGCTCTTCGGGATCCAGTTCCACCCGGAGGTTGTCCATACGCCCTACGGGCAGGACATCCTCAAGCGTTTCCTCGGCGACGTCTGCGGCTGCGACATGAGCTGGAGTGCGGCGTCGATCGTCGAGGAGCAGATCGAGCGGATCCGCGCCCAGGTCGGCACCGGCAAGGTGATCTGCGGGCTCAGCGGTGGCGTCGACTCGAGCGTCGCCGCGCTGCTCGTTCACCGCGCGGTCGGTGACCAGCTGACCTGCGTCTTCGTCGACCACGGGCTGATGCGCAAGAACGAGGGCGAGCAGGTGGTCGCCGCCTTCCGCGACGAGTTCAAGGTCCCGCTCGTCGCCGTCGACGCCGAAGAGCGCTTCCTCGCCCGGCTCGCCGGCGTCACCGACCCGGAGGCCAAGCGCAAGGCGATCGGCGCCGAGTTCATCCGCGTCTTCGAGGAGGAGGCGGCGAAGATCGGCGACGCCGCGTATCTCGTCCAGGGCACGCTCTACTCGGACGTGATCGAGTCCGGTGGCGGCACCGGTGCCGCGACGATCAAGTCGCACCACAACGTCGGCGGCCTGCCCGACGACCTCACCTTCGAGCTCGTCGAGCCGCTGCGGGCGCTGTTCAAGGACGAGGTCCGTGCCGTCGGCGCCGAGCTCGGG
>DASRHW010000057.1:0-5221 GCA_035650375.1 Solirubrobacteraceae bacterium | reverse complement strand
CCCCGACATGTTCCTCGGCGCCTACGTCGAGAAGACGCTCGGGATATCGATGCATGTGTGGGACGGCGAATGCCACGTCCACGCCGGGATCCGTCCGTCCGACATCAGCCGCGTGCGTGACGAGCATCCCGATGCCGACTTCCTGATCCATCCCGAGTGCGGCTGTTCGACGTCGGTGATGGAGTACGTCGCCGCCGGTGACGTCGACGCCTCGGGCGTGCACATGCTCTCGACCGGCGGGATGCTCGACTTCGCCGAGCACGCCACGCCCGGCACGACGGCGATCGTCGCGACGGAGACGGGGATGCTGCACCCGCTGCGGCAGGCGGCGCCGGACGTCGACTTCATCGCCGCGAACGAGCAGGCCTCGTGCCGTTACATGAAGATGATCACGCTGCCGAAGCTGCGCGACTGCCTGCGCGACCTGACCGGCGAGGTGCATGTGCCGGCCGAGATCGCCGAACGCGCGCGGATCCCGATCGAACGCATGGTTGCCATCACGTAGCGGCGACCGGCGGGCGAACGCCTCGAGATTCGGCCTGTCAGCTACGATCGCGCCGTGTCCATCGAGAGCTTCGCGACAGTGATTCCCGTCTCCGACATGACCGAGGCGGTCGAGTTCTGGACGGCGACGCTGGGAACCGATCCGACCTTCGTCGACGGCGATCGCTGGGCGCAGTTCGACGTCGGCGGCCGGCGCATCGCGCTGGCAGGGACGGATCGCTTCGCCGACGTCCCGTCGCTGATGATGAAGTCGTCCGATCTGCAGGCAAGCCGTGACGCCTTCGCGAGCTCCGGACAGGAGGTCTCGGAGATCACCGAGGGCGCCCACGAGCGGCGGTTCAACGCGACGTCTCCGGGCGGCTGGACCGTCGCGGTGTACGCGCCAAAGTAGGTAGATCGAAAGGGGCGGGGCATGGGCGCAGGAACGCCGGCAACCGACGTCACCCAGATCGTCGGTGGGATCTATCGGATATCGACGTTCGCTCCCGACGTCGGGATCACGTTCAACCAATTCCTGATCGACGACGAGCGCCCGACGCTGATCCACACCGGGATGCACTTCATGTACGACGCCGTTCGCTCGGCGGTCGCCGAGGTGCTCGACCCCGCGAGCCTCGCCTACGTCGCGCTGCTGCACTTCGAGTCCGACGAGTGCGGGGGCATGGACCGCTTCATCGAGGAGGCGCCCAGCTCGACGCTCATCGGCAGCGCGCTGTCGATCGGCCTCAACATCGGTGGCTGGGGCTACCGCGGACCCACGGCCGGGTTCCTCGACGGGCAGGTGCTCGAGCTCGGAACGCACAGGCTGCGGTTTCTCGAGACCCCGCACGTGCACCACTGGGACTCGCTGATGCTCTACGAGGAGACGACGGGCAGCGTCTTCCCGGCCGACCTCTACATCCAGCCGGGCGAGCAGCCGCCGACGGTAACCGAGAACCTCGGTGAGGCGGCGTGCGAGTACTACCGGGCGGTCGGCATCTTCGCCCACGAGCAGCCGGTCCGCGACGTCGTCGACCGGCTCGAGGCGCTCGATCCCGAGTGGATGCACGCGATGCACGGCGGCTCGCTGCCGCGCGAGGCGATCCCCGCGTTCACCAAGGCGCTGCGCGAGAAGCCGTTCGGCTACGACGGCCGTCTGCTGACTCGTGAGGTCGTCGGCAGCGGCGAGGGCGTACCCGCGCAGCTCTAGAAGTCGTCGGCCGAGTGCGGCCCGACGCAGGCCACGGCGAGCTGCTCGGGGTCGATCGCGCGGGCGATCTCGGTGACCTGGTCGACGGTGACCGCGTCGAGCGCGCGGATCGCCTCGTCGGGGTCGATCGGCTCCTCGTGGACGATCGCCTGGACGGCGGCATGGCGGGCGACCGCGTTGGTGTTCTCGAACGCCAGCACACGGCGGCCGGCGGCGTAGGCGCGGGCGCGCTCGACCTCCTCGTCGCGGGGGCCGTCGCGGTGCAGCTCGGCGACGATCTCGCGCATCCGGCCGTAGGCCTCGAGGCACTTGCTCGAGTCGAGGCCGGAGCCGAGCTGCAGCATCGGCGCGTCGGCGAAGCTGTGGTCGACCGAATAGACGGAATAGCAGAGCCCGCGCTGCTCGCGGATCTCGTCGAACAGCCGCGATCCCATCGACCCGCCGAGCAGCGTCGAGTAGATCGACAGCGCCGCGCGCGCCGCCGGGTCGGTCGAGTCGATCTGCGGGCGGTAGATCATCCGCAGGTGTGACTGGTTGGTGTCGCGCTGGTCGACGAGCCGCTCGGTCAGCTGCGCCGGCGCCGGGTCGTAGGCCTCGGCATCACCCGGCTGCGGCAGCCGGTCGTCGAGCAGCTCACGCGTCGCGGCCTCGTCGAAGTGATCGAGGTTGCCGACGACGAACGCCGCCCCGCGCGCCCAGCGCCGTGCGCGGAAGGCCAGGATCGCGTCGCGGCTGAACGTCCGCAGGTGCTCCTCCGGCCCCAGTACGGGGCGGCCGAGCGGGTGGTCGCCGAAGGCGGCGCGGTCGATCAGGTGCTCGGCGACCATCGACGGCTGGTCGTTGGAGCGCGCGATCTCCTGGATCACGACGCCGCGCTCGCGGTCGAGCTCCTCCTGGTCGAGCTTCGGCCGGCCGACGAAGTCGGTCAGCAGGTCGGCGGCTTCGCCCACCGCCTCGGCGCGCACGGTGATGTGAAAGGCGACGAGATCGTGCGACGTGTACGCGTTGAGGACGCCGCCCATCCGCTCCGCGGTCTCGTTGACCTTGCGGTAGTCGTCGAACTTCTCGCCGCCTTTGAAGACGAGGTGCTCGAGGAAGTGCGCCATCCCGTTCTCGTCGGGATGCTCGGTGCGAGCCCCCGCATCGAACGCCAGCAGCAGCGTCGTCGCCTTCGTGCCTGGCAGGGCGACCTTGTGCAGCGTCGAAGACATCACCGCAATGGTAGGCCGCGCAACCCCACATGCAGGATTGGCTACGCTCGTTTCGTAGCCTCCATTCCGATGGCACTCATCCAGGAGCTTCCGTCACAGATGCCCCGCATCTCGACGCTATCTGCACGACAGAGCGGCGAAGGCGTGATCGAATTCCGGCACGTCTCGAAGGTCTACGAGGGCGGCGACGTCGGCCTCGACGACGCCAGCTTCCAGATCGTCCGCGGCGATTTCGTCTTCCTCGTCGGCTCGACCGGCTCGGGCAAGTCGACGCTGATGAAGCTGCTGATCAAGGAGATCGACCCGACTTCGGGCGCGGTCGTCGTCGCGGGCAAGGACCTCGCCGCGATGGACCGTAAGCGGGTGCCGCTCTACCGGCGCAACATCGGCGTGGTCTTCCAGGACTTCAAGCTGCTGCCGAACCGCACGGTCTACGACAACGTCGCCTACGCGCTGCAGGTCACCGGCGGCAGCCGCCGTGAGATCCGCGAGAAGGTGCCCGACGTCCTGCGCCTGACGGGCCTTGCGACCAAGCTGCACAACTATCCCGACCAGCTCTCGGGTGGAGAGCAGCAGCGCGTCTCGGTCGCGCGCGCCTTCGTCAACCATCCGCCGCTGTTGCTGGCCGACGAGCCGACGGGCAACCTCGATCCCGAGACGTCGATCGGGATCATGCAGCTGCTGCACCGGATCAACAAGGCCGGCACGACCGTCGTCGTCGCGACGCACGACTCGCACATGGTCGACCGCATGCAGCGCCGCGTGCTCGAGCTCCAGGGCGGCCGCCTGATCCGCGACGAGGTCTCCGGGTCGTACCGCCAGGTCGATCAGAACACCGCCGAGTTCGAGGCGCTGCTGCGCAGCGACGACGGCATGCCGATTCCTCGCCGCGCGCCGACGCAGCGCAGCGAGCAGGAGCTGTTCGACGATGCCTTCCGCGACGATGACGGCTGAGGGGGGCTCGTAGCGATGCACATCGGCTTCTTCTTGCGCGAGGCGCTGCGATCGATGCGCCGCAACCCGATTCCGAGCTTCGCGGCGATGGCGTCCGTGCTGGTGACCGTGCTCGTGCTCGGCGTTTTCATCCCCGTCGTCCAGGCGACGACCGGTGCGGCGAACGACGTCCGCGGACGTGTGCTCGTCGACGTCTTCATGAAGAACGACGCGACCGCGGCCGACAACGCGCGGGTCAAGAACCTGCTCGAGAACGACACCGCGCACGTCAAGCGCGTCGAGTTCGTCTCCAAGGCGAAGGCCTACGAGCAGGAGCGCAAGCGCAACCCCGAGGCCTACAGCCTGCTCGGCTCCAACCCGCTGCCCGACACGTACAGGATCACGCCCGACGACGCCGCCAACGCCGGCAAGCTCCGCGACGCCCTGGCGCCGAAGACGGCGACGGGCGGGCGGACGGTGATCGACCCCGCGATCGACGAGGTCAAGAACCAGAAGAACGAGACGACGAAGATCGTCACGGCGACGCGGGTGATCAAGCTGACGATGGCGCTGCTCGCGCTGCTGCTGATCCTGGCCTCGATCCTGTTGATCTCGAACACGATCCGGCTGTCGATGTTCAGCCGCCGTCGTGAGGTCGAGGTGATGAAGCTCGTCGGCGCGACCGACTGGTTCATCCGCTGGCCGTTCATGATCGAGGGCGTCTTCCTCGGCGCGCTCGGCGGCGTCGTCGCGATCGCGCTGCTGGCGATCGGCAAGCTCGTCTTCGTCGATCCGCTGTCACGCGACTTCGCGCTGATCTCGGCCCCGGAGACGATGTCGTTCGCCCCGCTCGTCGTGCTGCTGCTGGCAGCGAGCGTCGCCGTCTCGGCCGCCGGCTCGGGATTGTCCTTGCGCCGCTTCCTCCGGGTCTAGTGGCGATCGGGTGCCGGCGCGGCCGCCCGGCCCGAGTGCCGCTTCTGCCAGCCTGTAGCCGGTGAAGCGCCCGTACGCCGCGCCCGCGGTCCTCGCCGGCATCGCGATCCTGCTCGTCGGGATCTGGATCGGCGGTCATCCGCGGCTGCTGCCGGGCTTCACCCGCGATCTGTTCGCCGGCGACGACGACTCGCGCGTGGTCGCCGAGGCGATCGACCGCGTCAACGACGACTACTACCGCAAGATCCCGGCCGACAAGCTCGCCGACGCGTCGATCGACGGGCTCGTGGCGTCGCTCGACGACCGCTTCTCGCACTACCTCGATCCCGCCGCCTACAAGTCGTTCCGCGAGTCGAGCGACAGCGCCTACGAGGGGATCGGGATCCTCGTCTCGCCGGACAAGCGCGGGCTGAAGGTGATCACCGTCTACGCGCGCTCGCCGGCACGGGGC
>DASRHW010000056.1:0-40193 GCA_035650375.1 Solirubrobacteraceae bacterium | reverse complement strand
ACGGCGAGGACGGGGACGATGACGAAGCCGCCTCCGACCCCGAGGAAGCCGGTGAGGAAGCCGACGCCGATGCCGGCGACGACGACGCGGGTGCGCTGGACCGGCGGGCATCGAAAGCCGATCACGCCTTCCTTCGCTGCGGCGCCCTTGTTCCAAGTGGCAAGGGAGGCGGCGAGCATCAGGCCGGCGAAGAGCAACAGCAGCAGCGTCGGCCCGACGAGCCGGTTGACGGCGGTGCCGGCAACGGCGCCGGCCAGCGCTGTCGGGACAAAGGCGGTGGTGTGCTTCCAGCAGACGCATTCCTCGCGTGCTTGGCCCCAGGCGCCCATGCCGGCGGCGAGCGAGACGACGAACAGTGAGCTCGTCGTGGCCGCGTGGACGTTCTCGCCGAGGACGTAGACAAGGACGGGGACGGTGAGGATCGCGCCGCCGCCGCCGAGCATGCCGATGACGACACCGATGACGAGCCCGAAGAGGATCGCTTCGACGACCATGGCTCGGGGTGCTATGCGGCTTCGGTGGCTGGCTGTGCGGAGAGGAGCCAGCCGTGCCGTCCCCAGCGCGGGACACCGCCATCGACGATGTGGATCACGTCCCTGGCTCCGAAGTGCTGAAGCAGGCTTGCCCCGGTGGCCGCGCGCTGCCCCGAGCCGCAGATGACGGCGACGGGCCGATCGGCAGAGATGCCCTCGGGCAGAGCCTTGATGTCGTGGTAGGCGCAGAAGTGGGAGCCGGGTATGTGGCCCTTGTCCCATTCGGCCTGTTCGCGGACGTCGAGGATCTGCAGGTTGTCGCTTGGCGTCCACAGCTCGTGGAGGTCCTCCACCGTCATCCGCGCGATGCGGGCGACCGGCCTGCCCTCCTCGCGCCAGCTCGTCATGCCGCCGGCGAGGTACCCGCCGATGCGGGTGATGCCGACGGCCTGGGCCAGATCGACGGCTCCGCGGGCGTCGTCGTCGTCCTGTCCGATCATGACAACGTCGCGGTCGAGATCGGCGAGCCAGGCGAGCTTGGTACCGAAGCCGGCGCGCAGGGCCGTGATGCTGACCGAGCCGGGGACGTGGGCATCGTCGAACTGCCGGTCGTTCCGTACGTCGACGAGCAACGCGCCGTCCTGCCGCATGCTCTGGAGCTGGCGCGGCGTGAGGGGGTGGGCCTTGACGCTCTCGAGGTGCAAGGGTCCGCGATTGATCGCGACGATCGCCTGGAAGTTCGGCGGCTGCGGGCCGAGCTTTCCGAGCGCGTCGACGACGAAGTCGTCCTCGTCGGCGATGCTGAGCGAGGCGTTCTCGGCGCGCTCGTAACCGATCGTGGAGCTGATCTTCATGTCCATGTCTGGACCGCCGCACATCGAGCCGCCGAGGTGCCCAGGCCAGACCTCCACGTCAGGCGGCAGCGACAGCAGCCGCGTCTGCAGCGACCGGAAGATGCCGCGGGCACCCTCCTCCTTGTCGACGGCGAGGTCGGGGCGGGCGACGTCCCCGACGAAGAGCGTGTCGCCGGTCAGGGCCGCCCACGGCCGCTCGGGGTCGCGGCCCCGGTCAAAGAGCAGGAATGCGGTGTGCTCCGGCCGGTGCCCCGGGGTGTGCAGGGCGCGGACGCGGACGTTGCCGAGCGCGAGCTCCCAGCCGTCGTCGAAGGCGTGGTGCGCGTAGTCCGGTTCGGCGAGGCGGTGGACGTGGATCTGCGCGCCGGTTGCGACGGCGAGGCGTCCGTGGCCGGAGACGTGGTCCGCGTGGTTGTGGGTCTCCAGGATGTGGGCGATCTCGACGCCGAAGTAGCCGGCCAGGCGCAGGTACTCGTCGATCTCGAGCTTCGGGTCGACGACGCAGGCCACGCCGGCGTTCTCGTCGCCGATCATGTAGGAAGCGCAGCCCAGGTCGTCGTGGATGATCTGACGGAAGATCATGCGCCCGTCTCGGTCGGCAGGCCGGCGGCGTCCCAGGCGAGGTAGCCGCCGGTGATGCTGTGCACGTCCGTGCGACCGGCCTTGAGCGCGAGCTTGCCCGCCTTCCGGCTCCGTGCACCGGATTCGCAGCTCAGCACCAGCGGGCCGGCGGGAAGCCGGTGGAGGGCCCCCGGCAGCGTCGACAGCGGGACGTTGAGCGCACCGACGGGGTGGCCCGCCGCGAACTCGCTGGGCTCGCGGACGTCGACCAGGCAGGCGCCGCCCGCGCTGATCGCTTGGTACGCGGAGGTGGGGTCCAGGTTGATCGGCGACGGGCCGGTAAGCCCGTGCGCGAAGAGCTTCCTGAGCATCGTTCGCGTCCTCCTTGTCTGGGTCGCGCGGATCGGGCCGGCCGGCAAGTGCTTTTGCCACAGTAACATGTTTTGCAGAAGCGAAGCGACCTACGCTTCTGTCAGGTGAACACGGTGATCCCCGAGCCCCCGAGTCCCGACGGCGCGATTCCAGCGATCCGCGAGGAGCTGGCGCGTGTCCGGGCCGCGATGCAGCGGATCGAAGCCGCCCTGACGCTGCTCGAGAACGGGCCCGAGCCCGAGCGCCCGGCGCGGGCGCGCACGCGGCCGGATCGCTACTACCTCGTGCTGCTCGGCGTCTACGAGCGCGGTCGCCAGGGAGTGGACTCCGAGCAGTTCGGCCGGCTCGGCGCCGAGCACGGATATGACCGCCGCGGTCTCGGCGGCTACTTCGTCGGCGCCCGTGCGAGCCTGCGGCGAGACGGCGACCGCATCCACCTGACGGCCGAGGGGCTGGCGCTGATCGACGAGTACCTGGAGGCGGCCCAGGCATGAGCCGTGCCTTCGGTCCTCTGATCTCCCCGGCACAGCTTGCCGAGCACCTTGGTGCCCCGAACCTCGTGGTCCTCGAGGTCAACGAGCGGCCGCTGGTCTACAACCAGGGACATATCCGCGGCGCCCACAACGTCGACTGGCACGTCGACTTGCAGGACCCAGTCCTCCGCGACGTCCCCGGCGCCGCCGCGCTGCGCGCGCTCTGGTCCCGCGTCGGCATCACACGCGCGAGCGACGTCGTGCTCTATGGCGATCAGCACAACTGGTACGCCGCCTACGGCTACTGGCTGTTTCGCATGTTCGGTCTGAAGCGCCTGGCGATCCTCGATGGCGGCCGGCAGGCGTGGCTGCAGGCCGACCTGCCGAAGGATCGCGACATCCCCGCGGCCGTCAGCTCGACGCCGCCGAACCCGAAGCTCGACCCCAGCCTGCGCGCCAGCGCCCGCGACGTCGTCGCCCTGGTGCGCGCGGGCGGCAACCTGGTCGACGTGCGCTCCGCGGCGGAGTACCGCGGCGACATCATCGCGGAGCCCGGCTACCTGCAGGAAGGAGCCCAGCGCGCGGGCCACATCCCGGGCGCCACGCACTTCCCGTGGGAGCTCGCGATCGCCGACGATGGTCGCTTCCAGGGCCCCGACCGCCTCCGCGAGCTGCTGCGGGGTCGCGGGCTCGACGAGGGCGCTCCGGCGATCAGCTACTGCCGCATCGGCGAGCGCTCCGCCCACACCTGGTTCGTTCTCTCCGAGCTGCTCGGCATGCGCGACGTCCGCAACTACGACGGCTCCTGGAGCGAATGGGGCAGCATGGTCGGCCTGCCCGTCGTGAAGGGTCCGGAGGCCGGTGCGCTGCCCGGCAGCGTCCCCAGCCTCGAGGCGGCCTAGCCGAGCGCCGCTCAGGCGGTGGTGGCGGGCGCGGCCGCGACGCCGCTGCGCAGCAGCTCGTGCAGCCGCGTGAGCTCGTCGCTGCCGAGGCCGCCGAGGAGCTGGGCGACCATCGTCTCGGCGATCTCGTCGCCATGGCGCAGCGCCTTCCTGCCGGCCGGCGTCAGCGTCACGCGCGTCCTGCGGCGATCGCTGGCGTCACGCGCGCGCTCGACCAGGCCGCGTCGCTCGAGCTCGTCGATCGCCGCGACCATCAGCGCGGGCGCCTTGCCGAGCAGCTGCGCCAGGTCCTGCTGCGAGGGCGGCTCGTCATCGGCCAACACGGCGAGCACGGAGTACTCGCGCCCGTTCAGCCCCGCGGCGGCGAGCTCGGCGTCGCCCGCGTCGAGCAACGTGCCGCCGAGGCGGGCCAGCAACAGCCCGAGCCGCGACTGGCAGGCGACCGGAAGCGCCGACGCGGTGGAGAGGCCTTCGGCGCAATCGTTCATAAGTTGAATCATATCGCTCCGGGTGCTACCTTGCCACCGCTCAATCGTTTATCGACTGAATCCTTCTTCAGGAGACATCAAATGCTTCGCAGTCGCTGGTCAACGCTCGCGGTCCTCTCCGTGGCCCAGTTCATGGTCGTCCTCGACGTCACGATCGTCAACGTCGCGCTGCCCGACATCCGTGCCGGGCTGGGCTTCTCCGCCGAAGACCTGCAGTGGGTGATCAGTGCCTACACGCTGCTGTTCGGCGGCTTCCTGCTGCTCGGCGGTCGTGCCGCCGACCTGCTCGGCCGGAGGAGGCTGTTCATCGCCGGCCTGGCGATCTTCGGCATCGCGTCGCTCGCCGCCGGCCTGTCATGGTCACCCGGCTCGCTGATCGCCGCGCGCGCCGTGCAGGGCCTCGGCGGCGCACTGTTGTCGCCGGCAGCGCTCTCGATCCTGACGGTGACGTTCGCGCATGGCCGCGAGCGCAACATCGCGATGGGCGTCTGGGGCGCGCTCGCGGGCCTCGGCGGCACGCTCGGCGTCGTCGCCGGCGGCGTCATCGTCGACGCGCTCGGCTGGGAGTGGGTCTTCATCGTCAACGTGCCGGTCGCGCTCGCCGTCGTCGCGATCACACCGCTGATCGTGCGCGAGAGCCGCGCGCCCGAGGCTGCCCGCGGCTTCGACCTTGCCGGCGCGCTGCTCGGCACCGCCGGCGTGCTGGCACTCGTCTTCGGCGTCATCCGCGCCGAGCCGCTCGGCTGGGGCGACCCCGAGGTCCTGGGCCTGTTCGCCGGAGCCGCGGCTCTCCTCGCCGCGTTCATCGCCGTCGAGGCGCGGGTTGCCTCGCCGCTCGTGCCGCTGCGGCTGTTCCGCTCGCGCGGGCTGACCACCGCAAGCCTCGGCCTCGGGCTCAACGGCAGCGCCTTCCTCGGCATGTTCTTCCTGACGGCGATCTTCCTCCAGGGCGTCCGTGGCGAGTCGGCGCTCTCGGCCGGCCTCGAGTTCCTGCCGATGGGGATCGCGGCGATCGCCGGGGCCACCGTCGCCTCGGCGCTCGTCACGCGGATCGGGACGCGGCCGGTGTTCGTCTCGGGGTCCTTGTTCAACGTCGTCGCCCTGTGGATGATCTCGCGTGCCGGCGCCGACGGTTCCTACCTCACCGAGCTGATGCCGGGGTTCATCCTGTTCGGCTTCGGCATCACGCAGGTCGCGGTCTCGAACCAGATCGCGGCGATCGCCGAGGTGCGCCATGAGGAGGCGGGGGCTGCCTCGGGCGTCGTCACCGCGGCGTTCCAGATCGGCGGTGCGCTCGGCCTCGCGGTGATCACGACGCTGGCCAACTCGAGGACCGTCGATGCCGTCGCGCACGGCGCATCGCAGAGCAGCGCGCTCGTCGAGGGCTTCCAGCACGGGCTGGTGATCGCAGCCGTGATGGCGGCGGCGAACCTGCTCGTGGCGCTCGCGTCACCGCGGATCGCGCCGACTGCCGAGCAGCTCGCGGAGGCGGCGGCTGCGGCCTAGCACGCGGAGCTGAGCGGGTCGACTCGTCGTCGTTGGCAAGGACGCAGGGCAGCGACGTGTACTTCGTACACGAGCGGCCGAGGACGCGGCCAACGGTGACGAGACGGGCTGCTCAGGCGCCGACGCCGGCGATGACGGACGTAGACCAGTCGATCACCGACGTCGGCTTGACGACGTGGCGAGCGAGGCCGAGCTGCTTCGGCGTCAGCCCCAGCGCGAGGCCGACGAGCTGCGGCAGGTGCAGCACGGGCATGTTCAGCTCACGGCCCGCGACGCGCTCGGCGAGCGGCTGCTGCAGGTCGAGGTTGAGGTGGCACAGCGGGCACGGTGTCACGAGGCAGTCGGCGTCGGCGTCGACCGCGTCGCCGAGGTGGCGACCGGCCTGCTTCAGCGACGCTTCCTTGTTCATCGTGATGATCGGGAAGCCACAGCACTTGTGGCTGCCGGCGTACTCGATGACGGTGCCTCCGAGCGCCTCGATGACCAGCGACAGGTACGTGTCGCGGGGATGGGCGTCGTCGATGCCGATGCGGTCCTTCGGGCGGACGATGTAGCAGCCGTAGAAGGGGCCGACCTTGAGGTTCGTGAGCGGATTCGTGACCTTCGCGGCCAGCGCGTCGAGCCCGATCTCCTCGACCAGCATCCAGAGGAAGTTCTTGTTCGTCAGCCCGGCCTCGTACTCGAGGCCCTCGTCGGCGAGGTGGGTGTTGACGTGCGCGCGGTACTCGGCGCTCGCGTCGAGACGCTCCTGGCACTCGCTCTGCGCGCCCTGGCAGGTCGAGCAGATGTTCATCATCATGTCGGCGCCCTCGACCTGCTGGGCAAGCGCGAACGTGCGCGCGTTGAGGGCGTCGGCGAGCTCCTGGTTGTGCTCGGCGATGACGCCGGCCCCGGTGCAGCAGGCGCGGTCGAGCTCGACGAGCTCGATGTCGAGCAACGGCGCGACGCGGGCCATCGAGCCGTGCAGCTCCGGTGTGAAGCCGCGGCTCACGCAGCCGGGCCAGTAGGCGACCTTCATGCGGTGGTCTCCATGTTGTCCTCGTCCGTGCCGGAGATGTACAGGTTGAACTCGAGCCGCTGATCCTTCGACTCGATCTGGTTGAAGATCCGCTGGATCCCCTTCAGGTCCTGCTTCGGGATCTTGTGCGGCAGCAGCGCGGCCTTCGGCGTCACCTTGCGGCGCAGGACGGCCTTGGTGATCACCGGCAGCGAGTCGATCAGCTCGAGGCCCGCGGGCGGGGCGAACTTGCCGAACCAGGAGTCGCCGCCGTAGGAGCGCGGGAGCAGCTCGGCCTCGTGCAGCAGGCCGCCCTGCTTGACGAGCGTGACGAACGCCTGCTCGTGGCGGTGGCCGTTGTTCGGGTCGGTGATGTGATGGTCGCTGCCGGCGCGACGGCGCAGCCGCATGATCTGGCTCATCGGCGCGACGCCCTTGGGGCAGGCGTCGATGCACTTGAAGCAGTGCGTGCAATCGTAGATCCCGGCCGGGTCGTGCGAGAGGTCGTTGAGGCGCTCGAACTGCTGCGCGTCACGCGGGTCGCCGACGAAGCGGTAGGCCTTGGCCAGCGCGGCGGGGCCGATGAACTCCGGGTCGACCTCCATCGAGAGGCAGTCCGAGACGCAGGCGCCGCACTGGATGCAGGCCATCGTCTGCGTGACGTCGACCATCGCCTCGCGCTCGACGATGTACTCGCGCTCGGGGATCGGCTCCTTGTTGATCAGCCACGGGGTGACGCGCTTGATCTTCTTCCAGTGGACCGCGTCCATGTCGACGATCAGGTCCTTGATGACGGGCATGTTGCCCATCGGCTCGACGACGATGACGCCGTCCTTGGCGCCCGCGAGCGCCTTGTCGAGGTGTGTGTGGCAGGCGAGGCCGGGCTGGCCGTTGATGCGCACGCCACAGGAGCCGCAGATCGCGGCGCGACACGAACAGCGAACGCCGATCGAGCCGTCGAAGCGGGCCTTCGCCTGCAGCAGTGCTTCGAGCACCGAGCGGTGTGGCTCGAGTTCGACCGTGTGCTCGACCCAGTACGGCGCCTGGCCGGACTCAGGGTTGAAGCGACGGATGCGCAGCGTGAACGACTGGGCCTTGGGAGCCTCGTCCTCGGAGATGACGCTGGTGTCGGCGAGACCGGCCACTTAGTACTTCCTCTCTTCGGGCTGCCACTGGGTGATGGTCACCGGTGAGTACGACACCTTCGGCCCGTCGCTGCTCTTGACGAGGTCGATGTGCTTGAGCCACTCCTCGTCGTTGCGCTCGGGGTAGTCGGTGCGGAACTGCGCCCCGCGCGACTCCGTGCGCTCGATCGCCGCGGTGACGATCGACTCCGCGCAGTCGAGCATGTAGCCGAGCTCGATCGCGCCGAGCACGTCCTGGTTGAAGACGGTGCCGCGATCGTCGATGTAGGAGGTCTTGGCCTCCTCCTGCAGACGCTGCACGGTCTCGAGCGCCGTCTGCAGGCCCTTCTCTTCGCGGAACACGGCCACGTTCCGGTTCATCGCCGTGCCGAGCTCTTCCTTGATCTCTGAGATCCGGCGGCCGCTCTTGTCGCGGCTGATGATCGAGTCGATCCAGAGCTCGTCCTGGCGCAGGCGCGAGTCGGGGATCTTCGGCATCGGCATGGAGCGCGCGCGCTCTGCCGCGTGCTCTCCAGAGCGGCGGCCGAAGATCAGCGTGTCGAGCAGCGAGTTGGCGCCGAGGCGGTTGCCGCCATGGACCGACACGCACGCGACCTCGCCGGCGGCGTAGAGCCCGTCGACCGGCGTGCGGCCGTCGACGTCGGTCTTGACGCCGCCCATGATGTAGTGCTGGCCCGGCTGGATGATGATCGGCTCGGCGGTGATGTCGACGCCGGCGAAGTCCTTGCCGATGTTGACGATCTCGCGAAGCGCCTCGAGCACCCGGCGCTTGGGCACGACGGTGATGTCGAGGTAGATCCCCTGGCCGTCGAGGCCGACGCCGCGGCCCTCGTTGATCTCGGTCTGCTCGGCACGCGAGACGACGTCACGCGAGGCCAGCTCCATCTTGTTCGGGGCGTACTTCTCCATGAAGCGCTCGCCCTTGGAGTTCAGCAGGTGGGCGCCCTCGCCGCGGGCGCCCTCGGTGATCAGGAAGCCGTTCTCCGCCAGCGTCGTCGGGTGGTACTGGATCATCTCCATGTCCATCAGCGGCGCGCCGATGCGATAGGCCTGCGCGATGCCGTCGCCCGTACAGATCAGGCCGTTGGTCGTCGGCTTGAAGCACTGGCCGGCGCCACCGGAGGCGAGGATCACGTTCTTGGCGCGGAAGATCTCCATGCGGCCGGTGCGGATGTCGCGCGCGACGCAGCCGACGCAGGCGCCGTCCTCGTCCTGGATCAGCGAGGTCGTGAACCACTCCTCGTAGGAGTCGAGCCGCTGGTGGTACTTCATCAGCTGCTCGTAGAGCACGTGCAGGATCGCCTGGCCGGTGATGTCGGCGACGTAGGCGGTGCGCTTCATCGAGGCGCCGCCGAAGGCGCGAAGGTCGAGGTTGCCGGTCTCGTTGCGGTGGAACGTGACGCCGATGTGCTCCAGATGCAGCACTTCTTCAGGCGCCTCGCGGCACATGACCTCGATCGCGTCCTGGTCGCCGATGAAGTCCGAGCCCTTGACGGTGTCGTAGGCGTGCGAGCGCCAGTCGTCGTCCTGGGCGATCGCGGCGTTGATGCCGCCGGCGGCCGCGACCGAGTGTGAACGGACCGGGTGAACCTTGGAGAGAATCGCGACCGTCGCGCCCGCGTCGGCAGCTGCGAGGGCGGCGCGCTGACCGGCAAGGCCGGCGCCGATGATCAACACGTCGTGGGCGGGCATGCGTTGAAATCTATAAGGCGGTGACGCTCAGGCGCGTGCCGACGCCTGCAACAGGGCTCGCCGAACCTGGTCCAGCGTGACCACTCCGGCCATCAGCCCGTCACCGTCGACGGCGACGAGCGCGCCCAGTTCCTGAAGCCCAGGCTCCCGCAGCAGCGCCTCCAGCGGGCGGTCGGTGCCGACCCGGAAACGTGCTGTCGCCGGATCGATCAACTCGGTCACGGCGCTCGCGGGGCGACCGCCCTCGATCGCATGCTCGACCTGGTCGGAGCGCAGAACCCCGGCGTAGCGGCCGACGGCGTCGACGACGGGAAACCACGGGTAGCGGTAGCGCAGCACGAACTCGTCGTGCGCCTCGAGCACGGTCGCCTCGGCCGGCATCCAGACCGGCTCGCGGTCCATCACGTCGCTGACGGTCAGCCCCTCGATCCGCTGCGCGAACGCCGACGTCAACAGCTCGGCGCGCGCCGCCTGCCCGATGAAGAAGCCGATCAGCAGCAGCCAGATCCCGGTGCCGGCATCGATTCGCCAGGTGAGCAGCTCGCCGGACGCGAGCACGAGCACGCCGGCGCCGATCAGCACGTAGGCGAGGCCCTGGCCGGCACGGGCCGAGAAGCGCGTCGCGCGCGCCCGGTCGCCGGTGACCCGCCACGCGATCGCGCGCGCCATCCGGCCGCCGTCGAGCGGCAGCGCCGGCAGGATGTTGAGCGCGAGCAGGTAGACGTTGATCGCGGTCAGCCAGCCGAGCAGCGCCTCGACGGCCGTGACGTGGCTGGTGTCCGAGAACGTGGCGGCGTCGACGACAGCGCCCGAATGCGACGCCAGCACGCTGCCGCCGAGGCAGATCACGATGATCGCGACCGTCACCGCGGGGCCGGCCGCGGAGACGCGGAACTCGCGGCCCGGCGTCTCCGCCTCGCGAGTGATGCGGGCGACGCCGCCGAAGAAGAAGAGGTCGATGCCGGCGATGCCGATGCCGTTGCGGCGAGCGACGACGGCGTGGCCGAACTCGTGCAGCACGATGCTGGCGAAGAACAGCAGCGACGCGATCACGGCGAGCGTGAACTCCGTCCCGTCCGAGCCGGCGACGACATCGCCGAAGTAACCGGTCAGGATGTAGATGAAGCCGAAGAGGACGAAGAACCAGCTCGGGGTGGCCCCGATCCGGATCCCCGCGATCCGCGCAAGTTGAATAGAGCCGCGGCCGCCACCGAACACGGATACATCGTCGCAGGCGGTCGCGTCCGACCGTGATCCGGCGGCGCCGGACGCGACCAAGATGGCACCGATGGACGCGCGAGCGCGGAATCGGGGAGAATGTCCTCATGCCACCGAAGAGCGCGCGAGAACGGGAAGAAGCAAAGCGACTCGAGAAGCTCGAAGCGATGCAGAAGCAGATCGACGAAGGCTCCCTGACTGTGCGCAAGATGACGCCGGAAGAGAAGAAGCTCAGCGACGCGCGCCCGAAGAAGGAGCGCCCGGCACGCCGATCGCGCTAGCTATCGCGGACGCCCGCGCTCGCGTGCAGCCAGGAGAACACGGCTAGGCTGCGCCGCCTCATGGCCAAGATCAACGTGAAGACGCCCCTCGTCGAGCTCGACGGCGACGAGATGACCAGGATCATCTGGCAGTTCATCAAGGACCAGCTGGTCCTCCCGTACCTCGACGTCGACCTGAAGTATTACGACCTCGGGATCGAGAAGCGCGACGAGACGGACGACCAGATCACGGTCGACGCCGCCAACGCGATCAAGCAGTACGGCGTCGGCGTCAAGTGCGCGACGATCACGCCGGACGAGGCGCGCGTCGAGGAGTTCGGTCTGAGCCGGATGTACCGCTCGCCGAACGGGACGATCCGCAACATCCTCGGCGGCGTCATCTTCCGCGAGCCGATCGTGATCTCCAACGTGCCGCGGCTGGTCCCGGGCTGGACGAAGCCGATCGTCATCGGCCGTCACGCCTTCGGCGACCAGTACCGCGCGACCGACCTCGTCATCCCGGGTGAGGGCAAGCTGACGCTGACGTACACGCCGAAGAACGGCGACGCGCCGATCGAGCTCGACGTCTACGACTTCCCGGGTGGCGGCGTCGCGATGGCGATGTACAACCTCGACGACTCGATCCGCGACTTCGCCCGCGCCTCGATGCGCTATGGCCTCGATCGCGGCTACCCGGTCTACCTGTCGACGAAGAACACGATCATGAAGGCCTACGACGGGCGCTTCAAGGACCTCTTCGCCGAGATCTTCGAAAACGAGTTCAAGGCCGACTTCGAGGCTGCCGGGATCACCTACGAGCATCGGCTGATCGACGACATGGTCGCCGCGGCGCTGAAGTGGGAGGGCGGCTACGTCTGGGCCTGCAAGAACTACGACGGCGATGTCCAGTCCGACACCGTCGCCCAGGGCTTCGGGTCGCTCGGGCTGATGACGAGCGTGCTGATGACCCCCGATGGCCAGACGGTCGAGGCGGAGGCGGCGCACGGCACCGTCACGCGCCACTACCGTCAGCACCAGCAGGGCAACCCGACGTCGACGAACCCGATCGCCTCGATCTTCGCCTGGACGCGCGGGCTCGCGCATCGCGGCCGGATGGACGACACGCCCGACGTCACGGCATTCGCGGAGACGCTCGAACGCGTCTGCATCGAGACCGTCGAGAGCGGCAAGATGACCAAGGATCTGGCCCTGCTCGTCGGCGGCGATCAGCCGTATCAGACGACGCAGGACTTCCTTGCGTCGATCGACGAGAACCTGCGCGTCGCGATGGCCTCCTGAGCCCCAGTCGCTAGCGTCCCGCGGCGCAGATCAACGATCGAAGGAGATGAAGGCCTGATGGCGACCACAGTGACGGTGACCGGTGCGGCCGGACAGATCGGCTACGCGCTGCTGTTCCGGATCGCCAGCGGCCAGATGCTCGGCCCGGACGAGAAGGTCGCGCTGCGACTGCTCGAGATCCCGCAGGCGGTCAAGGCCGCGGAGGGCACGGCGCTCGAGCTCACCGACTGCGCCTTCAGCGCGCTCGAGTCGATCGAGATCTACGACGACGCGACGAAGGCGTTCGACGGCGTCAACGTCGCGATGCTCGTCGGCGCGCGGCCGCGTACCCAGGGCATGGAGCGGGCCGACTTGCTGTCGGCCAACGGCGCGATCTTCAAGCCGCAGGGCGAGGCACTCAACGCCGGCGCGGCGGACGATGTCAAGGTCCTCGTCGTCGGCAACCCGGCGAACACGAACGCGCTGATCGCTCAGTCGCACGCGCCCGACATCCCGGCCGAGCGCTTCACCGCGATGACGCGGCTCGATCAGAACCGTGCCGTCGCGCAGATCGCCGAGAAGGTCGGCGCGACCGTCGACGACGTCTCCGACCTCGTCGTCTGGGGCAACCACTCGCCGACGATGTTCCCCGACCTGTTCAACGCCACGGTCAACGGCCGCAACGCCGCCGAGCAGGTCGACATCGACTGGTACGAGAACACGTACCTGCCGCGCGTCGGCAAGCGTGGCGCCGAGATTCTCGAGGTCCGCGGCAACTCGTCCGCGGCCAGCGCCGCGAGCGCCGCGATCGACCATATCCACGACTGGGTTCTCGGTGCCGAGGGGCTGATCTCGATGGCCGTGCCGACGACCGGCGCCTACGGCATCGCCGAGGGGATCATCTGCTCGCTGCCGGTGCGCGCCTCGGGCGGCAGCTACGAGATCGTCGAGGGGCTCGAGCTCACCGACTTCGCCCGCGGCAAGATCGACGCCAGCGTCGCCGAGCTCCAGGGCGAGCGCGACGCGGTCGCAGAGCTCGGCCTGCTGGGCTGACGAGCAACGAGCCTCGGGGCTCGCTCGCGCGCCACCCGAGCGCGAGCCCGCCCCGCGGCGCGACGGACATCGACGGAGCACTCCCCGCAGCCGCCGGAGGCGGCGAGGAGCTCCGGCGATGTCCGGCAGCGGCCCAGGGCGGCGCGCTGCCACTCCGGTGCTAAGCGGCGTCCTTCGCGTGCCAGCCGCGGCCCTTCTTGCTGACGAGGCCGTCCTTCGCCAGCGCCGGGAGCACGCGGTAGAGGTAGTTCTGCTTGATCTTCATCGCGTCGGCGAGCTCCGCGATCGTCACGCCGGGGCGCGCCCGGACGATCTCGAGCGCCTGCTTGGAGCGCGTGCCGCTGCCGCGCGGACGCCCGCGCTTGGCCGGAGCTGACGAAGCCGACGACGAGGACGTGCTGCGCTTGGCGGGGCCACGGGTGCGGCGAGCGGTGCCGTTGGCGGGAACACCGTCGAGCGCAGCAGCGGCGGCTTCCAGGCGCTGATACTCGTCGACGGCCGGCTTCAGCTCGGCGAGGCGGCTGCGTATCTCACGCTTCTTGTCTTCCAGAAAGTCGGCCATGTGGGAATGTGCCCTCAGATTGAATTGAACCGTACGCACTAATAATGACACAGTGAAGGCGTCTGATGTCAAACGACGAGAATCACCGGCCGTTCGCGGCAATGTCAGAATCGCCGCGCGCCGTGTCAGGCGCGCTCGCAGAGCGCCTTGAGGCGGAGCAGTGAAGCGTCCGTCTCTCGCTGCGAGAGGCCGCCGACGATCGCCTTGCCGGCGACGGCGCCCAGCGGACCGAACGGGGCCTTGAATTCGTTGCGGTAGTCGAAGCGGGTGCCGCCATCGATTTCGGTCAGCCCGTACTCGATGGTCGCCTTCGAGTGTCCGGGGCCCTTGCCCTTCCACGTCGCGTGGTGAGGCCGCTCGCTCGCATCGAGCGCCCAGGTGACGTGGAAGGTGAAACCGCGCAGGCACAGCACCTGCTCCATCGACGTTGCGGTGTGACGTTCGAGCCGGCGGTGGATTGTCACCCACTCCTCGAGCCGGACGGGATTCATCACGACGTCCCAGACGGCGCGAGGGGGTACGGCGATGTCGATGCTGCTGGTCACCGCGGACATCGGCTGGAACTTACCTCGCGGCCAGCGGCTCGAACCGCTCCCACTCCCGCAGCGCACGTTCCACCGCCTTGTCGACCCCGTGGCGGCGGATGCCCAGCAGTGCGGCGGCACGATCGTCACGCGGCAGCAGATCTGCGCCGAGACTCTCCATCAGCGCCCCGACGAGGGCGTGATCCTCGCCGGAGATCGCCGCCGCGATCCGGCTGACCGTGCGGTCGGCGAGGACGTCGACGGCGATCTGCGGCCGGCCGACGAGCATCGCGTCGGCGATGCGCGCGATCAGGTCGCCGTAGCTGAGCAGCTCTGGCCCGGCGGCATCGAGCGACAGCCGGTCGCGCGCGTGCTCGGTCGTCGCGCAGGCAACGAGCATCGCGAGCACGTCGCGCTCGTCGATCGGCGCGAGACGGTGGTCCCGCCATGAGGGCAGCGGCATCGCGCGCAGTCGCTCGACGAGCCGGACCAGCAGCCGGAACGAGCGTGAGCGCGCGCCGAGGATGATCGAGGCACGCAGCGCGATCGCCTCCGGGAAGCCGTCGAGCAGCGTCCGCTCGACGGCGAGCCGGGTGCCCAGATGCGCCGACAGTTCGCCGGTGAGGCTCGTCGGCGCCGGGCCGCCGAGATAGACCACGCGCGGGACGCTCCGGCGCGCCGCTGCCTCGACGAACCGCTCGGCGGCGGCGCGCTCGCGCTCGTCGAGAGACGAGCCGTCGTCGGGCTCCATGGAGTGGATCAGGTAGTACGCGACGTCGATGCCGGCGAGCGCCTCGTCGAGCCCGGCACCGGTGACCGCGTCGCCGCCGACGACCTCGACGTCGGCTCCGACGCGCTCGGGTGACCGGGCGAACGCGCGCACGTCGTGACCGGCGCGTTGGAGGGCCGGAATCAGCCCCGCGCCGATGAAGCCGGTCGCACCAGTGACGAGAGCGGTGATGCCTTCACCGTACGCTACGGTGGCCGCCCGTGGCGCACCTCGACACCGACCTCGTCGTCGTCGGAGCGGGCATCGTCGGCCTTGCGGCGGCCCGTGAATTGAGCGAGCGCAGACCCGATCTGCGGATCCGCGTGCTGGAGCGCGAACGGGCCGTCGGCATGCACCAGACGGGCAGCAACTCCGGTGTCGCCCATGCCGGGATCTACTACAAGCCGAACTCGCTCAAGGCACGTCTGTGCGTCGACGGGATCCAGCGCATGTACGCGTTCTGCGAAGAGCGCGGGATCGCACACGAACGCTGCGGCAAGCTGATCGTCGCCCTCGACGACTCGGAGCTCGAAGGGCTCGCCGAGCTCGAGCACCGCGGGCACGCCAACGGCGTTCCGGGCCTTCGCCGGCTCGACGCCGACGGGTTGCGCGAGATCGAGCCGCACGCGACCGGCGTGGCGGCGCTGCATTCGCCGCACACCGGGATCGTCGACTTCGGCGCGGTCGCGCGCGCGATGGCCACCGAGCTCGTCGAGCGCGGCACCGAGGTGCGGCTGAACAACGAGGTCGCCGGCCTCCGCTCCGAGGACGGCCACGTCGTCATCAGCGAGGCGAGTGGCGAGACGCGGGCACAGCGGGCGCTGATCTGCGCCGGCTTCTGGACCGACCGGCTCGCCCACGGCGCCGGCGCGCCGTCCGATCCGCGGATCGTCGGCTTTCGCGGCGCCTACCTGCGCCTGCGCCCGGAGTCGCGCGCGTTGGTCCGCGGCCTGATCTATCCGGTGCCGAACCCGCGGCTGCCGTTTCTCGGCGTGCATCTGACGAAGCGCGTCGACGGCGAGATCCTGCTGGGCCCGACGGCGATCATGGACACGCGTGGACTGCACCGCACCCTGACGTGGCCCGGAACCTGGCGGATGATGGCCGAGCATTGGCGCGCCGGGCTGACCGAGCTGCGGCTGCGCGCCAGCCGCAAGGCGTTCGTGGCGACGTGCTCGAGGTACGTCCCGGCGCTGACCGACGACGACGTCCTCGAGGGCCCGTTCGGCGTTCGGGCGATGGCCGTCGGACGCGACGGCACGCTCGTCGACGACTTCGTCGTCCACGACGCGGCGGGCGGCGTCTTCGTCCGCAACGCCCCGTCGCCGGCCGCGACGTCGTCGCTCGCGCTCGGCCGGCTGATCGCCGATCGCGTCCAGGCGACGCTTCGCTGACGGTCCTCTCGCATTGACGGCGCCAGAAAACGGGCGCAGATTGCGGCCTGAGCCTGCCGTGATCACAGGACCGTTGCATGGATTGTCGCCCTTTGCGGGAAGAGGGCATTGTCGCCTCCCGCGAGGTGTGTTGTGATGGCCGCCGTTGACGCGCCGGTCCCGTTCGCTCGGACCGCCGCCGTCGGATCGTCGGTCGAACAGGAGCGGGTGTGGCAAGCAGTCGAGCAGCGAAGGCGTCGTGCGATGGGTGCTTCTTCAGGGCCAACATGCTCTGTGCGCTGACGCTCGACGAGCCCTGCCCGACCTTCCGCCCCGACCGCCCCGAGGGGCTTCGGCCCCCGGAGCAGCTGCGCTTCCACTTCCGCCAGGAGCGCCGCACGCGCGCGGCCTGGGCGTTCCCGAGTGCGCAGGAGCAGGCAGCGCTCCACGCCTAGGTGTGACGTCGTCCAAAGGTCGCCGCGGAAGCGGCGACCGCCGGACGAAACCCATGTCGATTCGGAAATCGCCGGCTTCAGCCGACGGACGACCGCGGGCTGGATCTATCCTCTGCCTGTGGCACGCGACCGCGATCTGTTCGGAAACTTCGAGCGAATGCGCCGGGAGGTCGACGAGCTCTTCGGCGACGTCTTCGGCGGTGGCCTCACGCCGAAGCATCGCGGCGGGTTCTTGCCGGCGGTCGACGTCTTCTACGCGGTCGAGCCTCCTCGCGCCATCGTCCACGCGGAGCTGGCGGGGATCGACATCGATCAGGTCGGGCTGGAGATCGAAGGCCGCAACCTGATCATCTCGGGCTACCGGCGCCCCGCCGATGCCGAGGGCCGCGTCTATCAGCAGCTGGAGATCGACCACGGCCCGTTCCGGCGCACGATCGGCCTCGGTGCCGACGTGATCGCCGACCAGGCCAAGGCCACATATCGCGACGGGATCCTCACGGTGGAGCTGCCGCTGCAGGAGGCCGAGGTGCGCTCCGTGCAGATCACCGTGCGCGAGGACGTCATCGAGTCGTGATCGAGATCGTGACGCCCGACGGGCCGCGCGAGGTCGAGGTCGGGACGGCCCGCGGGCTGCCGGCACGACTGCCGGTGCTGCCGCTCGGCGAGACGGTTCCGTTCCCCGACACGTTGTCGCCACTGGCGATCGGGCAGGGCGGCTCGGTCGAGATGGTCAACGACGTGCTTGCCGGCGATCGGATGCTGGTGATGGTCGCGAGCCGCGACGGCTCGGTCGAGAAGCCGACGCCCGAGCAGCTGTTCGACGTCGGCGTCGTCGGTGTGGTCGCACGGATGATGCGGGTCCCCGACGGCACGTTGCGGATCCTCGTCCAGGGCGCCCAGCGGGTACGGATCAGCGACTGGACCGACGATGGGGCATACCTCGTCGGCCGGATCTCCGAGTTGCCGGACGAGGTCAGCGGGTCGGCGAACGAGATCGAGGCGCTCAAGCGCAACGTCCAGGGAACGTTCACGCAGATCGTCGAGGAGGTGCCGTATCTGCCCGAGGAGCTGCAGATCGCCGTCGCCAACATCGACGACCCCGGCCAGCTGAGCAACCTCATCGCCGGCGCGCTGCGGCTGCCGACGGAGGAAAAGCAGAGCCTGCTCGAGGAGCTCGACGTCGCCAGACGGCTGCGGCTGCTCGTGCAGCACCTGGCTCGCGAGCTGGAGGTGATCTCGATCGGCACCGAGATCCAGAGCCAGGTCCAGGGCGAGATCGACAAGGGCCAGCGCGAGTTCGTCCTGCGGCAGCAGCTCAAGGCGATCCAGGACGAGCTGGGTGAGTTCGACGAGGCGGCTGCCGAGGCGACCGAGCTGCGCGAGCAGCTCGAGGCGATCGCGCTGCCCGACGAGGTCCGCAAACAGGTCGATCGCGAGCTCGGCAGGCTCGAGGTGATGCCGCCGCAGGCCGCCGAACACGGCGTGATCCGCACCTACCTCGAGTGGATCGCCTCGCTGCCGTGGGACAAGGTGACCGAGGACAACCTCGACCTCTCACATGCCCGGAGCGTGCTCGACGCCGACCACTACGACATCGAGCAGGTCAAGGAGCGGATCCTCGAGTTCCTCGCCGTCCGCAGCCTGACGAGGGAGAGCGGCACCGCGACGCAGGGCTCGATCCTCTGCTTCGTCGGGCCGCCGGGTGTGGGGAAGACGTCGCTGGGGAGGTCGATCGCCCGCGCGATGGACCGCAAGTTCGAGCGCATCAGCGCCGGTGGTGTGCGCGACGAGGCGGAGATCCGCGGCCATCGACGCACCTACATCGGCGCGATGCCGGGCGTGATCATCCGCGCGCTGCGCGACGGAGGCTCGCGCAACCCGCTGTTCATGATCGACGAGATCGACAAGATGGGCGCGGATTTCCGCGGCGACCCCGCAAGCGCGATGCTCGAGGTGCTCGACCCGGAGCAGAACGCGACCTTCCGCGATCACTACCTCGATCTGCCGTTCGACCTCTCCGACGTCATGTTCGTCTGCACGGCGAACGAGCTCGACCGCGTGCCGGGGCCGCTGCGCGACCGGATGGAGATCATCCCGCTGGCCGGCTACACCGAGGAGGAGAAGCTCGAGATCGCGAAGCGCTACCTCGTGCCGCGCCAGGTCGAGCGCAACGGCCTGCGCAAGTCGTGGATCTCGATCGGCGACCGCGCGCTGCGAACGCTGATCTCCGAGTACACGCGCGAAGCCGGGGTCCGGCAGCTCGAGCGCGAGATCGGTGCGCTGTGCCGCAAGGTCGCGCGGACGATCGCCGAGCGCCCCGCAGCCGAGAACGGGCGCCCGAAGCGGGCGTCGATCGGGACCGACCGCGTGCGCGAGCTGCTCGGGCGGCCGCGCTTTCACTCCGAGGCCAAGCGCCGCACCAACCAGCCGGGCGTCGCCACCGGGCTCGCCTGGACGCCCGTCGGCGGCGACGTGCTGTTCATCGAGGCGACGGCGATCTCGATCGGGTCCGGAACGAGGCCGCCGACTCTGACGCTCACAGGGCAGCTCGGCGACGTCATGCGCGAATCGGCGCAGGCGGCGCTGACGTGGGTTCGCGGCCACGGCCAGGAGATCGGGGTGGGCGGGCCGGTGAGCGCCGACTGGTGGGAGCGCCACGACATCCATCTGCACGTCCCTGCCGGGGCGACGCCGAAGGACGGGCCGAGCGCCGGGATCACGATGGCGACGGCGCTCGCGTCGCTGGTCACCGGCCGCTGCGTTCGCGACGACGTCGCGATGACCGGCGAGATCACGTTGACCGGCCAGGTGCTGCCGATCGGCGGGTTGAAGGAGAAGGCGCTCGCCGCTCAGCGGCTCGGGTTGTCGATGGTGATCGCCCCGAGCGGCAACGAGGCCGACGCCGATGACATCCCCGAAGACCTGCGGGCGAAGCTCGACATGCGCTTCGTCTCAGAGATCGGCCAGGTGCTCGAAATCGCGCTCGAACCCGTGCCCGCTCCAAGGCGAGTCCGTTCGCGCTGACCTGGGTATGCTCGACTCGACCCCGCCAAGCGACTCGAGGTAGGCAAGCAATGGCAGCGAAAAGCAGCAAGGCGGCCAAGGACGCAGCCGCCGCGGCCGCTCCGTACGTGCGCCGTGTGATGTCCGACGAGGAACTGCGAGACAACGTGCGGGTCGCCATCGACTCCGCGCGCGAGGCGTTCGCCCGCCTGCAGAGCGGCAAGGGCCCGGCCAAGGTCGTGCTCGACGACAAGAAGTTCAAGAAGAGTGTGCAGGAGGCTGCGACGGCGCTGAAGGACGCGAGCGACTCGCTGCGCGACGCGCCGAAGCAGCGCAAGCGCGGCGGCGGCCTGTTCGGCAAGCTGCTGCTGGTCCTGATCGCGGCCGGCATCGCGCTCGCCGTCAACGAGGATCTGCGGAACAAGGTCCTCGACGCGCTGTTCGGCAAGGAGGAGGAGTTCGACTACTCCGCCCCGACCGAGAACGGCACGGTCGACACGGCCGCGACGGCGTCGACGCCAGCGGCGTAGCGGCGCCTCCGATCCGGAAGTACCGAGCGCGGCCAACCGGCCGCGCTCGGTCGTTCTGGGCCCGCCTTCCCCAGCCGCGTGCTCAGTGGGGGTGAGCGCGCTCCCAGGCTTCGGCCATCTCGATCCGCTGCAGGCCGGAGGGGTGATCGCCGAAGAGCGTCTGGAACCAGCCGGGCGGATCCGGGTCGGAATAGCCGACGTCGGTGAAGTTGCGGAACAGGCCGCGCATCGCCGCGGGGTCGCGCGTGGTCTGGAGCGCGGCCCAGTCGGCTTCGGCCTCCATGTGCCTGGAGATCGCGCTGCGCAGGGGTGTCGTGAACACCTGGAGGACGACGACGATCAGCAGCGCCAGCGGAACCGCCTCGGGCCGTGCCAGGCCACCGCGGCGCCAGGTCAGCAGTGCGACCAGCAGCGTCGTCGGCAGCAGGAACAGCACCGACCAGCCGAGCCCCTTCGAGATGTGATGCCGCGCCTGATGGCCGTACTCGTGGGCGATGACGACGCGCACCTCGCCACGGGGGAAGCCGGCGATCGTGTCCCAGAGCACGACGCGGCGTGTCGATCCGAGGCCGACGGCGAAGGCGTTCGGCGCGGTCGTGTCGGAGCGCACCTCCTCGACCTTCAGCGGGATGCCGCTGACACCTTGCTGCCGCGCGATCTTGGCGGCGTCGGCCTCGAGGCGCGGGTTGTGTGGCTCGTGCAGGTCGAGCAGCAGCGGGGTGACGAAGGCGAACAGCACCGCCAGGCCGGCGAAGACGGCGGTGGCCGGCAGCCACCAGCTGCGCCGGAGCAGGCGCGAGAACCCCATCGCGACGAGCAGCGCGAAGCAGACGAACGCGAACTGGCCGCCGAGCGCGGCCCAGTCGCCGAACAGGAAGGTCGCCCAGTCGGTGTTCGTCACACCGTGGTCCTTCGCCCACCAGAAGTCCGCGATCGAGAACGGCACCTGCGTCAGCCAGGCGATGCCGATGCCGAGCATGCCGAGCAGGAACCCCGTCCCGATCGGCCCGGCGGCCGACTCGCGCGCAAAGCGCCAGCCGTGCTTGGCGTAGACCGCGAGCGTGGCGAGCAGGACGACCTGCGAGCCGAGGAACGTCCAGCGCCCGAACGCGTCGAACGACTCGGCCCGGCGGAGCTCCCCGGCCGGGAACTCGCGCGCGGGGTCGAGCGACGGCAGCCGCAGGTCCGACGGAACGGACGTGCGCCAGAGGCGCGTTGCGACGACGATCTCGACGGCGACGAGGAGCGCGATGCCGGCGACGATCAGGATCACGCGCCGGCGGCGAGTCACTCCGCTTCTCGCGTCCACACCGGTTGGTCGGGGATGTACGACGGCGGCGCCGGTTCGGGCGCGGCCGGCGCGTTGCGGGCGCTCGTACCCGGGCCCGGCCCCGCGTACGGGTAGCGCGGCGTCAGCAGCAGCGCGTACGCGTAGGTCTGCGTCGAGTAGCGCAAGGCGAAGGCGCCGGCGTCGCGCACGCCGCGCGGGATCCGCCCCGTGAACAGCGCGATCCACCACGCGAAGATCGCCGTCAGCCCGTAGATGCCGCCGAGCGCGCTCAGGATCACGAAGGCCGGCAGCAGCAGGATCCCTCGGGTCAGCACGGTCCAGCGCGACTGCCGCTCGGGGGCGGCGATCGTCGCCTCCGCCGGGTAGCTGCCGGCCGTTCCGGTGAAGCCGGGGAAGGCGTTCGCCGTCAGATACAGGAACGCCGTGAAGTGGGTCGTGTAGCGCACGTAAGCGGCGAGGAACCGGTGCAGGGCCGCCGGGACCTGTCCGCGGACGAGTGCCGCGAGCCAGGCGGCGATCGCGACGAGCAGCGCCACGATCGACCACAGCGCGAGCCAGATCAAGTGCGGCACGGCGAGCGGCAGGCGGAAGAACGTCGTCAGGCGGCTACGGCGAAGGTCGTCGGCGCTGAGCGAGAGCGTCACCGGGTGGTCGGGCATCGGCGCCGACGGATAGGCGCGCGGTGCCGCGTTGGGGTACTGGTCGGTCAGCAGGAACAGGTACGAGTAGGCCTGCGTCGCGTAGCCGAGCGCGTAGATCTGCAGGTCGCGCAGCCCCTGGGGCATGCGCCCGGTGACGAGGCACGCGAACCAGGCCAGGAACGCGGCCGCCGCGGCGGCGCCCGAGCCCTGCAGCGCCGATTCGGTGGCGCTCCCGTTGAAGCCGAAGCCGAAGCCGCCAGTCAGTGCGCTGGCGAGCAGCAGCGCCGGCAGTGCCAGCAACAGCCGGAAGCCGACGCTCCAGCGGTTCTGGCGCGCGGCCGGCGGGAAGCTGACGTCGATCGCGTACTCGTCGTTCGTTCCCGGCCACGGTGGGAAGCGCGCCGTCGTCAGGTACAGATAGGCGTAGACCTGGAGCGAGTACCGGACCAGCATCCGGAAGTAGTCCGCCAGCGCGTCCGGCGGGTTGCCCGAGAACAGCGTCGCCAGCCAATGGAACGGCGCGAGGACGATCGCGATCGCCGCGAAGATCCCGAGCACGATCAGGTGCGGGATCGCCAGGATCAGGCGAAACAGGACGGTGACGCGCGAGCGCTGCAGGTCGGCGTCAGCGACCGTGATCCGGACCGGTTCGCTCGGCATGAGCGGAGGGTATGGGTTTCGTCCTACGTTTCGCCCTACGGTCGTCGCGAGCGATGACGTTCGGGCGACGTCACAATTTTGGCGACATCCACGGCGACGCCAGCCGCCCCGCGAGCTCTGCGGGCAGCGCGTCGATCGCGACGCGCTCTTGTGCCAGCGAATCGCGGTCGCGCACGGTCACGGTGCCGTCGTCGAGCGTCTGGTGGTCGATCGTGACGCACCACGGCGTGCCGATCTCGTCCTGGCGGCGGTAGCGCTTGCCGATCGAGCCGCCTTCGTCGTACTCGACCTGCAGGCCGGCGGCGCGCAGCGCCGCGACGGCCTCGCGCGCACGCTCGGGCTGGCCGTCCTTGCGCACGAGCGGCAGCACCGCCGCCTTGACCGGCGCCAGCGCCGGGTGCAGCCGCAGCACGACCCGCGTCTCGCCCTCGACCTCTTCCTCGTCGTAGGCGTCGACGAGGAACGCGAGCGTCGCGCGGTCGGCGCCGGCGGCGGGCTCGATCACGTGCGGGACGTAGCGCTCGCCGCTCGCCTGATCGAAGTACTCGAGCTTCTCGCCCGAGTGCTCGGCGTGCGCCTTGAGGTCGAAGTCGCCGCGGTTGGCGATGCCCTCGAGCTCCGACCAGCCGATCGGGAACTCGTACTCGACGTCGGCCGTGCCCGACGAGTAGTGGCTCAGCTCGTCGGGGTCGTGCTCGCGCAGGCGAAGGTGGTCGGGGCGGATCCCGAGGCGCACGTACCAGTCGCGCCGCGCGGTGCGCCAGAAGGCGTACCAGTCGGCCGCCTCGGCGGGCGGGACGAAGAACTCCATCTCCATCTGCTCGAACTCGCGCGTGCGAAAGATGAAGTTGCCGGGCGTGATCTCGTTGCGAAACGACTTGCCGACCTGGGCGATCCCGAACGGTGGCTTCTTGCGCGAGAACTGCAGCACGTTCTTGAAGTTGATGAAGATGCCCTGTGCCGTCTCCGGCCGTAGGTAGGCGGTCGAGCCGGTCTCCTTGACGGGGCCCACGGTCGTCTCGAACATCAGGTTGAAGTCGCGCGCCTCGGTGAACTCGTGGCGGCGGTCCTCGGTCTTGGGCAGGCTCGCCTTCGCCGGGCAGATCTCGTCGTAGTCGACGTGGTCGGCGCGGAAGCGCTGCTTGCAGACGCGGCAGTCGACCATCGGGTCGGTGAAGCCGGCGAGGTGGCCGGAGGCCTCCCAGACACGCGGGTGCTGGAGGATCGCCGAGTCGAGCGCGACGATGTCATCGCGCTCGACGAGCATCGCCTTCCACCACTCGCCCTTGATGTTGGTCTTCAGCAGGACGCCGTAGTGGCCGTAGTCGTAGGTCGAGCCGAGGCCGCCGTAGATCTCCGAAGACGGGAACACGAAGCCGCGTCGCTTGCACAGCGCGACGATCTTCTCCATGGTCACCACGTCCGCAGCCACGGGCGCGGAGGGTAGTGCCACCGGTGGTCGCCGCGAGATCGCCTGCCGCGACGGTCCATACACTCAGAGACGATGCCCATCTATGAGTATCGACGCGAAGACGGCACGACGTTCGAGCTGATCCAGGCGATGGCCGACGACGCGCTGACGACCGATCCCGAGACGGGGCAGGCGGTCGTGCGCGTGCTGCACGCGCCGGCGGTGCACTTCAAGGGCTCCGGCTTCTACAACACCGATTACGGGACGAAGCGGCGCGCACGCGAGCGCGAGGCCGAGAAGGCGTCGTCCAACGGTGCCGCCAAGGAGTCCAAGTCCGACGGTGCGAGCAGCAAGGACGCCGCGCCGAAGAAGGACGCGAAGGACGCCAAGAAGAAGGCGCCCAGCTCGTCCTCGTCGTCGAGCTGATACCGCCGGCGCCCGAGAATCGGGTCAGCCGCGCAGGAAGCGCCGCACCTCGCTGCGGCGCTCGCTGTCGGAGACCAGCAGGCCGGCGCCGCCGCCGGGCAGCGTGACGCCGCCGTAGGGCCGCAGGATCCGCGTCGGCGGGCTGCCGCCGACCGCCATCGACGCGAACAGGCCCAGCAGCGACGGCCCGCTCATGTCGGACTTGATCGCCTTCGGCGCCTGCCAGCTGACCCACGGCAGCCGGACGAACGTCGTCGGCGACAGCAGCCGCGACTTCATCGCCGCGAAGATCTTCTGCTGGCGGCGGGCGCGCGTCAGGTCCGATTCGCTCGGGTTGCAGGAGTTCTTCCGCGTCCTCGCGAGCGCCAGCGCCTGCTTGCCGTCGATGTGCGTCGTGCCGGGCTTCAGCCGCAGCGTGTAGCCGCCGTTCCTGCTCCCGCCGTTGATCCTCGAGACGACGCAGCCGCCCGTGTAATCGATGCCGCCCATCGCGTCGATCAGCTTCGGGAAGTTGGCGAAGTCGACCTCGACGACGTGGTTGATCGTGATGTGCAGGTAGTTCTCGATCGTCTCGATCGCCAGCGGGGCGCCGCCGATCGCGTAGGCGGCGTTGATCTTCTCCCGGCCGTGCCCGGGGATGTCGACGACTGTGTCGCGCGGGATCGAGAGCCGTGCCGACGCGCCGCCGCCTGTGCGGACGAGCAGGATCGAGTCCGAGCGGCTCGGGGCGCCGATCGTCTGCGCGCCGCGCTCGGCGTGCGACGCCGTGCGCGCATCGGACCCGAGCACGAGGATCGTGCTCTTGCTCGCGAGCGGGAAGCCGCCGGCCAGTGCCCGCTCCGTCTCGCCCGACGCCTTCGACGACTCGATCTGGGCGCTGATCAGGAACAGCACGAGGCTCAGCGTCAGCCAGACGGCGATCGCGCCGGCGACCCAGCGCACCGCGCGCCCGAACGTCAGCGGCTTGCGCGGGCCGGCGCCGCGGCCGCCACGGCTGCGGCGCAGCGTCTCGCGCCGGAGCTCCTCGAGCGCGTTGCCCTCCTCGTGCCGCCGCAGCAGCCGCGGGCGTGAGCGGTACTTGGTGTAGCGCGGCGGCTCGACGTCGCCGCCGGCGCCCGGTCGCGCCGTTTGCTCGGGCCCGCCAGCCCCCTCGGACCCGTCGCCGGTCACCATGGCGAAGGAGGGTAGGGTGACCGGCATGTCGGCGGGCCACGTGATCGGGGTGGATCTCGGAGGCACGAAGCTCCTCGCCGGCGTCGTCGGCGCCGATCTCGTCGTGCGTCACCGGGCCGTCCGGCCGACCCCCGCCGAAGGTGCGATCGAGTTGCTCGCGGAGGTCGTCTCCGAGCTCGCCGACGCGGCCGACGGTGACGTCGCCGCTGTCGGGATCGGGATGCCGTCGCTGGTCGACAGCGCCCGCAACGAGGTCGTCTGGACGAACCACCTGGCACTCGCGATGACGCCGGTGCGCGACCTGATCAGCGAACGGCTGGGGCTGCCCGTCGCGATCGACAACGACGGCAACGCGGCCCTGCTCGCCGAGCATCGCTTCGGCGCGGCGCGTGGGGCCGAGCACGCGTTGATGCTCACGCTCGGCACGGGTATCGGCGGCGCGATCCTCGTCGACGGTGAGATCGTCCGCGGCGCGCATGGCGGCGCCGGCGAGTTCGGGCACATGATCGTCGATCCAGACGGCCCCGAGTGCCCCGGCAACTGCCCCGGCCGCGGTTGCCTCGAAGCGCTCGCCTCGGGCACCGCGCTGGCGCGGCTGGGCGAGCGTGCCGCGCTCGAGGCGCCCGAGAGCGCCCTCGGCCGCCAGCTCGCCGAGGGCCGGCCGATCACCGGCGCGCTCGTCACGGAGCTGGCCCACGACGGCGACGGCTTCGCGCTCGAGGCGCTCGCCGTCGTCGGCTACTGGCTCGGGCTCGGGCTCAGCGGCCTCGCCAACATCTTCGACCCCGACGTGATCGTCATCGGCGGCGGCGTCGGGAGCGCCGGCGACCTGCTGCTGGAGCCCGCGCGTGCGCAGATCGCGGCGCGCGCCCTACCGCCGGTCGCCGCGAGCGTGCGGGTCGAGCCGGCGCGCTTCGGCGAGGAGGCCGGGATGCTCGGCGCGGCGCTGCTGGCATGGGAGCAGCTGGCGCATGTCTAGCGACGCGCCAGTCGCCGGCCGGCTGGTCGTCTGCCCGACGCCGATCGGCAATCTCGAGGACGTGACGCTGCGGGTGCTGTCGGCGCTGCGTGACGCCGACGTGATCGCGTGTGAGGACACCCGTCGCACGCGCGTGCTGCTGGACCGCTACGGGGTGCGCGCGACGCTCGTCAGCTACCACGAGCACAACGAGACCGCGCGTGCGGCCGAGCTCGTCGAGCGGATGCGCGGCGGTGCCGTCGTCGCACTCGTCAGCGACGCCGGCATGCCGCTCGTCAGCGATCCGGGCTACGTGCTGGTGCAGTCGTGCGTCGCCGCCGGCCTTGCCGTCGAGGTGCTGCCGGGGCCGAGCGCGGCGCTGTCGGCGCTCGTCGCCAGCGCCCTGCCCGCGGACCGCTGGCGCTTCGCCGGCTTCCTACCGCGCAAGGCGTCGGAGCTGCGCGCCGAGCTGGGCTCGCCCGACACGCTCGTCGCGTTCGAGTCGCCGCGCCGGGTCGGCGCGACGCTGGCGGTGTTGGCGGCGCTCGATCCCGAGCGGCCGGTCGCGGTCTGCCGTGAGCTGACGAAGCTGCACGAGGAGGTCGTTCGCGGCTCAGCCGGCGAGCTCGCCGAGCGCTACGCGAGCGAGGGTCCGCGTGGCGAGGTCGTGCTCGTGATCGGCGGCGCGTCGCTCGTGTCGCGGGGGACGCCGCCGGAGGCGGTTGCCGCGGTGCGCAAGCTCGTCGACGCCGGCGCCAAGCCGCGCGCCGCGGCGACGGTCGTCGCCGGGCTCGTTCCGGGCGCGAGCGCCAACGACCTCTACGCCACGCTGACCGAGGAATAATCGCCGCTCGACTGTGACGAGCGGCCGCGGCTGCTCGTCACGGCACCCGCGCGCACCTACGGTCGCGCGATGCGTCGCCTTGTGGTCCTACTGGCACTCGTCGTCGCGGCCGGCGGCTGCCGGCCGGGCATCGCGGCGGGCGCCGGCTGGCGCTGGCCGCTGCACGGCGACGTCGTCGTGCGCTTCAGCGCCGGCGACGCGGACCCGTTCGCCGCCGGGCGCCATCGCGGCATCGCGATCGCCGCGGGCGCCCGGGCGCGCGTCCGCTCGGCGTGCGCCGGCCGCGTCACGTTCGCCGGCCCGGTCGGGCGCGCTGGGTTGACCGTCAGTGTCAGCTGCGGCCGGCTGCGAGCGACGTACCAGGGCCTTGCGGCCACCGCGGTCGGTCGCGGCGATCGCGTCGGCGCCGGCTCGGTGATCGCCACGCTCGGCGAGGCGGGAATCCTGCGCCTCGGTGCCCGCCGCGAGCGGCCGCGGTCGGGGCCGCGCCGCTACGTCGACCCGCTGGCGCTGCTGCGCGAGCGGCCGCCGGCCGCCGGGCCGCTCGGTCGCGCTCCGCGAGGTCGTGCCGATCGGCCGCGGCGGGATCCGCCTGCCGCGGTTCCGGCTCCGGTTCGTGTGCCCGTCCCGGTTCCGGCGCGACCGGCGCTGCCGCTCGCCGCCTGGGCGGGCCTCGCGCTGCTCGCGCTGGCGGCGCCGTCAGGTGCGCTCGTGCGTCGTCAGCGGGCTCGTCGAGCGTCGGCGGCGCAGGCGTGGCCAGTCGGCGGCTAGCGCGGTTCGCGACTAGCCTCCGGCGCCGTGTCGTTCTACGTCACCACGCCGATCTACTACGTCAACGCGGCGCCGCATCTCGGCCACGCCTACTCGACGATCGGCGCCGACATCCTGGCGCGTCATCAGCGCCAGCGCGGGGAGGACGTCTTCTTCCTCACGGGCACCGACGAGCACGGTGAGCCGGTCGCGCTCGCGGCAGAGCGCGAGGGCGTGTCGCCGCAGGAGCTGGCCGACCGCAACGCGGCGCACTTTCGCGACCTGATGCCCGCGATCGACGCGACCAACGACTTCTTCATCCGTACGAGCGACGCGCAGCACGGAGCGGTGGTCCAGGAGGTCCTGCAGCGGATCTACGACAACGGCTACGTCTACAAGGGGCACTACGAGGGCTGGTACTGCCCGCGCTGCGCCGACTTCAAGTCCGAAGCGGAGATCGAGGACGGCAACCGCTGCCCGATCCACCACATCGAGCTGACGCGCGAGCAGGAGGAGAACTGGTTCTTCAAGCTCTCCGCCTTCCAGGAGCGGCTCGAGCAGCTGTACGTCGACCGGCCCGACTTCGTCCTGCCGGCGCACCGCTTCAACGAGGCGTCGTCGTTCATCTCCGGCGGCCTCCAGGACGTGTCGCTGAGCCGTGCGAAGTTCACCTGGGGCGTCCCCGTCCCGTGGGACCCGGACCACGTCTTCTACGTCTGGTTCGACGCGCTGCTGAACTACTACTCGGGACTCACGTACGGCCGCGACGGCGAGGATCTGCGCGACCGCTTCTGGCCGCCGGCCTTTCACATCATCGGCAAGGACATCCTCAAGTTCCACTGCGTCTTCTGGCCGGCGCTGCTGATGGCCGCGGGGCTCGAGCTGCCGCGCCACATCTTCGTCCACGGCTACCTGCTGATGGACGGCGAGAAGATGTCGAAGTCGCTCGGCAACGTGCTCGACCCGATCGCCGTGATCGACAGCTTCGGCTCCGACGCGCTGCGCTTCTACTGCTTCCGCGACGTCAGCTTCGGCCAGGACGGCAGCGTCTCGACGACGCAGTTCGAGCAGCGCTACGAATCCGAGCTGGCGAACGAGCTCGGCAACCTCGCGAGCCGGACGACGAACATGCTCGTGCGCTACCGCGACGGCGCCGTGCCCGACGTCACGCTCGACGCGACGCTGGTCGAGGCCTTCGACGGGCTGTCGGACGAGGTCGCCGAGCTGCTCTCGCGCGCCGAGCTGACGCGCGCGCTCGACGCGATTTGGCAGCGCGTCCGCAGGCTCAACGGCTACGTCACCGAGACCGAGCCGTGGCAGCTGGCGAAGGACCCGGCGCGTGCCGGCGAGCTCGACCGCGCGCTGGCGTCGCTGGCCGAGGGCCTGCGCGTGCTGGCGATCCTGCTGCATCCGTACGTGCCGAAGGCCGTCGCCAAGCTGCAGGACGCGCTCGGCGACGACGAGCTCTCCTTCGCGGCGGCCGGCTATGGCGACCGGCGCCTACGTGCCGTCAACGCGATCGAGCCGCTGTTCCCGCGTCACACGACCACGTGATCGACTCCCACACCCACCTGGCGTCCTGCGACCCGCCCGCCGCCGATCTGGTGAGCGCGGCCGCGGAGGTGGGGGTGCGGCGGATGCTGACGGTCGGCCTCGACGCGGCGTCGTCGGCCGATGCGCTCGCGCTGGCGGAGCAGTTCCCGCAGGTCTGGGCGGCCGTCGGCCACCATCCCAACAACGCCGCCGACTTCGATGACGCGGGGCTGGCGGAGCTCACCCGGCTCGCCGTGCACGACCGCTGCGCCGCGATCGGCGAGACCGGCCTCGATTACTACCGCGATCGCGCGCCGAAGCACGATCAGGAGCGGGCGTTTCACGCCCAGATCGAGCTGGCTCGGGCTGTTCGCAAGCCGCTCGTGATCCACACTCGCGAGGCCGACGACGACACGATCGCGACGCTGACGGCCCGGGCCGTCGACGTCGACGTCGTCCTGCATTGCTTCTCGATGCCCGATCGTCTCGACGAGTGCCTCGAGCACGACCGCTGGTGGTTCTCGTTCGCCGGCAACGTCACCTACCCGCGCAACGTCGAGCTGGCCGCGGCCGCGGCGCGCGTGCCCGCCGAGCGGCTGCTGGTCGAGACCGACGCTCCGTACCTGACGCCCCAGGCCGTGCGCAAGCAGCGCAACCAGCCGGCGTTCGTCGCGCACACGGCGCGCTTCGTCGCCGGCGCTCGCGGCATCGCCTACGAGGAGCTGGACGCGCTCGTCGACGCCAACGCCGCGCGCCTGTTCGGATGGTGAACGAGCTCCCGTCCCAGCCGAGCCTGCGGCGGATGCGGCAGTTCGCGATCCGCCCGAACCGCGAGCTGGGCCAGAACTTCCTGATCGACTCCAACATCCTCGGCGTGATCGAGCGCGCGGCCGAGCTCGGCCCAGACGATGTCGCGCTCGAGATCGGCGGCGGCCTCGGCGTGCTCTCCGAGCACATCGCCGAGCGCGCCGCGCACGTCCACGTCGTCGAGCTCGACCGCAGGCTCGAGGAGCCGCTGCACGACGCGCTCGACCCGTTCGGCGCGCGTGCGACGCTGCACTTCGCCGACGCGATGACGATGAGCCTGACTGCCCTCGACCCGGTGCCGAACAAGGTCATCGCCAACCTTCCCTACGGCATCGCCGCCGGCGCGATCCTGCGTACGATCGAAGAGCTGCCGAGCGTGACGCGCTGGGTCGCGATGACGCAGAAGGAGGTCGGGGAGCGCCTCGCCGCACCGCCCGGCGGCTCGGCCTACGGCGTTCCGTCGGTGCTGGCACAGCTCGCCTGCGAGGTCCGCGTCCTGCGCTCAGTCGCGCGCTCGGTCTTTCACCCGGTGCCGAACGTCGACTCGGTCCTGGTCGTGCTCAGTCGCGTCTCCGAGGCGCCGCCGGCGCACGTTCGCCGCTTCGTCCAGGCGGCGTTCGCGCACCGCCGCAAGGCGCTGCCGAAGTCGCTCTCGCTGAGCCTGCGCTCGCCGCTGCCGGAGTCCGAGGTTCGCGACCGGGCGCGGGTCGCGCTCGAGCAGCTCGGGCATCCCGTCGACGTCCGCGCCGAGCGTCTCGCGCCAGAGGAGCTGCGGGCGCTCGCGGAGCGCCTCGCGGAGCTCCAGGCGGGAGACGTCGCGTGACCCCGGACGCGCGAGTCGAGCTCGCGCCGGCCAAGCTCAACCTCTGCCTGTTCCTCGGACCGGTGCGCGCCGACGGCCGCCACGAGCTCGTCTCGGTCATGCAGCCGCTCGCGTTCGGCGACGATGTGACGATGGAGGAGTCCGATCGCGACGAGGTCGTCTGCGCGGGAGTCGACGGCCCGAACCTCGCCGAGGCGGCGCTGCGCGCGTTTCGCGAGGCCGCGGGCGGCACGCCGTTGCGGCTCACGATCACCAAGCGCACGCCGGTCGCTGCCGGGATGGGCGGCGGCTCGGCCGACGCCGCCGCGGCGCTGCGGATCGCCGCCCGCGCCGCGGGAGTCGAGGACGACCGGCTGCTGCTCGACATCGCCGGCCGGCTCGGCGCCGACGTTCCTTCCCAGCTGCGCCCGGCGCGCGTCCTGGCGACGGGCGTCGGTGAGCGGCTCGAGGCGATCGGCCCGGCGCCGCGCTTCGGCGTGGTCGTCCTGCCGTCGTCGCGGCGGCTGTCGACCGCCGACGTCTACACCGAGGCTGACCGTCTCGGGCTGCCGCGCAGTGAGGACGACCTCGCGGTGCTGCTCGACGCCGTCGGCGAAGGCCTCGAGCGCGGGCCGTTCGGCCTCGCCGACGAGCTGCTCGTCAACGACCTCGAGCCGGCGGCCCGCTCGCTCTGCCCCTCGATCGACGCCGAGCTCACCGCGATCCGCGCGGCCGGCGCCGAACACGCGATGGTCTCCGGCTCCGGGCCGACGGTGGTCGGGCTGTTCGCCGACCCCGACGCCGCTCGCGACGCCGTCGAGGCGCTCGGTCCGCGCGTGCCGCCGGCGATCGCCACCGAGCCGCTCGGGGCCCGCGGATGAAGCCGTTCCCGCTTCTCTTCGCGGTTGCGGCAGTGGTCTTCCTCGTGCTGCGCTGGCGCCGGCTCGAACCCGAGAGCAAGGTTCTCGTCGCGCTGCTCGCCGCCGGCCTCGGCGTCTACGGGTCCGGTGCCGTCGAGATCCCCAATCTGCAGACCGCGCTGGAGGACGTCGGCGGCTCGCTCGGCCGCTGGACGTACCTGCTCGTCGGTGTCATGGCCTACGCCGAGACGGGCGCCTTCCTCGGCTTCGTCGCTCCCGGCGAGGTGACCGTGCTGGTCGGCGGGCTCGTCGCCGGCCAGGGCAAGATCAACGTGATCGTGCTGCTGGCGATCGTCTGGTCGTGCGCGGTGGCGGGCGACATGACGTCGTTCTGGCTCGGCCGCCGGCTCGGGCGCGACTTCCTGATCAAGCACGGGCCGCGCGTGCGGATCACCGAGGAGCGGCTGTCGCAGGTCGAGGCGTTCTTCCAGAAGCGCGGCGGCACGACGATCCTCGTCGGGCGCTTCCTCGGCCTCGTGCGCCCGATCGCACCGTTCCTCGCGGGCTCGACGGGGATGTCGTTCCGGCGCTTCGTCCCCTACGACGTGATCGCCGCCGGCGCCTGGTCGACGACGTTCGTGATGCTCGGCTACCTGTTCTGGCACAGCTTCGACCGTGTCGTCGACATCGCCCACAAGGGCGCCTTCGCGCTCGGCGGCACGGCGGTCGTCGTCGCCACCGTCGTCGTCGGCTACCGCCAGCTGCGCGACGAGGAGAACCGGGCCCGCGTTCGCGCCTGGTTCGAGCGGCAGGCCGAGCGACCGTTGCTGCGGCCGTTCGCGCGGGTGCTGCTCGCGCTCTGGGACCGCGCGATCGTGCCGGCCGCGCGCGTGCTGTCGGGGCCGGCACGGTTCGCCTGGAACCGCCTGACGCCGGGCGAGCTGGGGCTCGAGCTGACGACGCTGCTCGCCGTCGCTGCCGTCGGCAGCTTCGTCTTCTTCGGCTACCTGATCGTGCTCGAGGGCTCCGGCCACACACCAGGCGACGTGCGCGTCCTGCACTGGTTCTCGCACGGGGACGTCGACTGGCTGGTGCAGGCGGCCAAGGTCGTGACGTGGCTCGGCAACCTGATCTTCATCGGCCCGCTGGTGGCTCTGTCCGCGCTCGTGCTGGTCTGGCGCGAGCGCGTGCTCGAGGCCGCGGTGCTCGTCAGCGGCCTGGCGCTGACCGTGCTGGTCGTCCACGTCACCAAGTCCGCGACCGACCAGGCGCGGCCGCCCGACCCGCTCGTGAGCGTCGACGGATCGAGCTTCCCGAGCGCCCATGCCGCCTACTCGGTCGCGCTCGTGGCGGTGGCGGTCGCGCTGACTCGAACGGCCGGCGTGACGCGCTCGGCGCTCGTCGTCGTGATCGCCGTGGGAGCGGCCGCCGTCGTCGGCGCGACGAGGATCTACCTCCGTGCCCACTACCTGTCCGACGTGCTCGCGGGCTTCGGCGCGGCGGCGACGATCTTCTCCGTCTGCGCGATCGTGGCGCTCGTCGTCAGCTTCGTACGGCACAATGGGACACCGACGACGTGAGCAACCAGTCGATCACATACCTGGTCGTCGCCGCCTGCGGCGTCTGCGTCCTCGTCGCGTACGTGGCGCTGATCCTCGCGCCCGCCTGGACGGCGTTCGGCAGGCTCTGGGAGCGCCTCGCGGCGACGTTCCTGTCGCTGTACGTACTGCTGGCTTTCATCGCCATCGGCCTCGCCGGCGGGCTGGCTGTGATCTGGTTCTGGGACAGCATCGCCGCCTGACCTAAACTGGGGGCAATGGCTTCGGCCGACAAGACGGCGTCGCAGCCCGATTTCGCTGCTCTCGAGGCGTTGACCGAAGCGGTCGCGTCAGGTGCCGGCCTGCCCGAGGTCGTGCGTGCCGCGGCGCGCGCGCTCGACGCCAGCCTCGTGCTCGTCGACCGCACGAGCCATGTGCTCGCGGTCGCCGCACGCTCGCCGGTCGAGGAGCAGGCGCTGCTCGCCGGCGGCGAAGGCATCGAGTCGATCGACCTGCGGCTCGCCGACGAGGACGTCGGCGTGCTGCGCGTCCGCGCCCGCTCGGCGCCGCGGACGTCGTTGCTCGGCTTGATCACGACGCTGATCGCCTCGGAGGTCGAGCGAATCCGCGCTCCCGAGCGCGCCTCCGCGGTCGCGGTCTCCGCGTTCCTCGAGGAGCTGTTCGCGGGCACGCTCGGCGACGACGCCGTGGCGCGCGCCGACGAGCTCGGGCTCGACGTCGTCGGTGGTGCCGTGGCGCTCGTGATCCGCGTGCGCCCGCACGCGCCGGTCGAGGACGGCTGGCGCTCGCGCGTGCTCGCCGTGATCGAACGCGGCGCTCGCGCCATCGCTCCGACGGCGCTGGCGGCTCCGACCGAGCGCAGCGACCCGCGCGGGATCGAGGTCACGGTGCTCATTCCCGGCGACGACGCCGTCGGCAGCCGCGCCGCCGCCGGGGTGCTGCGGGAGCTGCAGTCCGGGCTTCCCGGCCACACCTTCACGATCGGCGTCAGCCGGACCGTCGCGGACCCCGCTGAGCTGCGCCGCGCCGGGCTCGAGGCGGAGCTTGCCGTGAACGTTGCTGACGGCGCGCCCGAGAAGCCGATCCTCGCCTTCGAGGACACCGGCACCTACAAGCTGCTGCTCGGCCAGGACCCGAACGAACTGCAGCGCTTCTACGACGAGACGGTCGCGACGCTCGTCGCCTACGACTCCCAGTACGAGACCGAACTGGTCGGGACGGTCGAGGCGTTCCTCGACGCCGACGGCAATGTCGCAGCGACGTCGCAGCGGCTCTTCACGCACCGGCACACCGTGCGCTATCGGCTCGACCGCGTGCGCGAGCTGACCGGCCTCGACGTCGGCTCGAGCGACGGTCGCGAGAAGCTGAGCCTGGGGCTCAAGGCGATGCGCGTGCTCGGCATCGCGGCGCCGGCCGGGCCGGCAAGCGAGGCCGGCACCGAAGCCGGCCGCGTGCCGCGCCGCTAGCGGTCCCGCGTACGGCTCCGATAGTTTCAGCCGGCGACGAGCTGGCGGGCGTCGCCTCACGAGACGGGAGAACGCGCGATGAATGCGAACAAGGCGCTGTGGGAGAAGGGCGATTTCACCCGCATCGCGAGTGGAATGCGTGAAAGCGGAGAGGCGCTGGTCCGCAGCCTCGGCATCACCCAGGGGATGCGGGTGCTCGATCTCGGTTGCGGCGACGGGACGACGGCGCTGCCGGCGGCACAGCTCGGGGCAGATGTGCTTGGCGTGGACATCGCCGGCAACCTCGTCGCGGCGGGCAACGCGCGGGCGAAGGCGCTCGGCCTGGCCAACTGCAGGTTCCAGGAGGGCGATGCGTCGGATCTGCGCGACCTCGAGGACGAGAGCTTCGATCTCGTCGTCAGCATCTTCGGGGCGATGTTCGCCCCAAGGCCGTTCGACGTGGCGAAGGAGATGGTCCGGGTGACCAAACCCGCCGGCCGGATCGTGATGGGGAACTGGATTCCGGCCGACCCGACCTTGGTGGCCCAGATTCTGAGGATCAGCGCCTCCTACTCACCACCGCCGCCGGACGGTTTCGTCAGCCCGATGACGTGGGGTATCGAGGACAACGTGGTCGAGCGATTCACGGCCGCGGGTGTCCCAGCGGCGAGCATCGGGACCGAGCGAGACACGTACTGGTTCAACTACCCGGGGAAGCCGGCGGAGCTTGTGGCTGCTTTCAGGAGCTACTACGGGCCGACCATGAACGCCTTCGAGGCGGCCGCGGCCGATGGTCGTGAGGCCGAGCTCCACGCGGAGCTCGATGCGCTGTTCGCAGAGCAGAACACCAGCGAGCACGCAACCTCGATTCCGGCGAGCTTCCTGCGGGTGACGGTCACGCGATGAAGCTCGCGTGGTCGTGCTCGGAGCCGGGTGAACCGTCTCAGCCCGACCGACGGAGCCGGTACCAGTGTTCGTCGGGGTTCACGACCATCTGCACGAGCTTCGGCACCTGGAAGTGCGACGGTCCTACGTCAGTGACGCTCCAGCTCGGGAACGCCCGCTCGATCTCGCTGCGATCGACGCCACGTATCGACGGTCGTCTGCGCCTTGGCCACGCGAGCATGAGCAGGGAGGCATCGGGTGCCGCGACCGCATCGACTTCCGCGGCCATCGCCTCGCGCTGCTGATCCTTGAGGCCGTGGAAGGTGCCGGTGTCCAGAAACAACCGAAACCCTGACTCAATGCCTGCTGCTCGCAGCGCCGTGACGTCCCCGTGGACCAGCCGCACGGCGACGCCGGCGGCTTTGACTCGGTTGTCCGCTCGCCGTAAGGCGCGCTCGACGAGGTCGACACCTGTGACCTGCCATCCGCGCGTCGCCAGCTGGGTCGCCCAGATCCCACTGCCTGTTCCGAGGTCGAGAGCCGCCCCATATGGCGGCTCGCGTCCGAGCTCCTCCTCGTCGAGCAGCTCGCCGATCCTGTCCACGAAAGGTCGATTCGCCTCGGCCTGCTCCCACGGATGGAACCCGACCCGATAGGCGAGTTCATAGTTCACGGTCGCCTCCTTGTCGCGCCTGCGCTGGGCAAACCATCTTCACCGTGGTCCACCGAGCCGTCAAGCAGCGTCTCGACCAGCGGCCCGATCGGCGCGCTTGCGCGCTCAACCGCTGGTCCATGGCGACTGCGATCGGCCCGCACTAGGTTCAATCGATGAGCAGTGGAACATCACGACTGAGCAGCTCGCGACTGAGCAACACGTCCCGATGGCGCGACGCCCGCCGCTCGATGGGCCCGGAGGAGTGGCGGCGGGTGGCCGTCCTGTTCGCGGTCGTGCTCGGGCTGCACGTCGTCGGCTTCGGGTTGCTGCTGGGCTTCGTGGTGCCGAGCCACTTCGACCTCGGCGAAGGCGCCGGCGTCTTCGGTGTCGGACTGGGCCTGACGGCGTACACGCTCGGGTTGCGCCACGCGTTCGACGCCGACCACATCGGCGCGATCGACAACACGACGCGCAAGCTGATGAGCGACGGGCAGCGCCCGCTGAGCGTCGGGTTCTTCTTCTCGCTCGGGCACTCGACGATCGTCTTCGCGCTGGCAGCCCTGTTCGCCCTCGGCGTCAAGGGCCTCAGCGGCACCGTCTCCGACGACAGCTCGACGCTGCACAAGGTCACCGGCGTGATCGGGCCCTCGGTCTCGGGCGGCTTCCTGATCCTGATCGGGGTCGTCAACCTCGTGATCCTCGTCGGGATCGTGAACGTGTTCAGGCGCATGCGCCACGGCGACTTCGACGAGGCCGCGCTCGAACGGCAGCTCAACGACCGTGGGCTGATGAGCCGCGTCCTTGGCCGCGCGACCCGGGCAGTCAAGAAGCCATGGCACATGTACCCGCTCGGGATGCTCTTCGGCCTCGGGTTCGACACCGCCACCGAGATCGCGCTGCTGGCGACCGCGGGCGCCGCCGCGACGGGTGGCCTGCCGTTCTACGCGATCCTCTGCCTGCCGATCCTGTTCGCCGCCGGGATGTCGCTGCTGGACACGATCGACGGCGCGTTCATGAACTTCGCCTACGGCTGGGCCTTCGCCAAGCCCGTGCGCAAGGTCTTCTACAACATCACGATCACCGCCCTGTCAGTGGCGGTCGCGCTGCTGATCGGGACGATCGAGGCGCTTCAGGTCGTGTCAGATCGCTTCGGCCTGACCGGTGGCTTCTGGGACTGGATCGGCAGTCTCGACTTCAACCTGATCGGCTACATCATCGCCGGCGTCTTCGTGGCTGTCTGGGCGCTCTCACTCGGCGTCTGGCGGTTCGGCAGGATCGAGCAGCGCTGGACGGCGCGCCTGGCGGCACCCGAAGCGAGCTGACGGCCCAGCGGTCGCTGGGTGTCGACGCGCCACATCTCCGATAGGTTCGCGCGATGAACAACCGCGTGGTCGTGCTCGGTGCCGGGTTCGGTGGGCTGGAGCTGAGCACGATGCTCTCGGAGGCGCTGGGCGACGACGTCGACGTGACGCTGATCGACAAGAACGACACGTTCGCGTTCGGGTACTCGAAGCTCGACGTGATGTTCGGGCGGACGACGCTCGACGCCGTGCGGCTGGCGTATCGCGACATCGCCAAGCCGGGTGTGCGCGTGCTGCGGGAGACGGTCACCGCGATCGATCCCGAGGCCCGGCGCGTGACGACCGATGCGGGCGTCCACGACGCCGACGTGCTCGTCGTCGCGCTCGGCGCCGACTACGACTTCGACGGCACGCCGGGCCTTGCCGAGGGCGGCAACGAGTTCTACTCGTTTGCCGGCGCCGAGCGGTTGGCCGCGATCGTCTCGGAGTTCTCCGCGGGCCACGTCGTCATCGGCGTCTGCGACGCACCGTTCAAGTGCCCACCCGCGCCGAGCGAGTGTGCCCTGATGCTGCACGACCATCTGACCGCACGGGGGGTGCGCGACGCGTGCCAGATCACGTTCGTCCTACCCCTGGGGTCTCCGGTGCCGCCGTCACCGGAGACGTCGGCGGCGCTGATCCAGGAGTTCACCGACCGCGACATCACGTTCATCCCCGGGCGCCGCGTCAGCGCGATCGATCCCGGGCGCAGCGTCGCCGTGCTCGACGACGACACCGAGATCCCGTTCGACCTCTTTCTCGGCGTTCCGAAGCACCGTGCCCCTGAGGTCGTGATCGCGAGCGGGATGACCGAGGGCGGCTACGTCCCGGTCGACTCGGCCACGCTCGAGACGCGCTATCCCGGCGTCTACGCGGTCGGCGACGTCGCGACGGCGGGCGTGCCGAAGGCCGGCGTCTTCGCCGAGGGGGCGGCCCGGATCGTCGCGCAGGCCGTGATCCACAAGCTGAGGGGCGGCGACCCGCCGGGCCGGCATCTCGGTCAGGGCACGTGCTACATCGAGTTCGGGCACGGCCGGATCGCGAGCGTCGACATCGACTTCCTCTCCGGTCCGGAGAAGACCGGGCATTTCAACCCGCCGTCGGTCGAGCAGATGGAGAGGAAGCAGAACTTCGGCTCCAGCCGCGCGACGCGCTGGTTCGGCAGCTGAGCCCGGGGATTCCGGCGCTCTGCGCGCAGTGGGTGCGGGGGCGTCGTCCGGAGCACTCCCCGCAGCCGCCGGAGGCGGCGAGGAGCTCCGGCGATGCCGCCGTACCCACCGCGACCGCATGCGAGCTGGGGACCCAGGAATTGAACCTGGCCCTACTCGGCCAAAACGAGCCGTGCTGCCGATACACCAGTCCCCACCGGCCCGGCCAAGACTAGCTGGCTGCGAGTACGGCATTTGCAGCAACGAACCCAGCGTGGATTCAGCGATTCCGCTGGCCTACGCTTGACCGCATGAACGCGCCGACCGTCGTGATCATGGCCGCCGGCAAGGGAACGCGCATGCGTTCGCAGACGCCGAAGATGCTGCACGACCTCTGCGGGCGCACGCTGATCGGCTGGGTGGTGGCGGCGGCGCAGGGCGCGAACGCCGGCAAGGTGATCGTCGTCGTCGGCCCCGACCAGGTGGTCGAGGCGGCGCTGCCCGACGGCGTGACGGT
>DASRHW010000055.1:0-2759 GCA_035650375.1 Solirubrobacteraceae bacterium | reverse complement strand
CCGAGCGGGTCCAGGGCTTCGCCTTCGGCATGGGCGTCGAGCGGATCGCGATGCTGCGCCACGGCGTCCCGGACCTACGGCTGCTCTACGACAACGACCTGCGCTTCCTGGAGCAGTTCGGATGAGGCTGCCGCTCGCCTGGCTGCAGGACTACGTCCGCCCCGAGCTCGACACGGCAGCGCTCGTCGACCGGCTCGACATGACGGGGACCGCCGTCGAGCACGTGCTCGCCTACGGCGTTTCGGGTGTCGAGCACTTCGTCGTCGGCAAGGTCCTCAGTGCCGAGCAGCATCCCGACGCCGACCGGCTGCGCGTCTGCCTCGTCGACGTCGGCGACGGCGGCGAGCCGAAGCAGATCGTCTGCGGCGCGCCGAACGTCGCCGCCGGCCAGACGGTCGCCGTCGCGCGGCCCGGCGCGGTGATGCCCGACGGGACCAAGCTCAAGGCGGCGAAGCTGCGCGGCGTCGTCTCCGACGGGATGATCCTGGCCGAGGACGAGCTCGGGCTCGGCTCCGATCACGCCGGGATCATGGAGCTCGACGATTCGCTCGAGGCCGGCACGCCGCTGGCCGACGTGCTGCCGATCGCGACCGAGGTGCTCGAGCTCGAGATCACGCCGAACCGGCCCGACTGCCTCGGCGTCTACGGCGTCGCACGGGAGGTCCACGCGATCACCGGCGCGGCGCTCGCCAAGCCCCCGTGGGCGAAGGATCCACACCCCGCAGGCGCGACGATCGACGGCGTGTCCGTCGCCGTCGACTGTCCCGAGCTCTGTCCCCGCTTCACCATCCGGGCCTTCGACGACGTTCGCGTCGGTCCGTCGCCGCTGTGGCTGAAGGGGCGGCTGGCCGCTGCCGGCGTCCGCTCGATCAGCAACGTCGTGGACATCACCAACTACGTGATGCTGCTGACGGGCCAGCCGATGCACGCCTTCGACGCCGACCGCGTCAGCGGCGGGCGGCTGACGGTGCGCCTCGCGGCCGATGGCGAGACGATCGACACGCTCGACGGCCAGACCCGTTCGCTGACCGCCGGCATGGTCGTGATCGAGGACGCCGACGGCCCGACGTCGATCGCCGGTGTGATGGGCGGCGCGCGCTCCGAGGTCGACGGCGACACGACGCGGGTGCTGATCGAGGCGGCGACTTGGGACGGACCGAACATCAACCGGACGTCGTCGGCGCTCGGCCTGCGCAGCGAGGCCAGCGGGCGCTTCGAGAAGGGCCTGTCGCCGCAGCAGACGCTCGAGGCGCAGGCGGTCGCGAGCGCGCTGATGATCGAGCTCTGTGGCGCGCGCCCGGTGGATGGGACGGTCGACATCGGCGCCGATCCCGATCCCGCCCGGCCGCAGGCGCCGATCCTGCTGCGCGACGAGCGGATCGAGGCGCTGCTCGGCGTCGCGATCCCGCGCCGCCGCCAGATCGAGATCCTGACGTCGCTCGGCTTCTTCACGACGCCGGGCGACGACGGCCTCGCGGTCGGCGTGCCGCACTGGCGCCGGCGCGACATCACGCGCGAGGCGGACCTGATCGAGGAGGTCGCGCGGGTCCACGGGGTCGAGACGCTGCCGTCGACGCTGCCGCCGCGGCGGCGGCTGCGCGCCGCCCGGCTGACGCACGCGCAGAGTGTCCGGCGCCGGGCCGAGGACACGCTCGTCGGCCGCGGGCTGCTGGAGGTTGCCGGCTGGAGCTTCACCGAGCCGTCCGTCTTCGATCGCCTGCAGCTGCCGCCCGGCGACCACCATCGCGAGCACGTCGCGCTCGTCAACCCGATGAGCGAGACGCAGTCGATTCTGCGGACGGTGCAGCTGCCGTCCCTGCTCGACGCCGCGCGGCACAACCTCGCCCGTGGCGCGACCGACATCGGCGTCTTCGAGTCCGCCGCCGTCTACCGGCCGGCCGGCGCCGACGCCGCGGCCCCGGCGACCGAGGTCCACGTGCTCGGCGCGCTGCTGATCGGCGCGTTGCCCGGCACGGCGAGCTGGCGGGACGGCGCGCGCGCGGCGCGCGGAGCCGACGCCCCGGCCGCGAAGGGGATGCTGGCGGCGGTGCTCGACGCGCTACGGGTCGACTGGTCGGTCGAGACGGGAACCGAGGCGTTCCTGCATCCCGGCCGCGCGGGCCATGTCCACGCCGCCGGCCGGCGCATCGGCTGGGTCGGCGAGGTGCATCCGCTGGTCGCCCGCGCGTGGGAGATCGACCGCACCGCGGCGGCCTTCGCCGTCGATCTCGGGCTGCTCGCGTCGCTGGCACCCGAGGTTGCGGCCTACCGCGACCTGACGAGCTTCCCGGTCCTGCGCGAGGACGTCGCGATCGTCGTCGGCGCAGACGTGCCCGCCGGGCGCGTGCTCGACGTCGCACGCGAGGCCGGCGGCAAGCTGCTCACCGGCGTCGAGGTCTTCGACGTCTTCGCGGGCGAGGAGCTCAACCCGCCGCGTCCCGGAACCGTCTCGCTGGCGCTGCACCTCGAGTTCCGCGCCGAGGACCGCACCCTCGCCGACACCGACGTCGCGCCGGTCCGCGAGAAGATCGTTGCTCATCTGCGTGACGAGCTGGGAGGTGAGCTCCGTGGCTGATACGTACCGCGTGCTCGTGGCCGGGGCGTCGGGCTACGCGGGTGCGCTCGCGGCGCGGCTCGTCGACCGCCACCCGCAGCTCGAGCTCACCGCGGTGACCAGCCGCAGTGACGCCGGCCGCCGCCTCGACGAGCTCTACCCGCACCACCGCGTCTCGCGCGTGCTCGACGTGCTCGACCTCGAG
>DASRHW010000054.1:0-7861 GCA_035650375.1 Solirubrobacteraceae bacterium | reverse complement strand
TGGCCGCACGCGCTACTTCGCCTACCACGACGGCGTCGCGGTCAAGGTGCTCTACCGGGGCATGGCCGAGGGAGTTCGCCTGGTCAAGCGCGGCTTCGCGCTGGCGCGATCCGGCTGGCGGCGCTCAACGTCGCGAGGCGTCGCCTAGCCGTCAGCCGCTGGACGCCGGGAACACCGCCGGCGTGACCGGCGCCGCGACCGTCGGCAGCCTGCGGTCGCCGGCACGGAGGATCGCCGAGACGTCCATCCCGAGCACGCCGTAGTAGACGGGGTTTGACGGCCACGGCAGGCTCTGGGTGTACGCGCGGCGCAGCGCCGTCATGCTGCCGGCGACGAGATCGTCCAGATCGTCGCGCCCGGCGTGCGCGGACAGGACCGGAATCGCCACGGACACCCACGGCACGGTCCGCCCGCGCTCGGTGTGCCGGGTGCCCTCGGTGCTTAGCTGAAAGCTCGCGCTGATCCGGCTGCGCAGGCCGTTGAACAGCAGGTTGGCCAGCCGCAGCGCCCGCGCGTCGCCCGAGTCGATCCAGAGATCCAGGGCCGTGCCGAGTTGGTTCATCGTGTACTCCGGATCGAACCCGAGCCCGCCCGCGCCTGCCTCGACGAGATATCCCGCACCGTCGGAGCCGTCGCGGCGCTTGGGCGTTCGTGTGAGCCGCAGCCCGTACGCCGCGAACCTGGGCCTGAACGCTCCCGGATCGAGCAGGAAGGCCCACTCGGCGTTGTACGCCTGCGCGAATCGCCGGTCGCCGGTGGCGCGCCAGGCGAGATAGAGGAACTCCGCATAGCCCAGGTTCACGTTGCCGTTGACGTACCAGTCGATCTCGTGGTGATCGATCAGGAAATCGGCCGCGTCGGAGAGCGAGGCCTGCCATCTGCGCTGCTGCGACGGGCTGAGGCGAGACCGCACGAGGAGGTACGTGTCGCCCATGAAGCGGCCGAAGAATTCGGTCGCGATCGGCGGCGACTGCGTGTCGCCGATGTCGCTCGGCGGTGTGAAGCTGCCGTTGGCGGCCTGGCGCGTCGAGAAGGCCGTCTCGATCGTGTCGATCGCCTTGTCGAGCAGTCGCCGATTGCTGCGGCCACGCGACGACCACAGGCTCGCAGCCGCCAGCGCCGCGCCGCCCTGCGTCGACGCCCACTGCTGCGTGTTGTCCGTCGCGTACCAGCGGCCGTCACGGAAGTAACGCGCGGACGACATCTCGTTGTCGCCGGCGTAGTTCGCGAGGACGGTCGAGACCAGGTCGGCGGCCCGCGCGACCGGCGTCGGGCGCGCGTCGGCGCGTGCGAGACACGGGAATGCGAACGCAAGCGCCGCACAGCCGGACCCGGCGAGGAGCGCAAGGATGCGTGAGGAGGTGCTGCGCATGAGGCCCGAGTAGTCGGCAGCCGCCGCGGCGTCCAGCAACGACTTTGACAGATGGCCGGCGTTTCCTCTGCAGCGGGGCAACGCCGCCGCCGAGCGTCGCGTGATCGCGGCTCAGTGGATGTCGGCGCGGCTTGCGCGCGTCGCGACGACCCGCGCGGGCACGCCGGCGAGGACGCTGTGGTCACCGAACGAGTCCAGGACGACGGCGTTGGCGCCGACGATGACGTGGTCGCCGAGCGTGATCGGGCCGACCAGCCTCGCGCCCGGGCCGATGTAGCAACCGTCGCCGAGCGTCGGGGCGCCGTGCTCGCTGGCCCCGATCGACGACGACGGGTGGACCCGTGCGTCGCTGCCGATGCGGGCGGCGGCGCTGACGACGGTGGTCCCGTAGTGCACGAGACACAGGCCCGGCCCGAAGGTGTTCGGTGGCACGGTGAATCCCAGGCGCTCGGCGTGCCGCGCATGCCGCCGCCAGAGCAGCGCCAGTCGTATCCGCAACATCAGCGGGTGCCCTGGTCTGACGTTCGTCAGGTACTCGAGCAGGCGCAGCCGGCGCTGGAATTGCAGGATCCGGTGCGCGTTCCTGGCGGAGAAGTGATGCCGGTGGCTCCAGGTGACGCCGTACGCCGCCGCGTCGCTCTGCCGGAACGCGGTCAGATCCGCACGCGACCTGATCACGGCGCCGGCGTCGGCGGGGTGCGCACCTCAGACGACCTCGGCGAGCACGAGCTGCCGGTAGAACGGCCCTCGCCTGAAGCGGCGCGCGACCTCGCCGAACGGCGCCCACAGAAGGTGGTGCACGTGGTGTGCGCCCCTCGGCTGCGGGAACTCGCCGAGGGCGGCGCGGTGCATCGTCCACCACAGCGACATGTTGAACACGCCGCGTGCTTCGACGCGCCGCACCCGCTCGCCGTCGACCATGTCGACGAGCTCGTCGACCGTCGGCAGTCCGAGGTCGAGGTGCTCGCTGAGCCAGACGACCGGTCCTTCGGTGTCGCCGCGCTCGCGAAATCGCTCGAGCAGAGCGCGGTCGCCCTCGGCCGCGTCGGGCCCGGCGGGCCCCATCAGGATCACGCGGCCGCCCGGTGCGGTCACGCGGAGCATCTCGGCGACCACGGCCGCTCGGTGCTCTCGCGGAACATGCTCCATCGTGTCGACGGCGACGGCGGCGCTGACGGATGCGTCCTCGAGTGGGATGTTCGCGCCGTCGCCCTGCAGCCGTCGCATGTTCTCGGCCGGGCGGCCCTCTGAACCGTGTCGCTCGTCGTCGCCGGGATCGACGCCGATCACGTCGCGGGACGTCCACGCCGCGATGCCGCGCGGCCCGCTCCCGACCTCGCAGATCGGCAGTGGAAGTGCCGGCAGGGCACGAACGACCGGCGCGTAGCGAAGCTCGGCGTCGAGATCCCAGACGCGCCAGCGCCTGTCGAGGTCCGAGCGCTCTGGCCGTCGACCGGTCAATGCAGAGTGCAAGGAGCCCATAGTCGTCGCGATCGTACGGATCGATGCTCGCCCGTCGATCGGTGCGAGGAAAATGCATCGAATTCGGGCCGCGAAGCCAATCTCGGCTCTCGGGAAGCTCCCAGTGTTCGCTCATCATCGGAGGCTGCCGATGAGCGGTTGTGCGCCAGACCCCGCGGGTAACATTTGAGCATGAACGGAGGCGAGGCGATCGGGGAGACGTCGCGGTCGCGCGTGCTGATCGCCTACGACGGATCCGACGGCGCCGAGCACGCGTTGCGAGTCACGGCCAAGCTGTTGCCTGAGTCCGAAGCGATCGTGCTGTACGTCTTCAGCTCGATGCCCGCGTCGCTGACGCCGCTCGCGGGGATGGGGATGCCGCCCGAGCTCGACATCGACACGTCGGAGCTTGAGCGCCGCGCAGCCGAGCTGGCACGTCAGGGAGCCGACCTGGCGACGAGGCTCGGACTGCTCGGACAGCCCACCACCTTCGACGCCGCCGGGGCGAGCGGGATCTGGTCGGCGATCATCCGGATCGCCGGCGAGCAGGAAGCGGGTCTGATCGTGATCGGCTCGCGTGGGCGAGCAGGGCTGCGCGCGGCGCTGCTCGGCAGCGTCTCGAACGGTGTCGTCCACCACGCCGATCGCCCGGTGCTGGTCGTGCCTCATCCGGACCAATGCTGCTGACCCGAGCGGGCGAGTCGCTACCCTGTCGGCCCGTCTGCGGCTGTGGTGGAATTGGTAGACACGCGGCGTTCAGGTCGCCGTGGGGGCAACTCCGTGGAGGTTCGAGTCCTCTCAGCCGCATCGCGATGAAGCCCTGCTCCGGCGGGGCTTCTTGCGTTTCGCGGGCCGGCGTCGGTGACGGACCGGTCACCCGGAGCGGGCGCGACCCCGATCGACTGCTGGGCCGAGCGCCGGCGGCCGCACCTGGACCCTTAGTACGAACCTCGGCCGGCCGCGCGACATTGCACCCTCGCCGCGATAGGTTTGGTCGACCTACCTCTCTCAGGAGCAGATGATTGTGACCTCTCTACGCAGTGCCGTCCCAGCCCTCGTCCTGACACTCGCGACGACGTTTGCCATGAGCGCGGTCGCATCCGCCTCGCCGGCATCCGACGTCCCGGCCGCGATCAAGTCGAAGGGCACGCTGATCGTTGCCGCCGACGCGTCGTACGCGCCGAACGAGTTCATCAAGCCGGGCAGCAAGACCGTTGTCGGCATGGACCCCGACCTCGCCAAGGCGCTCGGCTTGGTGCTCAAGCTGAAGGTCAAGGTCGTCAACGGGACGTTCGACGCGATCATCCCGGGCCTTGCCTCGGGCAAGTACGACCTCGGCATGTCGTCGTTCACCGACACCAAGGAGCGCGAGGAGACCGTCGACTTCGTGACCTACCTCTCCGCCGGCACGTCGTTCTACGTCAAGGCCTCGGGCGGGCCCACGATCAAGAGCCTCGCCGACCTCTGCGGCAAGACCGTGGCCGCCGAGAAGGGCACGACCCAGGCCGCCGACGCGAAGGCGCAGAGCAAGAAGTGCACCAAGGCCGAGAAGCCCGCCGTCAAGGTCTCGGTCTATCCGGACCAGAGCGGCGCGAACCTCGCCCTCGCGAGCGGCCGCGCACAGGTCGGGATGGCCGACTCGCCGGTCGCCGACTACGCCGTCAAGAAGTCCAACGGCCAGTTCAAGCTGACCGGCAAGCCCTACGGCAACGCGCCGTACGGGATCGCGATCCCCAAGGACAACGGCATGGCGGAGCCGATCCGGGACGCTTTGAAGGTGCTGATCAAGAACGGCACCTACAAGAAGATCCTTGCCAAGTGGGGCCTTGTCGGCGCGATCAAGACGCCGAAGATCAACGGCGCCATCAGCTAGACGATGGAAGGCGGACCGGGACGGCCTGAAGCGATCAAGGCCATCCCGGTCCGCCGGCCGGGGCGCTGGCTGGCCGCGGCGATCGTGCTCGTCGTCGCGGCGTCGCTGATCCGCTCCGTCGTCACGAACCCGCGCTTCGGCTGGGAGACGGTCGGCGACTACCTGTTCTCGGCGCCGATCATCGACGGAGTCCGGATCACGATCGAGCTGACGGTGATCGCGATGGCGATCGGGATCGTGCTCGGGATCGTGCTGGCCGTGATGCGGCTGTCGCCGAACCCACTCGTCGCCGCCGCCGGGTCGTTCTACGTCTGGTTCTTCCGCGGCACTCCGGTGCTGGTGCAGATCCTCTTCTGGAGCTTCATCTCGGCGCTGTATCCGAAGATCGCCCTCGGGATCCCGTTCGGCGGCCCGGCGTTCGTCAACGCCGACGCGAACTCGCTGATCCAGCCGTTCACGGCGGCGATCCTCGCGCTCGGGCTCAACGAGGCCGCGTACATGGCCGAGATCGTGCGCGCCGGGATGCTGTCGGTCGACGAAGGGCAGTCGGACGCGGCGACGGCGCTGGGGATGACGCGGCTCCAGACATTGCGCCGCGTCGTGCTGCCGCAGGCGATGCGCGTGATCATCCCGCCGACGGGCAACGAGACGATCTCGATGCTGAAGACCACCGCGCTGGTCAGCGTCGTCGCGCTGGCGGAGCTGCTCTACGCGGCACAGCTGATCTACGCCGAGAACTACAAGCAGATCCCGTTGCTGCTGGTGGTGTCGATCTGGTACCTGGCGCTGACGAGCGTGTTGTCGATCGGCCAGCACTTCCTCGAGAAGCACTACGGCCGCGGCTCGGGCCACACAGCGCCGACGGCGTGGGGCAGGCTGGCCGGCGACCTGTTCAGCTTCCGGCGCCGTGACCAGTCCGGGGCGATCGGATGAGCACCGAGCCGATGGTCCGCGCCGAGCAGGTGCACAAGCAGTTCGGCCGCCTCGAGGTGCTGAAGGGGATCTCGCTGACGGTCGATCGCGGCGAGGTGGTCTGCCTGATCGGGCCGTCGGGCTCTGGCAAGTCGACGTTCCTGCGCTGCATCAACCACCTCGAGCGGATCAACGCCGGCCGGATCTGGGTCGACGGTGAGCTCGTCGGCTACCGGCAGGCGGGAGATGTGCTCTACGAGCTGCGGGAGCGCGAGGTCGTCGAGCGGCGCAAGGACATCGGGATGGTCTTCCAGCGCTTCAACCTGTTCCCGCACATGACGTCGCTCGAGAACGTCACCGAGGCGCCGCGGCGCGTGCGGCGCCGCGCCGCGCGCGACTGCTCGCAGCGGGGGATCGAGCTGCTCGACCGCGTCGGCCTCGCCGACAAGCGCGATGCATACCCGTCGCAGCTCTCGGGAGGTCAGCAGCAGCGCGTCGCGATCGCCCGCGCGCTGGCGATGGACCCGAAGCTGATGCTGTTCGACGAGCCGACGTCGGCGCTCGATCCGGAGCTCGTCGGCGACGTGCTCGCGGTGATGCGGCAGCTCGCGGCCGACGGCATGACGATGGTCGTCGTCACGCACGAGATGGGCTTCGCGCGCGAGGTCGGCAACAAGGTCGTGTTCATGGACGACGGCGCCGTCGTCGAGTCGGGCGCGCCGGACGCCGTGCTCGCGGCGCCGAAGCACGAGCGCACGCGGGCGTTCCTGTCGAAGGTGCTGTAGGCGTCCGATATTCGTCCACGATCGCCGCGGCGGCGTGGATCTGCCAAGCCCCGCGCCGATCACCGAGGACGTGGATCGCGCGCGCTCGGCACGACGCAGCATCGCTTCGGCGGCGACGGCGCTCGTCGCTGTCGCCTGTCTTGTCGCGCTGCTCGCTCCCGGGACGCTGTTCGCCGCGGAGTCGCCGAGCCAGACCGCGTCAGCGGCAGCGCTGACGCTTTGCGCGCAGGCGCAACCGGGCGTGCACTGCGGCCCGGGCAACGGCCGCCGCACCGCCGGCGGGACAGGCACCGGCAAGGTCAGCCACGCCGGCTGGCCGGCGATCACGGGGGCGCTGCTGATCGTCGACGACGACGGCCGTCGCGCGACCGGCAGCGAGCTCAACGACGAGCTGCTCGGTGGTCACGGCTCCGACACGCTCGTCGGAGGCGCCGGCAAGGACGTGCTCTGGGGCGACCAGTACGCGACGAACAACAACAGCCGGCAGCACGACGTCCTCTGGGGCGGCGCCGGCCAGGATTACCTGTACCCGAGCCACGGCACCAACCGGATCTATGGCGGACCGGGCGCCGACACGATCCGCGCCTACTACGGCCACGGCTCGATCGACTGCGGTTCCGGCAACGACATCGTTCAGGTGCGGATGAACGGCGCCTACAAGCTCAGCGACTGCGAGCACGTCGTCCACTTCTGCGCCTGGGGCTCGGACGGCAACGGCGGCTGCCGCAAGCCCGGCGAGCCGAAGCCCGCCGCGCTCAGGCGCACGGGCTAGGGCGCCGCGAACCGGCGCACGAACGCCAGCGCGGTGTCGGCGACCTCGCGCCAGCCGCTGTCGATCGTCAGCGCATGGCCGCGCCCGGGGATCTCGACGATCTCCGTCACCGCCTCGTTACGGCGCTGCTTCTTGTAGGAGGCGTTGGCGATCGCCCACGGCACCGTGTTGTCCTTCTCACCGGAGACGATCAGCAGCGGCCCGCGGTCCGGGCTCTTGCTCTTGACCTTCGCCTCGGTCCACGGGTTCAGGTTCGCCGTCGCGGCCTGAAACAGCGGCGCGCCGGCGGCGGGCACCGCGTACGTGGCGTAGAGCTCGGCGGCCTCCTCCTCGCTGACGGCGTTGGCGAAGCTGTAGCGGAACTGCTCGAAGGTGAGGGGTACGGCGCGGTTGCGGTTGGCCGGGTTGCCGAGCACCGGCGACCCGGACTTGAGCGCCGAGATGGGCAGCGGCAGGACCCCCCGGAACGGTGCCGGGTCGATCGCCACCGAGGCGACCGCCAGGCCCCGCCCGGCCAGGATCTGGGTCAGCAGCCCACCGAAGGAGTGGCCGACGATCGCCGGCTTCTGGTCGAGGCCGCGGATGATGGTCTCGAGATGGTCAGCCACCTGGCCGATGGACTTGCCGGCGAACACCTCGGGATGGGCCGCGGCCTCCTCGACCGTCTCGGGGTCGTCGGGCCAGCC
>DASRHW010000053.1:0-25823 GCA_035650375.1 Solirubrobacteraceae bacterium | reverse complement strand
GAAGATGCTGCACGACCTCTGCGGGCGCACGCTGATCGGCTGGGTGGTGGCGGCGGCGCAGGGCGCGAACGCCGGCAAGGTGATCGTCGTCGTCGGCCCCGACCAGGTGGTCGAGGCGGCGCTGCCCGACGGCGTGACGGTAGCGATCCAGGAGCGCGCGGGGGGGACGGCCGACGCAGTGCTGGCCGCGGCGGAGCACTGGGGCGACGAGACCGTCGTCGTGCTGTCGGGCGACGTGCCGTTGATCACGCCGGAGACGATCGCCGGGCTTGTCGCCGCGCACGAGCGCGTGGGCGCCGCGGGCACGCTGACGACTGTCGAGCTCGACGATCCCGGAAGCCTCGGGCGCATCGTCCGCGCCGCGGACGGGACGTTTGACCACGTGATCGAGACGAAAGAGGGCGCCACCGCGGAGGTGCTCGCGATCCGCGAGGTCAACGCGGGCGTCTACGCCTTCGACGGCGCGCGGCTCGAGGACGCGCTGCGCCGCGTTCCCGCTGACAATGGCAACGGTGAGGCGTACCTGCCGGACGCGCTCGTGGTGTTGCGCGACGACGGCGGGGTCGTCGCCGACCACCTCGCCGACGACCCGGCGCTGGTGCTTGGGGTCAACGACCGCGCCGACCTCGCCCGCGTCCGCGTCCACGCCCAGGCGCGGATCAACGACGCGCACATGCGCGGCGGTGTGACGATCGTCGATCCGTCAGCGACCTACATCGACGTCGGCGTGACGATCGGTCCCGACACGACGATCGAGCCGAACACGACCTTGAAGGGGCCGACGACGATCGGCTCGGGCTGCCTACTGCGCAACGCCTACGTCGACTCGGCGGTGCTCGAGGACGGCGTCACCGTCGGCCCGTTCGCCTACCTGCGCCCGGGAACGGTCCTGCGCGCCGGCGCCAAGGCGGGGACGTTCGTCGAGATCAAGAACTCCGACGTCGGCCCCGGCTCGAAGGTCCCGCATCTGAGCTACATCGGCGATGCCGACATCGGCGCCAACTCGAACCTCGGCGCGGCGACGGTGACCGCCAACTACGACGGCGTCCGCAAGCACCGGACGACGATCGGCGACAACGTCCGGACCGGCGTCGACACGACACTGGTCGCGCCGGTGACGCTCGGCGACGGCGCCTACACGGGCGCCAACAGCGCGATTCACGAGGACGTCCCCGAGGGCGCGCTCGGCATCGCGCGGCCGCGCCAGACCGTGATCGAGGACTACGGCAAGCGGGAGAAGGAGGGGCAGTGAGCACGCTATCCCCGCCGCGATCTACACTCGCCACTCCGATGAGCTCGCCCGCGGCCACGCAGCAGCCGGCTCCTGCGACGAGCCTGAGTTACGGCTACGACAAGCAGCTGATGCTCTTCTCGGGGCGAGCGAATCCCGAGCTGGCGCACAAGATCGCCGCCAAGCTCGGCGTCGAGCTCGGTCCGGTGACGCTGAAGACCTTCTCCAACGGCGAGGTCTACTGCCGCTTCGACGCGTCGATCCGCGGCGCCGACGTCTTCCTGATCCAGCCGACGTGCGGCAACCCCGAGACCGGGGTGTCCGCCAACGACGCGCTGATCGAGCTGCTGTGCATGATCGACGCGGCGATCGGCGCCTCTGCGCACCGGGTGATCGCGGTGACGCCGTGGTTCGGCTACAGCCGCCAGGACAAGAAGTCCGCTCCGCGTGAGCCGATCAGCGCCCGCCTCGTGGCTCGCTGCCTCGAGGCTGCGGGCGCCGACCGCGTGCTGACGATGGACCTCCACGCCGGCCAGGTGCAGGGCTTCTTCAACATCCCCGTCGACCACATGACGGCGCTGATGATGCTGACCCAGTACTTCAAGGACCTCGGTCTGTCGGACCTCGTCGTCGTCGCGCCGGATGCCGGCCGCGTGAAGCTGAACAAGAAGTTCGCCAACAAGCTCGGTGCCGAGCTGGCGATCCTCGACAAGGAGCGGCCGGCGCAGCAGGTCGCCGAGATCGGCTACGTCATCGGCGACGTCAAGGACAAGACCGCGATCATCGTCGACGACATGATCGATACCGCCGGCACGCTGAAGGCGGCGGCGCAGACGGTGCTCGACGAAGGCGCCTCACGTGTCTACGCCGCCGCCACGCACGCCGTCCTGTCGGGCAACGCGTTCGAGAACCTCGCCGGCTCCCATTTCGAGCGGATCGTCGTCACTGACACGATCCCGCTGCGCACCGGCGCGCCGGACAACATCACGGTGCTCAGCTGCGCCGAGCTGCTGACCGACTCGATCCGCAGGATCTTTACCGACGACTCGGTCTCCGAGGTCTTCGGCGGCGAGAACCAGCTGTTCTAGCCTGGGGCCATGGCCTCCGACGACGACCAGCTCTTCGGCGAGGAACACGTCAGCGCTTACCGGGAGTCGGGTGGCGAGCGTGGCTACATCTGGCGTGGTGCCGAGATCCTGCTGCTGACGACCAAGGGTCGGAAATCGGGTGAGGACCGGACGATGGCGCTCATCCAGCGTGCCGACGGCGACGATCGCTGGGTGGTGGTCGCGTCCAAGGGTGGCGCGCCACAGCACCCGGCGTGGTTTCTCAACATGCGGGGAAACCCCGATGCGGTCCGCGTGCAGGTCAGGGCTGACGAGTTCCCGGCTCGCTTCCACGTCGCCGAGGGTGAGGAGCGCGAGCGGCTGTGGCAGGCGATGACCGACGTTTGGCCGGACTACGACGCCTACCAGGCCAAGACCGACCGGCAGATCCCGGTCGTCGTGCTCGAGCGCGCCGGCTGACCCACCCCTCGGATACGCGCGTCGCGTGTACGACGTTTGAGCCTGACCGCCGGCCGTCCAGTGCGTCCATCCCATGGCTCAAGGGTTACGGAGTTTCGTCGATCTAGAGCACGTGAGTATTAACCAGTTCGATGACGCGCCCGGCTCGGGGTTCTACGGCCGGGTCACCGTGGATCTGCCGCTCGTCTCGGAGCCGGCGACGGCGGAGCCCGCGACCCTCGATCCGGACGAGGCCGTCCGTGGCCGGTTCAACGCGCTGATCGTCGACAACATCCTCGTCGGGGTGTCCGCCGCGATCATCTATGCGGCGCTCGGCTTCGAGTTCCAGTCCCCACGCTGGATCGTCGCCGTACTGCTGTGCGAGTTCGCCTACTTCTGGTACTTCGAGCGCCGCAGCGGCCAGACGCCGGGCAAGCGCTGGATGCGCGTCCGAGTCGTGTCGCGCGACGGAATCCCCGCGACCGGTCGCCAGGTGGCGATCCGCAACGTGCTGCGGATCGTCGATGCTTTCCCGGCCTTCTACGCGTCGGGACTGATTTCGCTGATGCGGACCGGGCGCATCCGTCGCCAGCGGATCGGCGACATCGCCGCCGGCACGATGGTCGTCCTGTCGCCGAACGGCCGGCCGTTGAGGACGCCCCGCTACGTGTTGCCGGTGACGACCGTGCTCGCGGTGGTGCTGTCGATCCTTGTCTGCATCGGCATCGCTCGCTCAAGCGAGGACGGGTTCGGCGGCGACAACGCGACGCTCTCGAGCGCGGTCCCGGGCTTCGGCGACGGGCCCGGCGCATCGCCCGCGTTTGGCTCCTGGACAGCTCGCGCCGAGGTCGTGACGAGCAGCAACGGCAGCGGACTCGGTCAGCGCTACGCCGGCTACTGGAAGATCGTCCGCAGTTGCAACGGGACGACGTGTGCGACGACCATGGTTCGCAACGTCATCGGCAGGGGCTCGATCAGTGCGCCGCTGCTCGCGTCAGCGGACGGCTGGCGCGCAACGTTCGCAAAACCGCCCGTGAAGTGTGAGAGCTCGACCGGGCGGACGATCGACGTGACGGTGTACGAGCGATTCGTCATCCGGTTCGGCGATGGCGGCCGTGTCGCCGAGGCGCGCGAGCGCGATTCGGACGACGGCGTCTGCGGCGGGTTCGTCAGCGACGTGAACTGGACCGCTGCTCACGACTAGCAGCAGGAGAACAAGTCGCTCTCAGCAGTCGCCCCGTCGCGACTCAGCAGGCTCCCAGGGTTTTCGTGGAAAGTGACCGCCATGAGCAGCCACGCCCCACACGACGAACACCACGATCATGGCGACGGCCTTCACGAGGACCTCGTCAAGCTCGCCTCGCGGCGCGACGCGCTGCGGATCTTCGGCGCCGGCGGCGCGACCGCCATCCTCACCGGGCTCGGAGCGTCCGCTGCGTTCGCCGCGAAGCCGACGGCGACGGTGCCGACCGAGACCGCCGGCCCGTTCCCCGGCGACGGGTCCAACGGGCCCGACGTCCTCGACGACTCCGGCATCGTCCGCCACGACATCCGCCGCAGCTTCGGCAACAGCCGCACGCTCGCCAAGGGTGTGCCGCTGCGCGTGAACCTGACGGTCACGCAGGCCGCGAAGGGCTACGCGCCGCTGGCCGGTGCCGCCGTCTACCTCTGGCACTGCGACCGTTCCGGCAGGTACTCGATGTACGCGTCCGGAGTCGAGGACGAGAACTACCTGCGTGGGATCGCGAAGACCGACGGCGACGGGACCGCCTGGTTCAAGACGATCTTCCCGGCGGCCTACGACGGTCGCTGGCCGCACATCCACTTCGAGGTCTACTCGTCGGTCACCAAGGCCGTCTCCAACGGCCCGATCGTCAAGACCTCACAGATCGCGCTGCCGAAGGCGGTCTGCAAGAAGGTCTACGCCACGAGCGGCTACGCGGGCAGCAGCGCGAACCTCGCGCGGACCTCGCTCGCGACCGACATGGTCTTCAGCGACGACAAGGCGATCCACCAGCTCGCGACGGTCACCGGCAGCGTCAGCAAGGGATTCGTCGCCAACCTCACGATCGGAGTCTGAGCATGCCCGGTCTAGGCCCGATGGAGCTCGTCGTCATCCTGATCATCGCCCTCGTCGTCGTCGGTCCGAAGAAGCTGCCCGAGGTGGGTCGCTCGATCGGCAAGGGGATGCGCGAGTTCAGGACCGGCATCTCCGGTGGCGACTCCGGCGACGGCGTCGCACCGGTCGCATCCGAGTCGGCCAAGACCTGACACGAGTCCCCGTCACGGCGTGCCGAACCAGGCGGCGAGCGCGTCGCGCAGCGCGGGCACCGCGGTCTCGGCCGGCTCGCCGACTCCCGCGGCCCAGGCGATGTGTGCGTCGGGGCGGATCAGAAGCGCGTCGGCGGGCCGGTCGCCGGTCGTGGCGGCGTGGACGTCGACGTGGCTCGAGCCCGCCGCCTCGGCGCAGAGCTCAGGGCGGCCGGCGAGGTCGAGCAGGATCGGTCGCGCGGGATGCATCAGTTCGGCGACGCTGGTCGTGGCTCGATCGGTCCGGAGAACGAGATCTGGTGCAAAGGTGCCGGTCAGCCCGTGACCATCGGGGTCAGCAAGCGTGTAGCGGTTGTCGGTGCCGGCGATCAACGCCGCCAGACGCTGCGCCGGCTGCTCGTCGGCGAGCAGCTCGAGGAAGAGCGCCTTCAGCGCCGCAGCGGCGTCGTCCTCTCCTCGTCGCAGGGCCACCTGGGCTTGCGTCTGCATCAGCGCTCGGGCACCGGCGAAGTGGCGTTCGCGGTGATAGCTGTCGAGCAGGCCCGCGGGCGCCCAGCCTTGAATGTCCGCGGCCAGCTTCCAGGCCAGGTTGACCGCGTCGAGCATGCCGAAGTTGATGCCGATGCCCGTGGCGGGGAACTGGTGGGCGGCATCGCCAGCGACGAAGATCCGGCCGCTGCGGTACCGATCGGCCTGGCGAGCCTGAAATCCATAGCGCGACAGTCGCCGCACGTCGCCGAGCGGGAGATCCGCGCCGAGCACGCGGCGGATGCTGTCCCGGAAGTCGGTGAGGGTCATCGGTGCGTCGTCGTCGACGCCGGCGGGGTCGTCCTCGGTCGTCTGGATCAGCAGCGTCTCGCCGGTGAGCGATCCGAACGCGAACACGCCGCTGTCCGTGCGGGTGAAGCCCGCTTCGATCGTGCCGATCCCGGGAGCCTCGAGATCGCCGTTGGCGAGCAGGGTCACCGAATCGTGGACGGTGACCTCGGCCAGCCGGTTGACCTCCGGGTAGGTGGTGCCGGGAAACGCGATGCCGGCCATCGCTCGGATCCGGCTGCGCCCGCCGTCGCAGCCGACGAGATACGGCGCGGTGACGCGGTACGGCCCGTCCGGGCCGCGCACGTGGGCCGTCACCGTGGCGTCGTCCTGGTCGGTGGCCACCACCTCGTGCCCCCGCCGGATCTCGCCGCCGAGCTCGGAGGTGCGCTCGCCGAGCAGTCGCTCCAGCCGGGGCTGGGGGAGGTGCGCGCCCCGCAGCGGGGAGTCGGCGAGGTGTGACATGCCCACGTGCATGCCCCCGAAGGGGACGTGCGGCGGCGTGTGGAGCGGGCCGATGGCGGCCGCCTCGATGCGGTTGAGCAGGCCGCGGTAGCGCAGCAGCTCGAGGATCTGCCCCGAGAAGCCGTTGGCCTTCGGACTCTCGTGGAGATGCGGGCGCCGCTCGAGCACCAGCGGCCGCACGCCGGCCAGGAGCAGTTCACCGGCCAGCATCAGGCCGGTCGGGCCGGCGCCGGCGACGATCACATCGGTGTCACTCATTTTCACGTTCTCCAGTTCGCAGGCCCTGACACGTCGGCCGGCGATTATGCGGCACACCTGGGGGCTTGAAACAAGCCCCCCTACGGGATATAAAGTGGAAGTGGAGAGGGGGACGGTCGCCTTCTCAGCACGCTCTGGCACGCACGCCGGCGGTCCCGTTTAGGATCGGCCGCATCGGCGAGCCCGCCGTGGCACCCACGAGCGAAAGCGTGTGAGGATGGAGCGAACGGCAGTCAATCCGTGGCCGTGGTCGGCGAAGTACGACTACAACCAGGGCGAGCTTCTCGAGGGCGTCCAGCGGGTGCTCGAGGTCGCCGGCCAGGCATCCACCGACGACGAGGGCACGCCGGTGCACGCCGGCGACATGCGCGCCCAGGTCACGTGCGTGGCGGACAACATCGAGGCGGTGCTGGCCGAGGCGCAGATGAGCTTCGCCGACGTCGTGCGCGTCGTGATCTACACGACGGACATCGACACGTTCTTCCAGCACTACGACGTGTTGACAGCGCGCTTCCAGGCGGCGAACGTCAAGCCCGCATCGACGCTGATCGGTGTCTCGCGGCTCGCGTTTCCCGAGATGCTGGTGGAGATCCAGGCAACGGCGATGCAGTAGCGGTCGTACGCCGGGCCTGCGCCGCGGTTCGCGTTGATCGCCTTGAGGCCCGGCATGCGCCGGGCCTCACCACGGTGTCGCTCAGTGCGCGAACGCCGGCATCGTGCCCGGCTCGAGCTCCGTGACGCGGCTGGGCAGCAGGATCCCGCAGACCAGCGCGCCGGCGGCGAAGATGCCGGCCGACCACCAGAACGCGGTCGTGTAGCCGTGCACGGCGGCGTGTGCCAGCACGTCCGGCGTCGGCCGCTGCGTGCCGACGTAGCTCGTCACGGCACTGGCCGCGAGTGAGCTCAGCAGCGCCGTTCCAATCGAGCCGCCGATCTGCTGGCCGGTGTTGACCATCGCCGACGCCACGCCGGCGTCGGAGGGTCGTACGCCCGCCGTCGCGGTCGCCATGGCCGGAGCCATCACGAGCCCGAGCCCGGCACCCATGAGCAACAGCCCGGGCAGCACGTGTGCCGCGTAGGTCGAGTCGACGCCGATCTGCGTGAAGAACAGCATCGCCACGGTCGCGATCGCCATCCCGAGCGTCAGCAGCGGCCGCGGGCCGAAGCGCGGCAGCAGCCGCGTCGAGCCGACCGTCGCGAACGTCATCACGGTCGCCATCATCGGCAGGAAAGCCAGGCCCGTCTCGACGGGCGAGAACCCGAGCGTCTGCTGCAGGTAATAGGTGAGGAACAGGAAGACGCCGAACATCCCGGCGCCGACGATCCCGACAGCGAGGTAGGAGCCGCCGCGAGCGCGGTCGAGCACGACCCGCATCGGCAGCAGCGGGTGCTCGGCGCGGCGCTCGATCACGACGAAGCCGACGAGCAGCGCGACGGCCGCGATCAGCGAGCCGATCGTGACGCCGGCGCCCCAGCCGTTGGTCTCCGCGCTCGAGAAGCCGTAGACGATCCCGAACAGGCCGAGCGATGACGTCAGCGCTCCGGGAACATCGACGCGGGGCTTGTTCGTCGCGACCTCGTGGTGCAGCAGCCGTGCGGCGACGATCGCCGTCGGCACCGAGAGCACGAGGTTTACGTAGAGGCACCAGCGCCAGCTGAGGTACTCCGTCAGGACGCCGCCGAGCAGCAGCCCGGCCGCGGCGCCGGAGCCGGCGATCGCGCCGAAGATCCCGAAGGCGGTGGCGCGCTCCTTCGGCTCGGTGAAGGTCGTCGTCAGCAGCGAGAGCGCGGCGGGAGCGAGGATTGCCCCGAACGCCCCCTGCAGCGCGCGGGCGGCGACGAGCGCGCCGAAGCCCTGCGCGAGCCCGCCGATCGCAGACGCCGCGGCGAAGCCGATCAGGCCGACGATGAAGACGCGTTTGCGGCCGAAGAGGTCGCCGAGCCGGCCGCCGAGCAGCAGCAGGCCGCCGAACGACAGCGCGTACGCGGTGACGATCCACTGCCGGGAGTCGTCGCCGAAGCCGAGCGCCTGCTGTGCGGACGGCAGTGCGATGTTCACGATCGTCGCGTCGAGCACGACCATCAGCTGGGCGAGGCCGATGACGCCGAGGATCAGCCAGCGGCGGGCGTAGTGGGGGTTGTCGTTCCTGCTCAAGGGGTGCTCCTGGTACGTAAGTGGAGGATGTTGCTCAACTTCCAGAAGACACTGTAGCACCGAAGCGGAGAGATGCTCTCCGATTGGAGAAAACGCCTCCATTTTGCTATCCTGCGGCCCATGTCCACGCCCGTCGCAACGCCGGAACGCCCGCTGCGGCGGGACGCGGAGCGCAATCGGCAGCGGATCATCGACGCCGCCCGGATCGTGTTCGCCGAGCGCGGGCTGCGCGCGTCGCACGACGACATCGCGCGCGAGGCGCAGGTCGGCGTGGGGACGGTGTACCGGCGCTTTCCGGACAAGGAACAGCTGATCGACGCGCTGTTCGAGGAGGCGATGGAGCGGATCGCCGCGATCGCCGAGGAGGCGCTGGCGATGGAGGACCCGTGGGAGGGCCTCGTCCACTTCATTGTCGGCGGGCAGGAGCTTCAGTGCGCCGATCGCGGGCTGAAGGAGCTGATGCTCAGCAATGAACGCGGTGCCGAGCGTGTCGCGCAGGCCCGCAGCAGGATCCTGCCGCTCGGGGTGCGCCTCATGACGCGCGCCCAGGAGGCCGGTGTCGTCCGCGACGACATCAGCTTCACCGACGTGCCGCTGCTGCAGATCGGCGTCGGCGCGATCACCGACGCGACTCGTGACGTCGCGCCGGAGACGTGGCGCCGGACGCTGACGATCCTGCTCGACGGGCTGCGGGCGAGCCGAGACACGACGCGGCCGCTCACGCAGCCGCCGCTGTCACTGGAGCAGTTCGACACCGTGATGCAGGCCGGCGCTCCGCGCCGGCGCTGAGCGACGACCGCGCGGCTGTGGGCCGCTAACTCCGCGGGGAGTGGCGGTGGTGCAGCATCAGGTCGTTGCCGTCGGGGTCGCTGAAGAACGCCATGTGGCAGACCCCGGTGTCGAAGATGTCGCCGAGGAACTCGACGCCCTTCGCCTCGAGCTCGGCCCGTGCCGCGGCGACGTCGTCGACGTGCAGCGCGAGATGGCCGTTCTTCTGCGGCGCGAACGAGCCACCCAGCTTGTCGGGCTCCCAGATCGCGAAGCACGTTCCGTCGATCCAGAACTCGAACCGGGCTTGGTCGTCGGGGCGTAGGCCGAGGGTGTCGACGTAGAAGGAGCGCGTGCGCTCGGCGTCGGTCGAAGGAACCGCGATGAAGTCGAGCGAGGAGATCATCTGCCCGGTCTACCACGGGCCGCCCCCCGCTACGCATCGCTAGCCGGCGGGTGACGCCGTCACGGCGTCACCATCACCTTGATCGACTCGCGGTCGGCCATCGCGCGGTACCCCTCCGCGACCTCGTCGAGCGCGATCGCGCGGTCGAAGACCCGACCCGGCTCGATCCGTCCCTCGAGAACGTCCGGGAGCAGCTCGGCGATGTAGGCGCGGACCGGCGCTGGCCCGCCGCTGACGGTGATGTTGCCGTAGAACGCCGGCCGCGACGCCGGCATCACCTCGTCCTGCGGCACACCGACGCGGCCGACGGCGCCGCCCGGGCGGGCGATGCCGATCGCCGTCGCGGTCGACTGGTCGAGGCCGACACACTCCAGCACGGACTCCGCGCCGAGGCCGCCGGTGAGCTCGCGTACGCGCTCGACGGCCTCCTCGCCGCGCTCGCTGACGACGTCGGTGGCGCCGAACTCCCTGGCGAGCGCGATCCGGTCGGCGTGGCGGCCGAGGATGATGATCTGCTCGGCACCGAGGCGCTTGGCGGCGATCACGCCGCAGAGGCCGACCGCTCCGTCGCCGACGACCGCCGCGACCTTCCCGGGGCCGACCTTGGCGGTGACCGCCGCGTGGTGGCCCGTGCCCATCACATCCGACAGCGTCAGCAGCGAGGGCATCAGCGCGTGGTCCTCACCGACCGGGAGCGGGACGAGCGTGCCGTCGGCCAGCGGGACGCGCACCGCCTCGGCCTGGGCGCCGTCGGCGCCGTGCCCGCCGAAGAAGCCGCCCTGGACACACGAGGTCTGAAGGCCGTCGTGGCAGAACGCGCAGGTGCCGTCGGAGAAGGCGAACGGCATCACGACGAGGTCGCCGCGGCGCAGCGTGCGCACCTCGGCACCGACGGCGTCGACGATCCCGATCGCCTCGTGGCCCATCGGCCGCCCGCGCTCCGTCGGCGTCATCGTCCCGTACGGCCAGAGATCGCTGCCGCAGACGCAGGCGACGGTCACGCGGACGACCGCGTCGGTCGGCTCGATCACGCGGGCGTCGGGAACGTTCTCGAGGCGAACGTCGCCGGCGCCGAACAGGACTGTTGCGCGCATCGGGCTCTACCTCCGGGCCTGGGACATGATGAATCCACGCTAGGTGCCTGCTTGACACCGCCTGGGAGAACTGAGACAAGCGTCCTGTGCGTATGGCGCTGACAGGCCTCGGGCTCGTGATGGGCGCAGTGGTGGCGGTGTCCGCCGCGCCTGAATTCGGCCCCGACGCGGCCTCGGCGGCGGCGGCGCCCGGGGTGAAGCTGACGCTCGTCGACGTGTCCGCGACGAACACGTACAGCCCGCAGAACTGGACGGTCAACACCGCCACGCGGACGGCGGTCGGGACGTTCACCTACGGCACCGGGACCTACGTCTACACGATGCCCTCGGTGATCCCGGCGGGCGGCGCCGCCGCGAAGCTGACGATGACGATCCAGAACGCCCAGAACTGGGCGACGGGGTTCAGCGTCAGCGGCAACGCCGACTTCAGCCCCGAGGCGGCGGTTCAGGATTACTCCGTCAACCGCGGCCCCAACTACACCGCGGTCCGCGAGTTCACGATCACCCCGCGCACCTATCCCGCCGGGACGAGCTTCGTCGACCTGACGGGCCATGCCTACTTCAGCGAGGGGCCGACGTTCACGTTCCGCTACCGGGTCGACACCGAGCCGGTGACGCCGCCGCCGTCGACGTCGATCACCAACAGCAACGTGACGCCGGCGCAGGTCTTCACGCTTCCCTCGAACCGCCGCTGCGTCAGCCGGCGCAACTTCACGATCCGGCTCAAGCGCCCGGGCAAGGTCAGCTACCTCGCGGCGAAGGTCACCGTCAACGGTCGCCAGGCGCCGGTCTTCGTCCTCAACGAGCGCTATCTGACGATCCGCGGTGACGTGCTGACGCGCCGCCGACTCAGCGCTCGCGTCGACCTGCGCGGGCTTCCGAAAGGCCAGTTCCGCGTCGGGATCACGGCCGTCACGAAGTCGCTGCGGTCGATCCGCGGTGCGCGGCTGTACCGCACATGCGAGCCCAAGCGCTCGTAGGCACGCTGCTCGTCGCGCTGCTGCTGCCTGCGGCCGCCCACGCCGAGGAATCGGACACCGGGCAGCTCGAGCCGACGATTGCCGTTGACACCGCGGACGGCTCCCCGATCGAATCGGTGACGACGCTGCTCGCCGGTCGTACCTACAGCATCGCGGTCAGCGGGTACTACTTCGAGACGATCCCGACCACCGACGGCGGCACGTTCACCTACACCTACGACGGGGTCTACTGCTTCGAGGGCTCGACGCCGACGTCCGTCTGCAGCCGCGCGACACCGAGGGTCTTCGACGGCGGCGGGCTGCGGGCACGAATCGGGGGCAGCGGCGCCTTCGGCGTCTTCTACCGGCTCGGAGCGTTCAGCGGCGTTCCCGCGTTCAAGGACGGCAACAACTACTCCTACGACTTCACCCCACAGACGACCGGCAGGCTGCAGCTGACGATCACGCGCGATCTGCGCGACAGTTATCGAGGTGCGTTGGGGGTGACGCTCTACGGACCGCCCTCGCCGGGCGCCACGGGACCGCCGGACAGCGGGCCGTCGCCAGACCTGCATGATCTGCTCAACAGCGCCTGCACGGGCGTCTCGCTTGGCGGCCCGATCTTCAGGGTGCCCAGGCTCGGTCGTCCTGTCGTGGCCACGGCGTCCGCGGTGATTCCCGTACCGCCGTTCTGTCCGCAGCTCCCGCGCGGCACGCCGCGCTGGGGCCGGCCGTCGGCGCTTCCGTCGCTCGGCGCCAGCGACGAGGCGATCGTGCTTGGCCCGGCACTCTCGTCGAATCAGCGCGAGGCGACGATCACGCTCAGCACCTCGACCGGCGACGTCGCCGTCGCGCTGACCGAGGACGACGCCAAGTACCGGAAATACGCTCGCCGCTCGTGTGTGATCGCCGCCGATCTCCAGTCGGGCAGGGACCTGGCAAAAGACGGTCTCCTGAGCGCGATCGACACGAGCCTCAGCGCCGGGGCCTTCACGGAGCTCGCCGGCCTCGCCTCCTATCTGCTGCCGTGCCTGAAGGCGGTCGACGACGAGCTGGCGTCCAAGAGCAGGGCGGGCCGGACCGCGATCGGCGAACCGGCGCGCGCCCGAGCGGCCGTGACCGGCTGCCGCATGCTGGCACTTCCGATCAAGGTGGGCGCCGGCAGCGACCTCAGCAGCGTGCGCATCCGCGTGCGACGAAGCTATCCGCGGCCCGACGTCCTTCGCGTCACCTGCAGCAAGACGCGCTCGGGCGTCGTCGTGCGTGTGCGCCCGCGGCGCAGCGGCGTCCACCTACGCCAGCTCGTCGGCAAGCGGTTGTCGGTCGGTCTGCTGCGTCGCCCCGGCGCCAAGGGCACCGCGCGCGGAAGCATCACGTTCCGGCGCTGAGCGGCGCGTGCCCGAGAAAGGGCATCAGCCATACTGCCGGCAATGGCGCCGGTCGAGATCCGCGGGCTGACCAAGCGCTTCGGCTCCGTCGCCGCCGTCGACGATCTCAGCTTCGAGATCGGCGCGGGCCGCGTGACCGGCTTCCTCGGGCCCAACGGCGCCGGCAAGAGCACGACGCTGCGCACCCTGCTGGGGCTGATCAATCCGAGCGCCGGAGAAGCGACGTTCGGCGGGCTGCCGTACGAGCGGCTGGAGCGGCCGAGCACGAAGGTCGGCGCCGTGCTCGAGGACACCGCGTTTCATCCCGGTCGCACGGGGCGCAACCACCTGCGCGTGCTCGCGGTCACCGGCGAGCATCGGCCCGAGCGCGTCGGCGAGGTGCTCGAGGAGGTCGGGCTGACAGCCGCTGCCGACCGCCGTGTCGGTGGTTACTCGCTCGGCATGCGCCAGCGGCTGGCGATCGCCGCGGCGCTGCTCGGCGACCCCGAGGTGCTGATCCTCGACGAGCCTGCCAACGGGCTCGACCCGCCGGGTATCAGCTGGATGCGCGGCATGCTGCGCGAGCAGGCGGCCCGCGGGCGCGCCGTGCTGGTCTCGAGCCACCTGCTGGCCGAGGTGGCGCAGTCGGTCGACGACATCGTCGTCATCGCGCACGGGAAGCTGCGCGGCAAGGGCACGCTCGAGGAGGTGCTCGGTGGCAGCGACGGGCCCGTGACCGAGGTCCGTGCGCGTGACGCCGACGCGCTCGAGCGGGCGCTGCTCGCTGCCGGCAATCGCATCGATCGCGACGGCGAGCGCCTGATCGTTCCTGGTGCGACGCCCGAGGCGGTCGGGCTCGTGGCGGCCGAGGCGGGCATCGCGCTGACGGGCCTGGCGCCCCGCGCGCGCTCGCTCGAGGACGTGTTCTTCGAGCTCACGGGTGGTGCCGAATGACACCCCTGCTCAAGGCGGAGCTGCTGAAGCTGCGGACGACGCGCACGTTCGCCGCGCTGGCCGGTTCGGCGTTCGCGCTGTCGCTGCTGGTCGTCGTGCTGACCGCGGCGCTGGCGAACAATATGGACAAGTCCGATGTCCGCGAGATGTTCTACGGCGACTTCACGGGGCTGTTCATCGTGCTGCTCGGGGTGATGGGCATGGCGGGCGAGTGGCGCCACCGCACGATCACGTCGACGATCCTCGCGGCGCCTGACCGCACACGGCTGCTCGGCGCGAAGCTGATCGCCTACGCGGTCGCCGGCGTCGTCATCTCGCTCGTGATCACGGTCGTGATCATGGCCGTCGGTACGGCGATCCTGTCCTCGCGCGACGTGCCGACGCTCGGCATCGCAGACCTCGCCGACGTGCTCTGGCGCAACCTCGCTGTCGCCGGATTCCTCGGCGCCTTCGGCGTCTGCGTCGGCGGCCTGGTGCGCAATCAGGTGGTTGCGATCGTTGGCGTGCTGGTGCTGATCTTCGTCGTCGAGCGGGTGCTGCTTGGGCTCGTCTCCGAGGTCGGCCAGTACGCCCCCACCGTCGGCGCTCCGAACGACCTCCAGGGCAACTCGTTTGGCGCCGACGACGCGCTCAGGCCCGGGGTCGCGCTGCTCGTGATGGGCGCCTGGATAGCGGCCCTGGCCGCCGCCGCGGCCGCGCTGCTGCGCCGCCGCGACCTCGTCTAGGGCGGCTTGCTCTACCCTCGCGGACGTGGCTGCGGCCCTTCGTTACACGCGGCTCGGCGGTGACCGCCACCGTCACGGGAGGCTTGAGCACGCTCATCCCCATCGCGGTCCGCACGAGCACGGCGGCGACACCGCCGGCTCGGCGCGCGACAAGCGTCGCGATCGTCGTCACGGCCACTCGCATGGCCTCGTCGACGACTCGATCAAGCGCTCGCGCGAGGGCGTCAGAGCTGTCGTTCTGTCGCTGTTCGTGCTCGCGTTGACGGCGGCGTGTCAAGCGCTCGTTTTCGCCCTCTCGGGCTCGGTCGCGCTGCTGGCGGACCTGATCCACAACGCGGGCGACGCCCTGACCGCGATCCCGCTCGGGGCGGCCTTCCTACTTCGGTCACGGCGGGCCGAACGGACGGCAGGCATGTTCGTTGTCGCGGCGATCTTCCTCAGCGCCTGCGTGGCCGGCTTCGAGGCGGTGCGGCGACTGCTGGATCAGAGCCCGCCCGGTCATCTCTGGGCGCTTGCCGCCGCGGGCGCGGTCGGCTACGCCGGCAACCGCATCGCCGCCGGCGTGCGAACGCGGGCCGGCCGGCGGCTCGAGAGCCCCGCGCTCGTCGCCGACGGCGATCATGCGCGCGTGGACGCGTACGTCTCGCTGGCGGTCGTCGCGTCGGCGCTGGTCGTCGCGATCGGCGTGCCGGTCGCCGACCCACTGATCGGGCTTGCGATCACGGCCGTGATCCTGCGGATCAGCTGGCGATCGTGGGCGACCGTTCGTACGCCGGTACACGAGCACTGACGGTCGCCACAGCGTCACGCAGGCGCGGCCTCCAGGGTCTCCAGCTTGCCGTCGCGCATCCCGATCGTGCGCGGGGACGCGTCGGCGATCGCGCGGTCGTGTGTGATCAGGATGATCGTGATGCCGCGCTCGCGGTTGAGCGTTGCGAGCAGCGCGATCAGCTCGTCGCCCGTCGCACTGTCGAGGTTGCCGGTCGGCTCGTCGGCGAGCAGCACCGGCGGATCGTTGGCCAGCGCCCGCGCGATCGCGACGCGCTGCTGCTCTCCGCCGGAGAGCTGCGAGGGGAGATGCCCAGCTCGTGCCTGCAGCCCGACCGACTCGAGCAGCTCCCGGCAGCGGCGCTCACGCTCGGCGGCCTTGAGCCCGGTCGGTGCCAGCGCCACCTCCACGTTCTGCTGCGCCGTCAGCGTCGGAATCAGGTTGAACTGCTGGAAGATGAACCCGATCGTGTGCAGGCGGAGCTTCGTCAGCTGCCCGTCGCGCGCCCGGCCGAGGTCGCTGCCCTCGAACAGGATCGTGCCTCCGGTCGGGCGGTCGAGGCCGCCCAGCAGCTGCAGCAGCGTGCTCTTTCCCGATCCGCTCGGGCCGACGACGGCGACGAACTCGCCACGGCGGATCGTCAGGTCGATGCCGTCGAGCGCGCGCACCGCGGTGCCGTTCTCGCCGTAGTGGCGGGTGACGCCGGTCAGCTCGTAGAGGACCGGGTCGGCGTGGTCGAGTGACTGGTCCATGGGTTCGTCTCCGTGATCGGTGGATGAAAGGCTCATTCGACGCTCCGCAGGGCCTCGGCTGGCCGCAGGCGCGCCGCGCGGGCCCCGCCGACGGCACCTGCGAGCAGGCCGCCGAGCAGCGCCAGGCCGATCGCCAGCGCGATCAGCGTCAGGTCGACAGGCGCGTGGAGCTTGATCAGCTGCGAGCCGCTGGTGACCGCGCTTCTGCCGAGTCCGAACGGCCCGCCACTCGGGCCGCCGGGCCCGCCGACACCCGCGGCGGCCGCGGGGGCGTCGACGGTGGCCTTCAGCTCGATTCCGACGGCACCGATCGCGGCGGCCGCGGCGATGCCGATCGCGGCCCCGAACACGCCGCCGAGCAGTCCCTGCGTGAGCGACTCGAACGTGACCTGGCGGACGACGAGGCGCTGCTTCCAGCCGATCGCCTTCAGCGTCCCCAACTCACGCGTGCGCTTCGCGATGCCCGACAGCGTCAGCAGCGTCGCGATCAGGAACGCGGCGATCAGCGCGACGACGGCGAGCGCCGTGCCGAGCTTGCTCGAGAGGTTCTTGGCGTCCTTCAGCGATCCGCCGATGCGGTCGGCGAGGTCCTTCGACGTCGTCACCGAGGCGCCGCTGAAGCTCGCCTTGATCCGCTTTGTCACCGCGGCGACCTGGTCGCCGGTCGTCGCACGGACCTGCATGCCGTTGATCCGCCCCTTGCGGGCGGCAAGGGTCTGGAGCGTGGCGAGATGCACGTAGACGTCGGACGCCGTTCCGCCGAGCGGCGCGCTCGTCAGGCCGACGATCGTGAACTTCTTGCCCTTCAGCGTCAGCGAGTCACCGACGGCGAGGCCCTTCTGCCGCGCGTAGCTGAGGTTCAGCAGCGCCTGGTAGGCGCCGCCGCTCGCGGAGAGGAAGCGACCCTTGCGGACCTGGCTCGGCGTCACCGGGGCGATCGCGGGCTTGCTCGCGTCGATCCCGGTCACCGTCGACGAGGTCGAGTCGATCGAACGCGGCCCGTTGGTCTGGAGGCCACCTCCCCCGCCGGCGCCACGCTGTGGGGCGGTCTCGGTCTGCTCGGGAACGGTGCCGGAGATCTTGATCGCGGTCAGCGTCAGCGAGCCGGCGGCCTGGTAGACGCCGTCGAGCTTGGCGATCTTGGCCACCTCGCTCGACGCGAAGCTCAGCTGCTGGCCGGAGACGAACTGCTCCGACGAGAACTTCTCACCAGGCTTTCCGAGGTCACGCAGACCGAAGCGAACGCCGCCGCCGCCGTTCTCCTTGCGCAGCTTCTCGCGCTCGGACTGCGAGAGCTGCCCGCCGCCGAACTGCTGTTGCGAACCCGTTCCCGAGACGGTCAGCGGGCGGCTGACGGTCATGTCGGTGCCGACGCCCGTCAGCGGGTCGAGGACCTTGCTCTGGGCGTCGTCGAGACCATTCGACAGCGCGCTGACAGCGACGACGAGGCCGACGCCGACGCCGAGGCCCATCGCGGTGAGCAGCGTGCGGCCCTTGCGCCGGCGCAACTCGGAGAACAGGTACTTGACGTAGAACACGACGACCTTTCGCTCGGCGCGATGCGCGCCCGATGACACGTTGGTGCGCCGAACGCGACGGCCTTGGAGGCCACCGCGTTCGGCACGACGAGGACCCAACGGGACGTGAATGAGCTTGCGCGAAGATCGGCGTAAGACCTGTCGAAAAGCGCCGCGGTGCGCCAAGTGCCGCAGCGGCGCTACGTTCTGCGCGTGAGCCTTCCCCTGTTTCGTGTCGTCAGCGTTCCGGCGGCGCTCGACGGTGAGCCCGCCGGCTGGGCCGCCGACATGCTGCGCGACGGCGACGTCGCGCTGCTCGCCGACACGACCGGCCTCGACGGCATCGATCGCATCGCGCACGCGCTCGGCAGCGAAGCGGTGCTCGTCGTTCGCCGTGAGCAGACCGCCGAGCGGCAGGAGCAGGTCGTGATCGACTACGCCGCGGCGCTACCGCTCGTCTGGCTCACCGGCAGCTTCAGCGACCGTGCCCGCGCGTGGGCGCGCGATCGGGCGCCGATGACGTTGCTCGTCGAGGTCGACGGAAGCCTGTCGGATGAAGATCGCGGCCGCGTCGAGCGCTTCGTCGCGCTGCTCGGCCGTCAGTCCGAGTAGCTCCGGTGACCGCGACCGCGGCGCGGCTGCTGCAGGAGCGGCTCGGCCTCAGCGACGAGGAGCTGCTCGCGGTGCTCGCCGTCGATCCGCTGACGCTGCTCGCCGGCGACGAGCTCTCCCACCGGCCCGAGCTGGCGCTGCTGCTGGCGCTGACCGAGGAGCACGACGACGCGCTGCTGCGCCGCTGGGTGCGCGCCGGCGGCCGCCGCGGCAAGCCGATCGAGCTCTTGACCGCACGCGACTTCGGCGCCTTCGAGGACGCGCTCGGCGACCTCGCCGAGCGCGGCTTCACGATCGGTGGCTGAGGAAAGAGGGGCCCGGCTCCGCGGTCACATGACCGCTCCGCCAGAAGAGGAAAGAGGGGCCCGGCTCCGCGGTCACATGACCGCTCCGCCACCCTCTAGTCGTCGTCGTCGTCGGCAGGCTTCGGGCGCTTCTCGCCCGGCCACGAGCCGGTCAGTCGTTCCCAGCCGCGTGCCCCGGCACGGTCGACGACAACCCGCGTGACCTTGAAGATCACGGCCTGAAGCGCCGCCGCGGAGACGACCTTGGCGATCGTCGTCTCCTTGGTCGTCGCCTTCGGCGGCTTCTCTTCGTCGACGCGTTTCCAGACGGCGTTGAAGGCGCGCTTGCCGAGGATGCCGCCGATCAGCCCGAGGACGACGCCGATCGGCTTGTAGATGACCTTCATCGTCGACAGGTCTACCCGGCGTGGCGGTCGGCTAGCCGGGATCGCCGGTACGGTCCGCCCGCCATGCGCCGCGCACCGTTCATCGTCGTCGCCCTGATCGTGTTCGTCGGCATCTCGTGGGTGCTCGCGCGTTTCTTCACGACCGAGTCGACCGAGCGGGGCGCCGTTCTGGTCCTGCTCCAGGCACAGGCGCGCGGCGATTCGGAGGCGATGCTCGACCGGCTCGCGCCGTCGTGCCGCGACGACGCGCGCTGCCGCGCCGGGGTCATCGCGCTCGCGAAGCGGATGCGACGATCCGGTGATCCGAAGATCATCGCCTACCGGTCGCGGACCGCGTATGCGCTCGGCGCGGACACCGGCCTGACGCGGGTCGCGTGGACGATCGTCAACCGCCAGCTGCCGGTTGTCCAGTGCGTGCTCGTGCGCCGCACGGGCACGGCGCTGGCCGGGCGACGCGTTAGCCTCCTGCGCGTCAGCGCGCCGATCGACAACGAGTCCGACTGCTGAGGAGCAGGAACTTCCGTCGGTGCGCGGCGTTGTACGCCGAGATCATGCTTCGCGCCCGCCACGTCGTCCTGCTCACGCTCGCTTTCGCGCTCACCGCCGCTCCGGCGGTGGCGGCGACCGACGACGTGCCGCCCGCGACCGCGCCCACCACGACGAACGTCGCGATCAAGCCGGCCGAGAAGCCGTCCGAGGGCGCCCTCTACAGCGACGGTCCCAGCGGCCGCTACCTGATGGGTGGCCAGTGGATGTTCCGGCTCGACAAGGCCGAGGCCGGGCTCAAGCAGGGCTTCCAGAAGAGCACCTCGACCGTCGGCTGGCAGTCCGTCGCGGTGCCGAACACCTGGAACGTCAACGACAACACCAACGAGGGCTTCAGCGGCACCGTCGGCTGGTATCGCAAGGACTTCAAGCTGCCGTCGGCGGCGAGCGCGCTGTCCTGGGTCGTGCGCTTCGAGTCGGTCAACTACCGCGCGCAGGTCTGGCTCAACGGCAAGCCGCTGGGCAAGCACACCGGTGCCTATCTGCCGTTCGAGTTCCGGCTGCCGGTCTCGTACCTCAACCGCGGCGGCGTCAACCGCCTCGTCGTTCGCGTCGACAACCGGCGCCGGCCGACGGACTTCCCGCCGTCTGGCCTGACGACGGTCGGCACGCCGACCGGCGGCTGGTGGAACTACGGGGGCCTGCTGCGTGAGGTCTACCTGCGCAAGGTCGACCGAGTCGACTTCAACACCGTTCAGGTCCAGCCGACCCTGCCGTGCGGGACCTGCGCGGCCGACGTCAAGGTCCGCGTCACCGTGCGCAACTCGTCCGCCGGCGCGCAGCGCGTCACCGTCGGCGGCAGCTTCGGTGGCAAGCAGCTGACGCTCGGCACGGCGGCCATCGGCGCGAAGCGCTTCGCGACGTTCGTCAAGACGGTGCACGTCGCGAAGCCCAAGCTGTGGGCGCCGGGCACCCCGAACCTGTACCAGCTGAAGCTGCGGGCACGGATCGGCGCCGGCGGCGACGGGCCTGTCGTGCAGCGCTGGTCGACGCAGACGGGGATCCGTTCGATCAAGGTCGTCAACGGCCTGCTGTACCTCAACGGCAGGCAGCTGCACTTCCGCGGCGTCGGCCTGCACGAGGACAGCAGGCTCAAGGGCTCAGCGCTCGACAACACCCAGCGCCAGCAGCTGATCGACCAGGTCCGCGACCTCGGCGCGACGCTGATCCGCTCGCACTACCCCCTGCATCCGCAGCTCCAGGAGCTCGCCGACAAGTACGGGATCATGCTCTGGTCCGAGATCCCGGTCTACGCGATCAAGACCAAGTACCTGAAGCAGCAGATCGTCCGCAAGCTCGCGTCCAACGAGCTGCGCGACAACATCCTGATCAACGGCAACCACCCGGCGATCATCGCCTGGTCGATCGGCAACGAGCTCAGCTCGCGGCCGGGCCCGGTGCAGAGCTACTACATCGCGCAGGCCGTCAAGACCGCGCACGCGCTCGATCCGACGCGACCGGTCGGCCTGGCGGTCGCCGGCTATCCCGCCGTCGGCTGCCGGCCCCAGTACGCCCCGCTCGACATCATCGGGATCAACGACTACTTCGGCTGGTATCCGGGGCCGAACGGGACGATCGCCGACCGGACGCTGCTGCCGGACTACCTCGACTCGGTTCGCGCCTGCTATCCGAACAAGGCGATCGTGATCACCGAGACAGGCGCCGAGGCGAACCGCGAGGGCCCCGTCGAGGAGAAGGGCACCTACGCCTTCCAGCAGGACTACGCGAAATACCACTACGACGTCTACGCGAGCAAGCCGTGGCTGTCGGGTGCGATTTGGTGGGCGCTGCGCGAGTTCCGCGTCCGCCCGGGCTGGGACGGCGGCAACCCGCGCCCGTCGCCGCCGCTGCACCAGAAGGGCGTGCTCGACTTCGACGGCAAGAAGAAGCCGGCGTGGACGACGTTGCACGACATCTTCGCGTCGACCCCGCAGGTCGGCGCGCTGAAGCGCTAACCTCTCCGCCGCTCATGGCATCCCGTGCGTCGGATACGACGAAGCTGACAATCACCCCGCGTGACGCTGCGCATTCGCGCGCGACGCGCCGGCTGCGCCGTGAGGGCCGTGTGCCCGGCGTCCTCTACGGCCTCGACAAGGACGCGCTGACGTTCTCGGTCGACGCGCGCGAGTTGCGCCAGGCGCTGCACGGCTCCGGCGCCGTCATCGAGCTGCACGACGCCGACGGCGGCAACGCCACGGCCGCGGTGCTCAAGGACGCGCAGCGCCACCCGGTGCGCGGCGAGGTCATGCACATCGACCTGCTGCGCGTCGACCTCAACAAGCCGATCCACGCGCCGGTGCCGCTGCACCTCGTCGGTGCCGACGACGCTCCGGGCCATCGCGAGGGCGGCGTGCTCGAGCAGGTCACGCGCGAGGTCACCGTTGAGGCGCTGCCGAACGAGATTCCCGAGTTCCTCGAGCTCGACGTCTCGGCGATGGAGATCAACGACACCTTCACGCTCTCGCAGGTCGTCGCGCCGCAGGGCGTCACGATCGTCGACGACGGCGAGATCGTCGTCGCCAACCTCAGCCCGCCGCGGCTCGAGACCGAGCTCGACGAGCTCGAGACCGAGACCACGGTCGTCGGCGAGGAAGGCGCAGCGGCCGAGCCCGAGGCATCGGGCGACGGCGACGCGGACGACGCCGGCGACGGCGACGCTGCTTCCGACGACGCGTAGCGCGTCTCGATGAAGTTCTTCGGGGGCGTCGCGCCGGTCGATTGGCTGGTCGTCGGTCTCGGCAACCCGGGCGCTCGCTACGCCGACACGCCGCACAGCGTCGGCTTCGACGTCGCGCAGGCACTGATCGAGCGCTGGGCGCTGGGCACGCCCAAGAAGAAGTTCAACGGACTGCTGGCGGACGGACGCGTCCCGCACGGCGGCGTCCCCGGCCCGCGCGTCGCCGTGCTGCAGCCGCAGACGTACATGAACGAGTCCGGTGACTCCGCGGGGCCGGCACGCGGCGCGCTGAAGGTCGAGCTCGACCACGTCGTCGTCGTCCACGACGAGATCGACCTGCCGTTCGGCGACGTGCGCGTACGCATCGGTGGCGGCCTGGCGGGCCACAACGGCCTGAAGTCGCTCAAGGCGGGCTTCGGCTCGCCGGAGTTCGCGCGCGTCCGCGTGGGCGTCGGCCGCCCCGACACGACCGACCCGGACCTTGTGGCCGCCTACGTCCTCGGCGCCTGGCGGCAGCCGCGGGCCGAGGTGCGGGAGCTCGTCGGCCGCGCCGCCGACGAGACCGAGCGCCTGCTGCTCGCCTGACGGGCCTGACGGGCCGGCCGGCGCCGGCGGGCCTCGCGTCGTCCCGGGGCGCCCGGGCACTTGGGGCGCCGCGCCGCGACGCCTGCGCGCGGCGACGTTCCGCGCACGGTGCTCTTCCGCGTGCGGTGCTCTCCGCGTGTGTCGTGCGACGACCCCACATCGGGGTGGGCGGTCTTTCCCTTGCCATGCATGGAAAAGCTCGCCCACCCCTGGCGGGCCGGCGGGTACGTGGCGACTCCGGCGGTGGCGCCCTCGCGGCGGCCCGCGGCGCCACGGCGCCCGCGCCCGCACCGCGGCGCCCGCGCCCGCACACGGGCCCGTTCGTAGAGTGCAAGGTGATGGCTCTGCGTCCGCTCTTGCGTCACCTCTCGGCCGAGCCGACCGGTGCTCAGCTGCTGGAGATGCGCGCGGACGACCGCGCCTTCGTGTCGTCATCGCTGCGGCCCTACGTGCTCGCGGCGCTCGCCGACGAGGATCCGCGGCGCCCCGTGGTGATCGTCGCCGGCGACGACCGCCAGGCGCGCGACCTCGCCGTCGACATCCGCGCCTGGCTGGCGCCGCGCCCGGTGCGCTTCTATCCGAGCCGCGGTGTCGCCTACGAGTCGCACCTGACGCCGCCGCCGCACCTCGTCGGCCTGCGCGTCGCGGCGCTCGACGCGCTGCTGTCCGTCGATCCCGCCTCTGAGGCGCCGGTCGTCGTCGTCAGCGCCGTCGCGCTCGCCGAGAAGGTTCCCGACCCGGCGCTGCGGCCGTCCTCGTTCGCGATCGCCAAGGGCGACCTGCTCGACCTCGACGAGGTCGCCGAGGCACTCGTCCGCGCCGGCTACGAGCGCGTCGACCAGGTCGACGACCGCGGCCAATTCGCGATCCGCGGCGAGATCCTCGACGTCTTCTCGGCGACCGAGGATCGTGCCTGCCGGATCGAGATGTTCGACGTCGAGGTCGAGTCGCTGCGCTGGTTCTCGACCTTCACGCAGCGCTCGCTCGGCGACACCGATCGCGTCGAGATCGCGCCCGCGGCGGAGCTTGCCGCCGAGCACCGTGAGATGGCGGAGATCGCCGCGCTGCTCGAGGACGACGAGCCGGTGGGTGGGTCCGGTCCGGGCGGCGTCGTGGCCGAGCTGCTGCCGGTCGAGCGCTTCGGCGCCTTCCTCGATCTCGTGCCGGCCGACGCGCTGCTGTTCATCGCCGCTGAGGAGGAGGTCGCGCCGGCGCTGGCGGACAACTGGCAGGACGTCACGGCCGCGCTGCACGACGTCGACGCACACCATCTCTACGTCAGGCCCGAGGACGTCAGCGCGGCCCTCGACGCCCGCGCCGTCGTCCGGCTGTCGTCGCTGTCGGCCGACCAGCCGCTCGAGCTGCGCGCCCAGGCGGCGGACGTCGCCGCGCGCTCGCTGACCGACGCGGAGCCCGAGCTCGAGAAGCTCGTCCGCTCCGGCTATCGCACGGTCGTCGCCTGGCCGCGCCGCGGCGATGGCGAACGCGCTGCCTACAACCTCGTCCGCACGACGCCGGCGTGGCTCGAGGGCACGGGCGCTCGCGACGTCGACGCCAAGCGCGCCGACGACGCCCCCGAGGGCCGGCTCGAGTTCGCCGAGGCGTCGCTACGCGACGGCTTCATCGCCGCCGGGCTGAAGCTGGCGATCCTGCCGGAGCACAGGCTGTTCCGCCGCCGCCGGGCGGAGCGCACCGGCGGGATGGACGGCGGCCGTCGCCGGCGTGGCGCGCTGCGCTCGTTCGCCGATCTGCGCACGGGCGACATCGTCGTCCACTCCGACCACGGCCTCGCGCGCTTCGCCGGTTTCGACACGAAGACCGTCGGCAAGGTCACGCGCGACTACCTCGAGCTCGAGTTCGCCGGCACGGACAAGGTCTTCATGCCGGTCGACCAGCTCGAGAAGATCAGCCGTTACGTCGGCGCCGGCGGCACGCACCCGCCGCTGTCGAAGCTCGGCGGCAAGAGCTGGGAGACGATGAAGTCGCGCGCCCGCAAGGCGGCGCAGGAGATGGCCGGCGAGCTGATCAACCTCTACGCCGAGCGCCGCCGCCGGACCGGCTTCGCCTTCCCCGACGACTCCGAATGGCTTCGCGAGTTCGAGCAGCGCTTCCCCTGGCGCGAGACCGCCGACCAGCGCGAGGCGATCGAGCACGTGAAGTCCGATATGGAGGCGCCGCGGCCAATGGACCGGTTGATCTGCGGCGACGTCGGCTACGGCAAGACCGAGGTCGCGCTGCGGGCGGCGTTCAAGGCGGCCGAGGCCGGCAAGCAGGTGCTGGTGCTGGCCCCGACGACGATCCTCGCCCAGCAGCACTACGGGACCTTCTCCGAGCGGATGGCCGACTACCCGTTCACGATCGACTACGTCAGCCGGTTTCGCACCGCCGCCGAGCAGAAGGCCGCCGTCGCGGCGTTCAACGATGGCAAGGCCGACATCCTCATCGGCACCCACCGGATCCTCGGCCGCGACGTCCGTGGCAAGGACCTCGGGTTGATGATCGTCGACGAGGAGCAGCGCTTCGGCGTGCGCCAGAAGGAGCTGCTGCGCCAGCTCAAGCTGCGCGTCGACGTGATCGCGATGAGCGCCACGCCGATCCCGCGGACGCTGCAGATGTCGCTCGCCGGGCTGCGCGACATCAGCGTGATCGAGACGCCGCCGGAGGGGCGGCGGCCGGTCAAGACGTTCGTCGGCGACTACG
>DASRHW010000052.1:0-7845 GCA_035650375.1 Solirubrobacteraceae bacterium | reverse complement strand
TCGCCGTAGACGGTCATCGCGTCGAAATCTCCCTTGACGAGGCGAACCGCCTTGCCCTCGGAGATGTCGATGGCGGGATACAGGATCATGCGGGCACCTTTGCGCAGAGCTGTGTGAACGACCGCAGCAGCGCTAGGCCGGCGTGCGACGACTTCTCGGGGTGGAACTGACAACCGAAGACATTGCCGCGAGCGGCGATCGAGACGAACTCGCCGCCGTACTCGCCGAAGCCGATCGCATCCGGGCTGCGCTCCGCCGCGAAGCTGTGGACGTGGTAGTACGCCGCCTCGCGGGACGGTGGCGTCAGCGGCGTGTCGCGCTCGAAGCGGACGCTGTGCCAGCCGATGTGCGGCAGCTTCAGCCCAGGCGCGTGCAGCGCGCGGACGCGCCCGCGCAGCAGCCCGAGTCCCTCGGTCGCGCCGAACTCGTCGGAGCCCTCGTAGAGCAGCTGCATCCCGAGGCAGAGCCCGATCACGGGCACCTGCTCGGCGCGCTCGAGGATCAGCTCGTCGAGCCCCTCCGCGCGCAGCCGGCGCATCGCCTCCGGATAGGCGCCGACGCCGGGCACGACGATCCCGTCGGCAGCACGCAGCGCGTCGTGATCGGACGTCAGCCGAACCGCGGCACCGACGCGCTCGAACGCCTTCTCGACCGAGCGGCGATTGCCCATCCCGTAATCGACGATCCCGATCGCCGGCCCGGCTTCCATACTTGCTCGCGTCATGCCGTCAGCGTGCCCTTCGTCGAAGGCACCCCCGTCTCTGTCGGATCGATCGCGACGGCCGCGCGCAGCGCGCGCGCGAAGGCCTTGAACAGCGCCTCGATCACGTGATGGGCGTTGCTGCCGCTCTCGACCGTCAGATGCAGCGTCAGCTTCGCGCTGTTGGCGACGGCGCGGAAGAACTCCTCGGCGAGCTCGTGGTCGAAGCCGCCGGTCAGGCCCGACGGCAGCTCGGCCTCGAAGGCCGTGTGCGGGCGCCCGGAGATGTCGAGCGTGCAGCTCGCGCGCGCCTCGTCCATCGGCACGACGGCGTGCCCGTAGCGATAGATGCCGGCGCGATCGCCCAGCGCGGCGTCGAGCGCCTGGCCCAGCGCGAGTCCCGTGTCCTCGACCGTGTGGTGTGCCCCGGTCTCGAGGTCACCGGTGACGCGGACGTCGAGATCGATGCGACCGTGCCGCGCGAGCAGGTCGAGCATGTGGTCGAGGAAGCCGACGCCGGTGTCGCGCTTGCCCGCGCCCGTTCCGTCGAGCGACAGTCGCAGAACGACGTCCGTCTCATTCGTCTTCCGTGTGATCTCAGCTTCCCGGCTCATTGTGAGTCATCCTCCCAGACCCTGGCTTCCATCGATCTCGCGTGCGCCTCGAATCCCTCGGCGCGTGCGATCGCTGTGCCCGCCGGCGCGAGCGCCGCCGCGGCGTTCCCGATCCGCACCTCCGCCATCCTGCGGCGAAAGGCGCGCGGCGACAGCGCCGAGCCGAAGCGTGCGGCGCCGCCCGTGGGCAGTGAGTGGTTCGAGCCGGCGACGTAGTCGCCGAACGCTGTCGCCGAGGCGCCGCCGACGAACACGCAGCCCGCGGAGCGCACCCGCGGCGCGAGCACCTCCGCCGCGCCGACGAGCTCGAGATGCTCGGGCGCGAAATCCTCAGCGAGCGCGAGCCCCTCCTCCAGGTCCGCGACCCGCACGATCGCGGCCACGGCACCTGACTCGTTGCCCTCCGAGAAGGCTTGAAAGTCGTCGTCCCGGGCGTCGATCGCCATCGGCGATAGGTCGGCGAGCCGTTCGGCGAGCGTGTCGCAGAGCACGCCGTCGTCGCTGACCGCGACGACGATCGTCCCTTCCCCGTGCTCGGCCTGGGCCTCCAGATCGAGCGCCACAAGCTCAGCGCCGGCGCCGGCGCCCGCCAACACCAGCAGGTCGCTCGGCCCGAGAAAGCCGTCGATACCGACATCGCCCGACACCTGGCGCTTGGCCTCCTGCACGTACAGGTTGCCCGGACCGGCGATCACGTCGACGCGTTCGATCTCCTCGGTGCCGTAGGCGAGCGCGGCGACCGCGTGAGCCCCTCCGGCCCGGTAGACCTCCTCGACGCCGCAGAGCGCGCAGGCGGCGAGGATCACCGGGTCGGCGCCCGGCGCGCAGACGACGATCTGCTCGACACCGGCGACGTGCGCGGTCACCGCCCCCATGACGACCGTCGACGGGTACGGAGCGCGGCCGCCCGGCACGTAGATCGCGGCGCGGCGCACGGGCAGCTCCCGCACACGCACGGTCTGGCCCTGCGGCAGTTCGACCTCCGCGTCGGAGCCGACGCTCAGCCCGGCCACGGCGGCGACGTTCTCGATCGCCAGCTCGAGGCCGGCGCGGACATCGTCCGCGAGCCCCGCCAGCGCCGCCGCAAGCTCATCCGGCGTGACGCGCAGCGGAGTGCCGCGGGCGATGCCGTCGAAGCGCTCGGCGTACTCGGACAGCGCCGTGTCGCCGCGCTCGCGAACGCCCGCGACGATCGCCTCGACGTCGCGCCGCACCGCCGCACCGCCGGGAATCAGGGCACGAAGCATCGCTCCGAGCCCATCAACGGGCACGGAGTCGTCCCAGCAGCGCGTCGATCGCCTCCGCCTTGAGCCGGTGGGCGACCGGATTGGCGATCAGCCGCGCCGTCGCCGTGAACAGCTCCTCGCGGATCACGAGCCCGTTCTCACGTAGCGTCGTGCCGGTCGCGGTGAGGTCGACGATCGCCTCGACCATCCCCGTCAGCGGCGCCAGCTCGACGGAGCCCTTCACCTCGACGATCTCCGCCTGGCGGCCAGTTCGCTCGAAGTACTCGGTCGCGATCCGCGGGTACTTCGTCGCGACGCGCATCACGCCGAGGCGCCGCAGCGCCTCGGCGGCCGGGTCGGGATCGCCGGCGACCGACGCGACCACCATCGTGCAGGTGCCGAAGCCGAGATCGAGCAGCTCGTAGACGTCGCGGTAGGACTGCTCGCGCAGGACGTCCTTGCCGGTGATGCCGAGATCCGCCGCGCCGGCCTCGACGTAGGTCGCGACGTCCGAGGGGCGCATCGTGACGATGCCGACCTCCTCGAACAGCAGCCGGCGGTCGTTCGCCCGCACCGGCGCCGTGTCGATGCCGATCGTGTCGAGCAGGTCGAGCGTGCCGCCGAGCAGCGCTCCACGGGGAACCGCGATGGTGAGGTCAGGCATTTCGCTCTCCCGTCGCCGTATCCGGCGACGTCCGGGCGACGTCACGTTCTGCCAGCGCAAGGTGCAACTGGTCGACCGCGAGCGCGAAGCCGACCGCCGGGAGCGGGCGCCCGAAGCGCCCGAGCAGGTCGTCGTAGCGGCCGCCGCCGCCGAGCGGCGTTCCGAGCGACGGATCGAGGACGTCGAAGACCGCCCCGGTGTAGTAGCCGAGCCCGCGCGACAGCCCGAGGTCGAAGATGATCCGGTCCGCGACGCTCGCGTCGAGCAGTTCGAGTACGCGGCGCAGCCCGGCGACGGCCTCGGCCCCCGGTCCACCGACGGCGTCGAGCACGCTCGGCCCGCCGCGTAACTGCGGCACGCCCATCAGCAACTCGGTGTCGGCGGCCGACAGCCCCAGCGCCCGCGCCTCGCGCTCGAGGCCGACGAAGTCACGGCTGACGAGCTCGCTCATCAGCCGGCTCGTCGCCTCCTCGCTGAGCTCGAAGCCGCGCAGCAGCGCCGGGTACAGGGAAGCGTCGCCGACGGCGATCCGGTAGTCGCGCAGGCCGGTCGCGTCGAGCGCCCGGCACATCACCCGCAGCGCCTCGGCGGTTCCCTCCGGTGCCGAGGCGCCGACGAGCTCGACGCCCGACTGCAGGAACTCGCGCGTCTGACCGCGATGGCGGCCGACGGCGCGGTAGGCGTGCGCGGTGTAACAGAAGCGCAGCGGCGGCTCGGCCGTCGGGTAGCGCGAAGCGACGACGCGCGCGATCGGCACCGTCATGTCGGAGCGCAGCGCGAGGACCTCGCCGTGGTCGTCGAAGACCCGGTACGCGGGCTCGGCCGCGCCGCTCGCGCGCCGCAGCACCTCCTCGTACTCGAGCGTCGGCGTCCACAGCTCGCCGTAGCCCTCGTCCTCGTAGACCTCGAGCAGCGCACGCGTAATCGCGCGCAGCTCGCGCATCTCGTCTGGCAGGACGTCGCGTGTCCCGGATGGAATCGGATGGATCACGGCAAAAGACCTCGCCGAGCAGGCTAGGCGTACACCGCGCCGGCCTAGTTGCCGTCGGCGTCGATCCGCTCGATCCGGGCGCCCAGCGCGCGCAACCGCTCGTCGATCCGCTCGTAGCCGCGATCGATCTCGCGGATGTTCTGGATCTCGGAGGTGCCCTTGGCGCCGAGCGCCGCGATCAGCATCGACATGCCGGCGCGGATGTCCGGCGACGACAGCCGCTCACCGCGCAGGCGCGACGGACCGGTGACGATCGCCCTGTGCGGGTCGCAGAGCACGATGTCTGCCCCCATCGCGATCAGCTTGTCGGTGAAGACCAGGCGGTTCTCGAACATCCACTCGTGGATCAGCACCGAGCCCGCGCACTGCGTCGCCAGCGCGACGGCGATCGACGTCAGGTCGGCTGGGAACGCCGGCCACGGCCCGTCCTGGATCTTGCTCTTGTACTCGCCGAGGTCGCGCTTGACGATCAGCTGCTGGTCGCCGGGAACGAGCACGTCGTCGCCGTCGAGCTCGGTTCGCAGGCCGAGTTGCGCGAAAACGAGCCGGATCATCCGCAGGTCATCGGGCCGCGTCTCGGTGATCCGGATCTCGCCGCCGGTGACGCCGGCGAGCGCGATGAAGGAGCCGACCTCGATGTGGTCTGGGCCGATCGTGTGCTCGCAGCCCGAGAGCTCAGCGGCACCGGTGACCCGCAGGACGTTCGAGCCGATGCCGGTGATCTCGGCGCCCATCGCGACGAGCATCCGCGCGAGGTCCTGGACATGCGGCTCGCAGGCGGCGTTGCCGATCACCGTCGTGCCCGGCGTCAGCGCGGCGGCGAGCAGCGCGTTCTCCGTGCCCATCACCGACGGCTCGTCCATGAAGACCTCGGCGGCGGTGAGCCCGTCCGGGGCGTGGATGTGGATGTCGCGTTCGACCTCGAACTCGGCACCGAGCGCGGCGAACGCGTCGAGATGCGGATCGAGCCGGCGACGACCGATGACATCGCCGCCCGGCGGGGGCATCACGGCGTTGCCGAAGCGGGCGAGCAGCGGCCCCGCGAGCAGGAACGACGCGCGAATGCGCGAGCAGAGGTCGCGATCGATCTCTGCCTCCGCGTCGACGGCGTCGGCACGCAGCGCGACCTCGTTGTTGCCGCGCCATTCGACATCGACGCCGATCCCCGCGAGCAGGTCCAGCATGTTCGCGACGTCCTCGATCCGCGGAACGTTGCGAACGACGACTTCCTGCTCTGTCAGCAGACAGGCGGCGAGAATCGGCAGCGCGGCGTTCTTGTTGCCGGCGGGCGTGACCGTGCCGGACAACGGAACGCCGCCTTCGATGAGGAACTTCTGCATTGGGGCGGGCTTCCGTGCGAATCGCCGTGGACGCTGGGCAAGGGTAACAAGCATGCGAGGAGGATTTCGCCCGATTTGCCCCGGACCCTCCAAGGAACCGACGCGACGAGCACACTAACGCCCGCGGGCCGCCGAGAAGCTATCGTCCCCGCCCCGCATGGCCGACTCCCTGACGATCACGATCCTTGAAGGCGATCAGACCGGCCAAGAGCTGCTCGAGCAGGCGCTGCGGGTGCTCGACCCCGACGTTCTCGGCCTCGATCTGACGCTCGAGCGCTTCGATCTCTCACTCGACGCGCGCCGCGCGACGGACAACGAGATCGTCCACGAGGCCGCCCGCGCGCTGCGCCGGTCGGGTCTCGGCGTCAAGGCAGCGACGATCACGCCCGAGAGCAAGGACGACGTCGGCTCGCCGAATCGGATCCTCCGCGAGGAGGTCGACGGCAAGGTGATCATCCGCACCGGGCGCCGGATCCCCGGCGTCGCCCCGTTCGGCGGTGTCGTGCACCCGATCTCCGTCGTGCGAATGGCCGTCGAGGACGCCTACGGCGCGCTCGAGTCGCGCGAGGGCGCCGCCGGCGCCCCGGACGAGATCGCGTTCCGGACCGAACGCATCACGCGGAGCACATGCCGTGCCGTCGCCGAATACGCGTTCCGGACGGCCGCGCTCAACGGCGGCTGCGTCTACGGCGGGCCCAAGTGGACGGTGTCGCCCGTCTACGAGGGCATGCTCAAGGAGGAGCTCGACGCCGCGGCCGCCGCACATCCCGATGTCGACTACCAGCCCGTGCTGATCGACGCGACGTACGCCGGCCTGATCAGCGGCGCGCCCGACGTTCCGCTGGTGATCCCCGCGCTCAACCGCGACGGCGACTGCCTGTCCGACCTCGTGCTGCCGATGTTCGGATCGATCGCCGGCGCCGAGTCGGTCCTGCTGAGCTTCGACGACGACTTCCGTACCCGCGTGGCGATGGCCGAGGCGCCCCACGGCACCGCACCCGCGCTCCAGGGCAAGGACATCGCGAACCCGATGGCGATGCTGCTGGCCTGCGGTGCGGTACTGCAGTACGCCGCCGAGCGCCACGGCGCGGCCGCCGAGCGCGCGGCGCGAGCGATCCACGACGCCGTCCTCGGCGCCGCCGCCGACGGCGTGCAGACTCCGGACCTCGGCGGACACTCGTCGACGACTGAGTTCACCGACGACGTCGTTCGTCGCGTCCGGGCCTCGCTCGCCGCCTGACTTCGGCGTCGAAGCGCCTTTCCGCCTGCCCGATCGGGCTCTCGCGGCCAGACGGGCACGGTGTCTCCGGCGCGGCTCTGCATGAAGTCCTGCACGAACGTGTGTTCCGTCCACGAACACACGTACGCTTGCGAACACATGTTCCCTTCTTCATCTCAGCGCCGGACGGATGTACCTACCGATGTCCCCGTCCTCCGGCGCGCTCTCGCCCTCGCACGTGCCTTCATTCTGCTGGAGGACCCTGAGCTCTCCGGTGCGCACGGCCCCGGTGAGAGATCCGCGCACCCGCACCGCGTGTCGCTGCGCTCCCGCCCGGGAGCGCGCCGGCCCGGTGCCGGGGTGCCGCGGCCGCAGCACTGCCTGACGCCGATCCGGCAGTCGAACGCGTCGATTACGCGTCGTCCCACGCTCGGCAAGCACTGAGCACCTGGTCGCGCGTCGTCGCGGCCACGGGTATCGCCACGACACTCGGAATCCTCCGAGGAGGCACCAGCGACAACGTGTCATCCCCGAGCCGGTCGCGCCACACAACGACGAAGGGCCGCCCCGGAGGACGGCCCTTCGTGCAGGTAAACCGGCGGCGACCTACTCTCCCGGGCCCTTGCGAGCCAAGTACCATCGGCGCTGAGAGGCTTAACTTCTCTGTTCGGAATGGGAAGAGGTGTTTCCCTCTCGCCATAGCCACCGGAAAATCATGAAAGACCTGCGCCACCGGCGGGCCTTGAAAACTGCAGGCGCGAAGCCCTGGGCACCACGCACGCTATTGCATGTATCGCGTGCTACAAAAATATCCGTCAAGCCCTCGTCCCATTAGTACCGGTCTCCTACACGTGTCACCACGCTTCCAGATCCGGCCTATCAACCTGGTGGTCTACCAGGGGACTTACTCCATCTAGTGGATGGGAGAGCTCATCTCGAGGCCGGCTTCCCGCTTAGATGCCTTCAGCGGTTATCCGATCCGCACGTAGCTAATCTGCTATGCCCTTGGCAGGACAACAGATACACCAGAGGTGCGTTCATCCCGGTCCTCTCGTACTAGGGACAAATCCTCTCAACTCTCCAACGCCCAC
>DASRHW010000051.1:0-18734 GCA_035650375.1 Solirubrobacteraceae bacterium | reverse complement strand
CGATCGCGACGAAGGCGCCGCCGAACGAGATCTCCTCGATCTCGCCCGTCTCGGTGTTGCGCAGTCGCGCGATGCGCTCGTACGGCCCGTCGCCGGCATGGAACTCCTCGACGACGAACGGCGTCTTCAGCTCGAGGTTCTCGATCGAGCGCGCACGCTCGAGCATGATCTTCGAGGCACGGAACTCGTCGCGGCGGTGGATCACCTTGACCGACGAGCCGAACTTGGCGAGGAAGATCGCCTCCTCCATCGCGCTGTCGCCGCCGCCGATCACGAGAATCGGCTTGTCCTTGAAGAACGCCGCGTCGCACGTCGCGCAGTACGAGATGCCGGAGCCCGAGAGCTCGTCCTCGCCGGGGACGCCGAGCTTCTTGTGCTGCGCGCCCATCGCCAGGATCACCGATCGGCCGCGATGCTCGTCGTCGCCGATCCAGACCCTGTGAACGCCGCCGGGCTCGGTCGCGAGCTCGATCCGCGTGACCTCGTCGGTGATCAGGCGCGCACCGAAGCGCTCGGCCTGCTCGCGGAAGCGGCTCATCATCTCCGGACCCATGATCCCCTCGGGGAATCCGGGGTAGTTCTCGACATCGGTCGTCTGCTGCAGCAGCCCGCCCCAGGCGAAGCCCTCGGCCACCAGCGGTTCGAGGTTGGCGCGAGCGGTGTAGAGCGCGGCCGTGTAGCCGGCCGGCCCGCTGCCGACGATGATGACGTTCTCGATACGTTCGCTGGTCACTTCACAAAGTATAGTGCTTTGGCTCACGCGCCGGCGGTCGCCGGGCGGTCGCTCGCCTTCGCGGCACGGCGCTCGCTGCGCCACCTCGTGACGGTCCGCCGCAGCTGCAGATAGGCCAGCGCTCCCGGGATCGTCGGCAGCCAGAACGCCAGCGCCCGGTACGCGAGCACGGCGACCGTCGCGTAGCCGAAGTCGACGCCGAAGGCGGCGAAGGCGCCGATCATCCCGCCCTCGACGCCGCCGACGCCGCCCGGCAGCGGCAGCGTGTTGGCGAGCATGCCGACGTAGTAGGCGACGACGATCACGGCGAACGGCGGGACCTCGCCGCTGAAGGCGTGAAAGCACGCCCACAACGTCGCGATGTCGAATCCCCACCAGACAAGGCTGCCGAGCAGGCCGAGCTCGCCGCGGCGCAGGATCGCGATCGCCATCCGCACACCTGAGCCGAACGACGCCGGCACCGTCGAGAGCCGGGCGAGCAACCGCGAGAAGAACATGCGGCCGTCCGACCAGCGGTGCAGCCGGGCCTCGACGTCCGGCGGCACGAGCGCCACGAGCAGCGTCCCGACGAGCGCGATCAAGCCGAAGATCGCCGGCAGCAGCGTGATCGCGAACGGCGCCGGGCCGCTGAACAGGCCGATGTAGAGCCCGAAGCCGCCGATGATCAAGGCCAGGTCGTAGACGACGTAGAGCAGGACGAGGAAGGCGAACAGGCGCGTCGCGACGACCCGGCGCTCGAGCCCCCAGCGCCGCATCGCCCACGCCGTCAGCGCGAGCCCTCCGGCTCCGGCGGCCGAGATCAGGCGCGACGCGGCGACCCCGGCCATCGTCACCTGATAGCTCTCGCGCCAGGAGATCGGCGTCCCGTCGCGCACGAAGGCGACGCGGAACAGCCAGATGTGGCCGAAGTACGAAAAGACTTCGCAGATCGCCGCGACGACGAGCCACCACGGGTCGCCGTGCTCGATCCGCCGCCACGTCTCCCCCAGGCCGGTGATCTCCGGCAGCACGAAGTACATGAAGCCGACGACCGAGAGGATGAAGAAGCCGCCGAGCAGGGCGCTGCGCCGCGTGAACGCGATCCGCGGCATCGCCTCATCGTCGTCCTCCTCGGGCGGCAGGTTCGGCGTCTCGATCGGCGCGCCGCTCACGGGTGCGCCAGCGCTTCCAGCCGCTGGATCAAGCCGTTGATGCGGGTCGCGGCCGGCGCCACGACCGGCGCCGCGTGGCGGACGCCTTCGGTCAGCGCCAGCCCGGCCAGCAGGTCAACGACGTAGTGCTCGCCGAGATAGACGAGCGCGAACCCGAGCGTCAGCGCGTAGGTCCAGCCGATCGCGCCCGCGACCGGGCCGGTCTCGGCGAGCAGATGGGCCGCCATCACGGATGTCGCGAAGTGCAAGGACGGCATAGCAGCGAGCGGGTTACCGCCGAGGAAACCGTACAGCGGCTGCCAGTGGTCCTTCCAGACACGCTCGCCGTGCTCGACCATCATCCGCCGCAGATCGGCGTCGGTGCGGCCGTGGCGGGCGGCGTACCACGGCGGCGCCGTCGGGATCGCCCAGTACGCGACCAGCCCGAGGTCGAAGACGGAGTACATCTGCGCCGCGGTGCGAGCGAAGCGATCGCGCCGGCGGGCGAGCACGTAGGCGACGGTGCCGTGTGGGACGGCGAACCAGACCCAGTGCGCCCACACCAGCACCGCCTCGTGCGGGCGGATCTCACCGTCCTTGCCGAGCGCGCGCTGGAGCCGCAGCCCGGGAAGGGTGCCGAGCCCGAGCGCCTTGTCGAACCGGATCGGATAGTCGATCCGCACGCGGGCGGCGAGCTTCTCGGGGTCGTCGTTGGGCATCTCGTAGTGCGCCAGGTAGCCCCACATCTGCAGCACTGCCGCGCCGACGTCGCGCGCGGTCGACCGCCGCGCCGCGACGCACAGCGCGATCGGCGCAGCGACCGACGCCGCGGTGACCATCTGAGGGCGGAGATGTAGACGGCGACGCAGTGGCGGAGCGGCGATCCCGGCCGCGACCAACCCCCATGCCGCGATGCGCATCCCCTTTGCGAGACCGGACGAGCGCACAGCGCGCGGATCATATGCGCGGCCGCTGACGCCGCCCAGGCCGCTAGAACCTGCACCGTGGACTTGAGCCCCGGAACGTCGTTCGCCGGCTACCGGCTGCAGGCCGTCGCCGGGCGCGGCGGCATGGGCGTCGTCTACCGGGCGACCGAGCTCGAGCTCGAACGCACGGTGGCGCTGAAGCTGATCGCCCCCGAGCTGGCCGAGGACCCGGACTTCCGCGCCAGGTTCGTCCGCGAGTCGCGCGTCGCCGCCTCGATCGATCACCCCAACGTCATCCCCATCTACGCGGCCGGCGAGCACGACGGCTCGCTCTACATCGCCATGCGCTACGTCGAGGGCGAGGACATGCGCGCGCTGTTGCGCCGCGAGGGAGCGCTGGAGCCGGGACGCGCGGCACAGCTCGTCAGCCAGATCGCCGCGGCGCTCGACGCGGCGCACGCGCGCGGGATCGTCCACCGCGACGTCAAGCCCGCCAACATCCTGCTCGGCGCCGGCGACCACGTCTACCTGACCGACTTCGGGCTGACGAAGAACGTCGGCTCGACGTCGGGCCTGTCGCACGCGGGCCAGTGGGTCGGCACGCTCGGCTACGTCGCGCCCGAGCAGATCCGCGGCGGCCATGTCGACGCCCGCGCCGACGTCTACGCGCTCGGCTGCCTGCTGTTCTTCGCGCTCACGGGCGAGACGCCGTACCGGCGAGACTCCGACGAGGCGACGATGTGGGCGCACCTCAACGAGCCGCCGCCGTCACCGAGCCGTCTCGTCGCCGGTGTCGCCGGCGCCTTCGACGACGTGATCGCGCGGGCGCTGGCGAAGGATCCCGCCGACCGCTTCCCGAGCACCGGGGACCTCGGCCGCGCGGCACTCGCCGCGGCGGGCCGGATCACCGCCACGCCGCCGGAGCGCCGGGTGGCTGTCGGCGAGGCCGCGCCGACCGACGACACGCCGACGGCCACCTCTCCCGGCGCCGGCGCGACCGAGCGGGGCGCGCCCGGCACCTCTGCGGTCACGGTCCATGCGGCCACCGCGACGGAGCCTGCCACCCCTCCCCCGCGCCGGCGGCGCGGGCGCAGCGCCCTGATCCTGGGGCTGACGCTGCTGCTGCCGGCGGTCGCGCTCGCGGTCGTCCTGTTCGTCACCGGCGGTGGCGACGACGACACGCCCGCGGCGCCCGTCGAAGCCAGCGACGCCGGCGAGGTCCACGTCGGCGTGCGGCCGAACGACGTCGTCGTCGCCGCCGGCTACGCGTGGGCCGTCAGCAACACCGAGGGGACGATCACGCGCGTGCAGACGAAGCCGCCCTACGAGGCATCACCCGACCTGCTCGACGTCGGTAGCGGCGCGACCGCGCTGGCGGCCGGCGACGGCTCGATGTGGGTCGTCAAGCAGTCGACGAACGGGCTGCTGCGCTACGACCTGAACACGCGCCGGCGGCAGGCGGACCCGATTCAGCTGCCGCCGGGCGTCCCGTTCGCGGTCGCCGCCGGCGAGGGTGGCATCTGGGTCGGAAGCCGCTCCGGCCGCGGCAGCTTCGTGCCGCAGTCCGTTTCGCGCATCGACCCGAAGACGAACAAGGTCGTCGCCACCAAGGACCTGCCCGACGGCATGCAGGACCTGGCCGTCGGCGCCGGGTCGGTCTGGATCGCCAGCCGGCGTTCGAATTCGGTCACGCGCCTCGACCCTAAGACCATGACGACTCGGCGAATCGTCGTGCCCGGGCGGCCCACGGCAATCGCCGTCGGCGCCGGCGCGGTCTGGGTCACGATCGCCGATCGCAACCTGCTCGTGCGGGTCGGCCTCGGCAGCACCCGCGACGTCACGAGCTACACCGTCGGCACGCAGCCCAAGGGCGTCGCCGCCGCCGCCGACGCGGTCTGGGTCTCGAACGAGAGCGACTCGACCGTCGTCCGCTTCGACCCACGCACGCGCAAGCGTGTCGGCGATCCGGTCGACGTCGGCATCAACCCGAAGGCGCTGGCGATCGACGGGCAGACCGTGTGGGTCGCCGACGTCGGCCAGGACGCGCTGTCGCGCGTCGTCTTCTAGCGCCCCTACGAACCGAGACCGGCGTGGGCGGCCTGGTGCGGCAGAACCGCCACGACTGCCGTACCGAGCATCCGGTCATGAACGACAAACGGCGAGTTCGAACCCAGCACCAGGATCAGCACACCCGCTGGCCACCTCAGGATCTCGCGCAATGCGAGTCGCCATGTCGGCGTCGCCGTCCGGCCTGTCGATCGAAGTGTCAAGCCAAAGACCTGCCGGCCCATCGTCTGACCTGTGCGGGTGCCGCGGCGCAGTTGCAGGCCGACGTCGACGACCACAACGCACGCAAACGCCACGATCAACGCGACGATGACCGAATGAGGGCCAGCCCGGCTCACGAGCGCTCCGACAACCAAACCGACGGAGCCCGCCAAAAGCCCATCAACAAGCGCTGCTCCGGCGCGCCGCGCAAGCAGAAGGCGGCCTGGAGAAGGCGCGTTGACCAAGACGTCGCTCACAGGTCGCGAACCGCGACGACGCCCTGCTGCAGCGCCTCGGACACGAGCCGCGCGCGCTTCTGGTTCTGCGCCAGGTGCTCGATGCCGAAGCGCGCGTAGAGCGAGCGCAGGTGACCCTTGACGGCGTCGACCGAGAGAAAGAGCTCGGCGGCGATCGCGGCGTTCGTCGCCGGGACCGCGAACTCGTCGTGTTTGTACGGCCGCGCGAGCGCGACCAGCACCTGACGCTGCGTCGGCGGCAGGTCGGCCAGCATCAGCCGCTGGCCGGCGATCGCGGTCGGCCGCGAGTCCTCCCCCGCCGGGCGGCGAAACGCGATCAGCGTCGTGCCGGCGCGAATCACGTCACCGTCTCGGAGCCGCTGACGGCCTGAGATCCGCTCGCCGTTGAGGAACGTCCCGTTGCGCGACAGCCCCTCGTCGCTGACCGTCCACTCGCCGCCGACGTTCTCGACCTCGGCGTGCAGCCGCGAGACCTCCTCGTCCCACGTCAGCGCCACGTGGTTGCCCGAGCCCCTACCGACGCCGAGGCGGGACCCGGAACCATCGAGCATCACGATCCGTTGCGTCCCCGAGTCGTCGCGGAAGACCAGGAACGGATCGCCGAGGCGCTCGGCCTCGATCCGCTCGCGCAGCTCCGCGGGCGTGGCCACGTGTCGTCCCAGCGGTGATGCGTCGGATCCGGTCAACCCACCCCAGGGTGCCAAACCCGCCACCTCGGGTGCCGTCACGTCACACCTGCGGCCCCTGGGCGGCGGGCTCGGGCGCGACGAACCTTCAGAGCATGAGCACCACCCGCCCCGACACCGTTCTCGTCGCCGCGCTGCGTGGCGGCGACGCCGGCGCCTTCGACCAGATCCACCAGCGCTACGCCGGCGAGCTGATCGGCTACGCGCGGCAGGTCCTCGGCGGCGCGCATCACGATGCCGAAGAGGTCGTTCAGGACGCGTTCATGCGCGCGCTGGCGTCGCTGCGCGCGACCGAGCGGCCGATGGCCCTGCGGCCGTGGCTGTACGCGATCGTGCGCAACCGCGCGCTGGACGAGCTGCGCCGCCCACATCGCCGCCGCATCGAGGACGAGCTCGAGTTGCTGCCGCTCGCCGACAGCGGCCCGGCCAGCGACCCGCACGAGGCGCTGCTGCGGCGCGAGGCGCTCGCCGGCGTCGTCAGCGCGATCAACGAGCTGCCGCCGCGGCAACGGCTGGCGCTCGTCCTGCGCGAGCTCGACGACCGCAGCCACGACGAGGTCGCGGCGACGCTCGGCGTCAGCCGCGGCGCTTCGAAGACACTCGTCCATCGTGCGAAGGCGACGCTCGCGCTGGCCGCCTAGGCGGGGTCGACCGGGGCGGTGCGCCGAGTCGCCGCGTACGCGGTCGCCTCGTTGACGAACGCCTCGATCACGGTCGACGCCGGATCGACCTCCGCGTGCCACTGGACACCGAGCGCGAAGCGCCGATCGGGCAGCTCAATCGCCTCCGGCAGCTCGTCGACGGTCGCCCAGCCGCTGACCTCGAGCCCTTCGCCGAGCACGGCGACGCCCTGGTGGTGGTGCGACTTGATCCCGTGCAGCTCCTCGCCGGCGGCGCGCGCCGCGAGCGAGCCGGGGGCGAGCCGGACGTCGTGGTCCGCGCCGTCGAACGTGCCCGGGTACGGCAGGTGCAAGTCGTGGCCTCGAGACTCAGGCAGGTGCTGATCGAGCGTGCCGCCGAGCGCGACGTTCATCATCTGCATGCCGCGGCAGATGCCGAGCAGCGGCAGGTCGCGCTCGATCGCGCGCAGCGACAGCGTCCGCTCGAACGCGTCGCGCTCCGGGACCGTGAACTTCGTCGTCGGATGCGGCTTCGCGCCGTAGGCGGAGGGATCGATGTCGGCGCCGCCGGCGAGCAACAGCCCGTCGATCAGGTCGAGTGCCTCATCGGGCTCCTCGAGCAGCTTCGGGTCGGGCGGCAGCAGCACCACCATCCCGCCCGCGCGCTCGACGGCATCGACGTACGAACGCGGGAGCAGGTACGCGTCCTGATCCCAGACACCCCACCGCGCCTGCTCGAGCGCAGTGCAGATGCCGATCACCGGTCGAGCCATTCGCAGCACGTTAGCCAGCGTTCCGGCGGGTTCGGTTGTCGCGGAACACCAGGGTCTCGTCAGCTCAGAAGTGACCGGCGAGCTCCTCTGCGCTGACCACGCGCCTGTCCTCGGGCGCCGCGCGCAGGATCAGGACCTCGGCCTTCGCATGTAGCAGCAGCCACATCAGATCGTCCCCCGACAACCCGACGCGCGGATCGCCGGTGGCCGACACGATCACACGGTCGAACGACTCGCGCTCGAGCAGGCGACTGAGCGCGTGGCGATAGGAGCGGCCGCGCTCGATGCGGGCGTCGACGACGACATCCTGTGCGGCAGCACGCTGCTCGATCGCCTCCAGCAGCGGCATGCCGACAGTGCACTGGTTCGGCAGCGGGCTGTCGAGCGACAGCGTCAGCGGCACCGTCGCCAGGAACGCAGGCATCAGCGTCGCGTCGTCGATCTTCGCCAGCCGCAGCGCCGCGTCGAGCGCACGCCGTGAGACGGTCGTGCCGGTGAACGGCAACAGGATCCGGCCCGTCGTCGTCGGCCGCGACGCTCGCGACACACGGCGCGACCCACCTGGCACGAAGAACGAGACAGCCGCGCCGATCGCGACGCCGACAACGAGCAGGACCAGGGCCAGGATCATGGTGTGTTCTGGTGGCGCAGGGCGCGGTCGGCGACGATGCGCACGTCGACTCCGGGCAGATTTCGCATCAGGCGCTGCGGAAGTGGCGTGCGCAACCGGGCCAAGCCGCGTGCGTCGCGCGCGCGCCCCATCAGGATGTAGGTCGTCCCGCGCTCGGTCGCGATCCGGGCCACGGTGCGAGCGACGTCATCAGACTCCTCGATAAGCATCGTCGCCCCCAGTACCGAGGCCAACTGGCGCAGCGCACCGAGCGCCCCCTCCTGCTCCGCAGAAGGTGGTTTGCCCGGTTGCCTCACCCACAGCAGGTCGAGCTCAGACCCCAGTCGCTGCGCCGAACGCCAGGCGCGGCGGACGAGACGCTGCGCGCCCGGATAGGGCTCGACGAGCGCGAGCAATCGCTCGGCGACCGCCTGCGGAGCATCCGCGGAGACGATCTCATCGCGGGTGCCGACGACGTCGACGACCGTGCGCTTCGCCTCCACCTCCTGGGCGACCTGACGCAGCGCGACCTCGCGCAGCGCGGAGAGGTTCTCAATCCGGAAGAAGTTGTTGAGCGCCGCGTCGACGCGCTCCGGCCGGTAGATCTTGCCCGCCCGCAACCGATCGAGAAGCGCCTCGGGGGAGAGATCGATCAGCACGATCTCGTCTGCCGTCGTCAGCACCTGGTCGGGGATCGTCTCGCGAATCGTGACGCCGGTGAGCTCGGCGACGCGATCGTTGAGCGACTCGAGATGCTGGACGTTGAGCGTCGAGACGACGTTGATGCCGGCGGCGAGGATCTGCTCGACGTCCTCGTAGCGCTTGCCGTGCTCGACGCCGGGCACGTTCGTGTGGGCGAGTTCGTCGACCAAACAGACCTCGGGCGTACGACGCAGGATCGCCGGCAGGTCCATCTCCTCGAGCTCCTGCCCGCGGTACGTCACGCGCCGGCGCGGAATGACCTCGAGGCCGGCTGCGATCGCGGCGGTGTCCGCGCGACCGTGCGTCTCAAGCAACCCGATCGCTACGTCGCGACCGTTCTCGACTTCGGTGTGGCCCTGCTGGAGCATGCGGTACGTCTTGCCGGTCCCGGCCGCCATGCCGAGGAAGATCGTGAAGTGGCCACGACCGGCGTCCATGATCAGGCGGCGGGTCCCGTCTCCGGCCTCATGTGAGACCTCCGGCACCCGCTCATGCGCCGAGCACGTTGTGGACCAGGAGATCAATCAGCTTGATGCCGACGAACGGCGCCACGAGGCCACCGAGCCCGTAGATCAAGAGATTGCGTCGCAGCAGCGCGGTGGCGCCGACGGCGCGGTAGGCAACGCCGCGGAGGGCGATCGGAACGAGCATCGGGATCACGATGGCGTTGAAGATGATGGCGGAGATGATCGCCGACTCCGGCGTGCCGAGGTTCATGATGTTCAGAGCGTCGAGCGGGCCGGTCGAATCGCCTCGGGTGGCGTAGGTGGCGACGAAGATCGCGGGCAGGATCGCGAAGTACTTGGCAACGTCGTTGGCGATCGAGAAGGTGGTCAGCGCGCCGCGCGTGATCAGCAGCTGCTTGCCGACCTCGACGATCTCGATCAGCTTCGTCGGGTTGGAGTCGAGGTCGACCATGTTGCCCGCCTCACGAGCAGCCTGGGTGCCGGTGTTCATCGCCACGCCGACGTCCGCCTGCGCGAGAGCGGGCGCGTCGTTGGTGCCGTCGCCCGTCATCGCCACGAGACGCCCGTCGGCCTGCTCGGCGCGGATCAGCTCCATCTTGCGCTCGGGCGTCGCCTCGGCGAGGAAGTCGTCGACGCCGGCCTCCGCCGCGATCTTGGCTGCCGTCAGGCGGTTGTCGCCGGTGACCATCACCGTCCTGATGCCCATCGCCCGCAACTGGTCGAAGCGTGCGGCCATGCCCTCCTTGACCGTGTCCTTGAGGTAGACGACGCCGAGGATCTGACTGTCGCGGGCCACCGCCAGCGGCGTGCCGCCCTCGCGGGCGATGCGCTCGACGACGCCGGTCATCTCGGCGGGCGCGTGACCGCCCTCGGTCTCCGCCCAGGCGACGATCGCGTCCGAGGCACCCTTGCGCAGGCGCATGCCGTCATAGTCGATGCCGCTCATCCGGGTCTGCGCCGTGAACGGAACGAACGTCGCCTCGTGGGCGGCAAGCTCGCGCTCGCGGATGCCGTACTGCTTGGCGAGCACGACGATCGAACGACCTTCGGGAGTCTCGTCGGCGAGCGAGCTGAGCTGTGCGGCCTCGGCCAACTCGGCTTCCGACACGCCAGGCATCGCGACGAACTCCGCAGCCTGGCGGTTGCCGAGCGTGATCGTTCCCGTCTTGTCGAGCAGCAGCACGTCGACGTCGCCAGAGGCCTCGACCGCACGACCCGAGAGCGCGAGGACATTGCGCCGCACGAGCCTGTCCATGCCGGCGATGCCGATCGCGCTCAGCAGCGCGCCGATCGTCGTTGGGATCAGCGCCACGAGCAGCGCGATCAGCGTCGTCAGCGAGATCTCCGAGCCGGCGTAGCGCGCGAACGGCAGCAGCGTCGCGACGACGACGAGGAAGACGATCGTCAGCCCGGCCAGCAGGATGTTGAGCGCGATCTCGTTCGGGGTCTTGCGCCGCTCGGCACCTTCGACCAACGCGATCATGCGGTCCAGAAACGACTGGCCCGGCTCCTGGGTGATTTCCACGACGATGCGGTCGCTGAGCACGCGCGTACCACCGGTGACCGCGCTGCGATCGCCACCGGATTCGCGGATCACGGGCGCCGACTCGCCGGTGATCGCCGACTCGTCGACGGTCGCGATGCCTTCGATCACGGTGCCGTCGCCGGGAATCACCTCGCCGGCTTCGACGACGACCACGTCGCCGCGGTGCAGTTCCGACGCGGGCCGTGTCGAGCCGTCACGCATCGTGGCGCTCGTCTCCGAGCGCATCGCGCGCAGGGTGTCGGCCTGTGCCTTGCCACGGCCCTCCGCGAGCGCCTCGGCCATGTTGGCGAAGACGACGGTCAGCCACAGCCAGATCGCAACGGTGAACGTGAACCACGCGGGCTCGTGTCCACCACCGAGCGGCTTGCCGCCGAACAGCTGGATCAGCCACGCGACCGTCGTGATGACGGCGCCGATCTCGACGACGAACATCACCGGGTTGCGGACCTGTACCCGCGGGTCGAGCTTGACGAACGACGACGGGATCGCCTGGCGGAAGGTCTCCGCGCTGAACATGGAGGAGCGCTGGGGCTTCATCGAGCTTCCTGATCGAGGGCGAGGTTGAGGTCGGTCACGTTCACCCCGGGCTCACCGAAGATGCCGAGAGCGCGGCCCGCGGTGTTCTCGGAGATGAGTTCTTGCACCCGTGCCAGCGGGAGCTTGCGTACGGCAGCGACCCGGCGAGCCTGGATCGCGGCGTTGGCCTTCGAGATGTGGGGGTCGACGCCGGAGGCCGAGAAGGTCGCGGCGTCGACGGGCACCTGCGAGGCCTTCAGGCCGGGCGAGTACGGTCGCTCGAGCGCCAGGTAGGCGGCCAGGTGCTGGCGGGTGAGGTCACGCGTCGAGGCCTGGTTGGGCCCGCGGTTGGGGAAATAGGTGACCGTGGCGCTGTAGCCGGTCGCCGAAGGACGCGCCTGGAAGTACTTCGGGTCTGGCTCGGTCAGCACGTTGCCGTCGGCGTCGTGCTTCGGCTTGCCATCGGTGCCGAGCAGCGGGCGGGAGAAGTCGCGGGCGAGCAGATGAGAGCCGACGACCGTTCCGTTCTGGCGGATCAGCGAGCCATCGGCCTTGTCGCCGAAGGTCACCTGCGCGATTCCCGTCATCACCAGCGGGTATGCGACGCCCAGCAACAACGTGAAGACGACGAGGACGATGGAGCCGCGGATGAGATCCTTGCGCATGAGCAGTGGTCCTAGAAGAGGCGAGTCGTGAGGGACTGGACGACCGGGCCCAGGAGGAAGGCCGGCAGGAACGTCAGCGCCCCGATCAGGACGATCACGCCGACGAGCAGGAAGGCGAAGGTGGGCGTGTCGGTGCGCATCGTCCCGAGCCCCAGCGGCGCGACCTTCTTCTTCGCCAGCGAGCCGGCGACGGCGAGCACGGCCAGCATCGGTACGAAGCGGCCGAGCAGCATCGTCAAGCCGCCCATGACGTTGGCGAACGTGACGCTCAGGGCGCCGACGTTGCCTGGCGCGTTCAGCTGCAGGAAGCCTGTGTAGCCGGCGAAGGCCGAGCCGTTGTTGTTGGCCTGCGACAGATAGGCGTAGAAGCTCTCGCTGAACCCGTTCGGCCCCTCGGCGTAGATCGATGGGCCGCCGTACTTGGTGCTCACGGCAAGGGCGGTGAAGACGAGCACGATCAGCGCGGTGAACAGCGCGCCGATCGACACGAGCTTGACCTCGTGCGGCTCGATCTTCTTGCCCAGATACTCCGGCGTCCGCCCGACCATCAGACCGCCGATGAAGACCGCGAGCAGGACGAACAGCAGCATCGTGTAGAGGCCGCTGCCGACACCGCCGAAGACCGACTCGCTGTAGCCCATGTTCGCCATCGGCACGAGCCCGCCGAGACCCGTGAGCGACTCGAACCCAGCGTTGACCGCACCGGTCGAGGTGACCGTCGTGACCGCGGTCCACAGGCTCGAGCCGGCGATGCCGAAGCGCTGCTCCTTGCCCTCCAGGTTGCCGCCGGCGCTGCCGCTGAAGTGGTCGGTGCTGAGCCCGGCGAGGTGCTGGGCCGGGGTGCCGTGTTGCTCGGCGACGTAGACGACCGCGACGCTGACGGCGAACAGCACGAACATCGTCGCGAAGATCGTCCAGCCCTGGCGACGGCTTCCGACGATGCGCCCGTAGGTGAACGGCAGAGACGCCGGGATGCAGAGGATCAGGAACAGCTCGAAGTAGTTCGAGAAGGCCGTCGGGTTCTCGAACGGATACGACGAGTTGACGTTGAAGAAGCCGCCGCCGTTGGTGCCGAGCTCCTTGATCGCCTCCTGCGAGGCGACGGGGCCGCGAGCGATGTCGCCGATCGTCCCACCGAGCGTCTGCAGGACTCCTTGCGAGACGAGGACGATCGTCGCCAGCGCCGCGATCGGCACCAGGATGTACAGAACGATCCGCGTCAGGTCCTTGTAAAAGTTGCCCAGCTTGCCGTCGCCGTGCCGCGCCGCGATGCCGCGCATCAGCGCGACGAGCACCGCGATGCCGACGGCCGCCGAGAGGAAGTTCTGGACCGCCAAGCCGGCCATCTGGCTGAAGTTCGACAGCGTCGTCTCGCCGCCGTAGAACTGCCAGTTGGTGTTGGTGACGAACGATGACGCGGTGTTGAACGACAGGTCCCACGGACCGGAGTTGAAATCGCTCGGGTTGAACGGGTGGATCCCCTGCGTGCGCAGGATCACGAACAGCAGCAGCACGCCGAGGCCCGAGACGACCAACATCGAGCGCGCGTAGGCCTTCCAGTCCTGGCCCTCCTCGGGGTCGACCCGGAAGACGCGGTACAGCCCGCGTTCCGCGGGAGCGACGAGCGGCGTCAGGAAGACGCGCTCGTCGGTGAAGACGCGAGCCATGTAGCCGCCCAGTAGCGGGGCGGCGGCGATGAAGATGACGCAGAAGACCGCGATCTGCAGGAAGCCTTCGGTCATGGCCTAGAACTTCTCCCCGCGCAGCAGGGCGTAGAGGAGATAGCCGAGCACGAGCACGCAGATGACCAGCCCGAAGAGATCGGAGCCCCTCATACGCGATCGAGCAACTCGACGAATCCGACGAACGACGCGAAGATCGCGACGACGAGGATGATGGCGATGACGTCCATGCAGGCATCATGCGACTGCCGTCATCAGGCTCGCGTCAGTATTTCGGCCCGCGGTCCAAAGATTTCGTCAAGTTCGGCGAAGCGACCCCGATTCGGCCGCCCGAATGCTCAACCGGTGAAGCGGTAGCCGATCCCGGAGTCGGTGCGGATGAAGCGCCGCTCGGCGTCGCGCCCCTCGATTTTTCCGCGGAGGTTCGCGATATGCGTGCGCAGGACGCTCGTCGCGTCCGCGTACTCAGGGCCCCAGACGTCGGTCAGCAGCGCGCGATGCGTGAGCAGCCGGCCACGGTTGACCATCAGGATCCGCAACAGCGAGAACTCGATCGGTGTCAGGTGGATCTCCGCCCCTGCCAGCGTCACGCGATGCGCGGCCATGTCGAGCGCGAGGTCGTCGGCTTCCAGGACCGGCTCGTCGGCCGATGCACCGGCCCGCCGCAGCGCCGCCTCGAGCCGTGCGATCAGCTCGTCCGGCGAGAACGGCTTGGTCACGTAATCGTCGGCGCCCATCCGCAGCGCGCGGACCTTCTCGGCCTCCTCGTCGACGGCCGAGAGCACGATCACGGGCATGTCGCTCCATTCGCGAAGCCGGCGGCAGACCTCGACGCCGTCGATCCCAGGCAACATCAGATCGACGATCGCGGCCTGGGGAGGCCGCACAGCGGCGCGGTCGAGTGCCTCCTCCCCGGTCTCCGCGAGCACGACGTCGTAGCCCGCGTCGCGCAGCACCACGCGAAGCGCCCGCAGGATCTGCGGGTCATCGTCACAGACGAGGATGCTGGCGAGCGCGGTCACGCCGGCGAAGCCTCGCCTGTCATGAGCGCCGACGCGTCGTCAACGGGCTCGACCGGCAACTCGATGACGAAGGTCGTGCCCTGCCCCGGCAACGACTCGACCGTGAGCCGTCCCCCGTTGGCCTCGACGAACCCCTTGGCGATCGACAGCCCCAGCCCGGATCCGGCCGCGGCAGCCCCTTCGGCTCGATAGAAGGGCGTGAAGATCCGCTCGTGCTCGTGCAGGGGGATGCCCGGCCCTTGATCGACGATGCGCACCATCAGCCGATGGCCGACGGCCCGGGCTCGCACCGAGACGGGAAGGCCGGCGCCGTAGCGTGACGCGTTCTCCAGCAGGTTGGCGAATGCCCGCTCCAGCTGTACCGCGTCCGCGCGCACGAGCGGCAACGTCGGATCGATCGAGAAGGTGAATGGGCCGTCACCAGGCGTGACCTGCTCGGCCGCCTCGTGCAGCACTTCGTCGACCGAGCACCACGTCTGATTCGGCGCCGCCGTTCCCGCCTGGAGCCGAGCGAGATCAAGCAGCTTGTCGATCAGCCGGGACAACCGCGTAGCCGCTTCGCGGATATCGGCTTCGACCTCGCGACGCTCCGGGGCCGTGAGCGAAGTCGCCTCCAGAGCCCGGATGCCCGCCAACATCGACGTCACCGGCGTGCGCAGGTCATGAGAGACCGAGCGGAGCACCGCCGTCTTCATCTCGTCGCTGCGCCGAAGCGACGCCGTCTCAACGACCTCGGCCTGGAGCCGCTCGCGGGCGAGCGCGGCCGACAGGATCGACTCGAGCGCCGGCACGATCCGTGCGTGGACACGCGTCTGCTGATGCGAAGCCAGGTCGACGGGCAGCACCAGCGTGCCGATCCTCACCCCGGCATCGTTCAGCGGAACGCAGAGCCGGCGCTCCGCATCACCCACTTCGGCCAGCTCGATCGACGCCGACGCCGCGCCGAGCAGCTCCGCAAGCTGCCGCGCGGCGAGCGGCAGCGACAGCGACAGCTCCGATCCCCCGAGCAGCATCCGCGCCAGGGCGGCACCGAAGTTTGCCTCCCGTCTGCGCTCTTCCGCCTCGAGCGCGGTGGCGCGCGCAGTCTCCGCGACCGTGCTCATGACCAGTCCCACGATCAGGAACGCCAGCAGCGCAACCCAGTTCCGATCGTCGGCGATCGTGAACCGATGGACGGGTTCGAGGAAGAAGAAGTTGAACGCGAGCGCGCTGGCGACCGCAGCCACGGCGCCAAGCCACGCTCCCCAGAACATCGAGATCGCAAGGACCGCGATCAGGTAGACGACGCTCAACGAGACCACCGGGGCGATGTGCTTGAGCCCGACGATCGCCGCGGTCGACAGCGCAACCCCCACCAGGACCGCCAGCACACCGAGTCGGAGCGGTGGACGACCGAGCCGCAACGTCATCAAGTAGAGGCGACGGGCCATCGCACGCTGAGCGTAACCGCGATCTGGCGGGGCCGAGACCGGCGGGCGTGAAGATGTCGTCAAGATCGTGGCCGCCCGCCGCGTGTCCGGATACGGTCCGCGGGTGCTGGTCGACTGCGCCATCTATCGCGACGGAACTCGAACAGAGGGACCCCGCGACGTTCATGTGACCGCGACCGCATGCCGGGCCGACGACGCGATGGCCTGGATCGGCCTCTACCGCCCGACGCAGGAGGAGTTCGCGGAGGTCGCCGTCGCCTTCGACCTACACGAGCTGGCGGTCGAGGACGCGGTGCACGCCCATCAGCGACCGAAGCTCGAACGCTACGGCGACACGGTGTTCTGCGTCCTGCGGCCGGCCCGCTACGTCGACGAGACAGAGACCGTCGAGTTCGGCGAGGTGCACGTCTTCGCCGGCCCGCAGTTCGTGATCACCATCCGCCACAGCGAGAACCCGAACCTCGCCGATGTGCGCCAAGCGCTCGAAGCACGCCCCGACCTCCTGCGCCGCGGATCGGTCACGGTCCTGCACGCGGTGATGGACCGCGTGGTCGACGACTACGGCCCGGTCATCGACGGCGTCGAGAACGACATCGACGAGATCGAGGACGAGGTCTTCGACGGCACCGCCGACGCCTCACGCCGGATCTACGAGCTCGCCCGTGAGGTGATCACCTTCCAACGCGCGACCAAGCCCCTCGCCCAGATGCTCGACCGGCTGATGGCCTCGCCCACGGTCGACGACGACGAGCGCAGTTACCTCCGCGACGTCCAGGACCACGCGCTTCGCGTCCAAGAGCAGGCCGACGGCTATCGCCAGCTGCTGCAGAACATCCTCAGCGTGAACCTCACGCTCGAGACCAAGGCCCTGAGCGAAGTCAGCAACGCCCAGAACGAGGAGGTCAAGAAGATCTCCGCGTGGGCAGCCATTCTGTTCGCCCCGAGCATCGTCGGGACGATCTACGGCATGAACTTCGATCACATGCCGGAGTTGCACTGGCAGTACGGCTACCCGTTCGCTCTCGGGGTCATGGTCGCCTCAGGCATCGGCCTGCACCGTCTGTTCAAGCGACTGCGCTGGATCTGAGCTCTCGTCGCGGTCCCTCACCGTGCGACCGTGATGGTCCGCAAGGCATCCGGCCGGGGCACCTGAATAGAATCCCCGCCGCCTTGCGCCGGACCTACTTCCTGCCCGCCTTCCTGAGCGTTGCCGTCGCGGCGCTGCTGCTGCCCGCCTCGCCGGCGTCGGCAGGCCTGCTCGCGCCCGAGAGCGGCGGCTCGCCGAACGCGGATCGCATCGCAAGCCTCTACTGGATCATCTTCGCGATCGCGCTCGTCGTCTTCATCGTCGTCGAGGGCGCGCTGATCTACTCGCTGGTCAAGTTCCGCAAGCGCAAGGACGGCGTCGCCGAGCAGATCCGCGGTAACACCAAGCTCGAGATCGGATGGACACTCGGCGCCGCGGTGATCCTCGTCGCGCTCGCCGCCGTCACGTTCGTCAAGCTCGACGGCATCCGCACTCCCGAGAACTCCGGCGCGAACGGCCTCGACCTCGCGGACGGCGTGATCGCGTCGTCGACTGGGCCGGGCTCGGAACTGCGGCTGCCGCCCAACGGCCGCTCGCTGAACATCTGCGTCAACGGCCAGCAGTACGTCTGGCGATACACGTACGACCAGCCCGACTGCACGAAGAACGACTTCAAGGCCGTCTACTCCTACGAGGAGCTGGTCGTCCCGACCGACACGACGGTCACGCTCGACATCACCGCCCAGGACGTCGCCCACTCCTGGTGGGTCCCGAAGCTCGGCGGCAAGTTCGACGCGGTTCCGGGCTACGTCAACCACACGTGGTTCAAGATCCCGGCGAGCAAGGCCGGGACCGTCTTCACGGGCAACTGCGCCGAGTTGTGCGGTCGCGGCCACGCGAACATGACCGCACGCGTCAAGGCGCTGCGCCCCGCCGAGTACACCGCCTGGCTGGCGAAGCAGAAGGCCGCCATCGCCGCCGCCAACAAGGGCGCCGAGACCGGCCGTAAGAAGTTCGACCCCACTTCCTGAGCATGGCCGCCACCGTCACCGAGCCCACATCCCCCGCGATCCCGCAGATCGTCGCGCGCCGCGTCGACCCGCCGAAGGAACAGGGCTGGACGTCGTGGTTCACGACGACCGACCACAAGCGGATCGGGATCCTCTACATGGTCACGACGTTCGTCTTCTTCCTGATGGGAGGAGTCGAGGCGTTGATGATGCGGCTGCAGCTCGGCACGCCGGACAACACGCTGCTGACGCCCGAGACGTACAACGCGCTGTTCACGATGCACGGCACGACGATGGTCTTCCTCTTCGTCGTACCGATGATGGCCGGCTTCGCCAACTACTTCGTGCCGCTGATGATCGGCGCGCGCGACATGGCGTTCCCGAAGCTCAACGCGCTCTCGTACTGGCTGCTGCTGTCGGGCGGCATCGTCTTCTACGCGTCGCTGTTCTTCAGCCCGCCCGAGGCCGGCTGGACGATGTACACGCCGCTGTCGTCGATCGCCTACTCGCCCACCGGCGGCGTCGACGCCTGGATCTTCCTGATCCACCTCACCGGCATCAGCTCGCTGATCGGCGCGATCAACCTCTACGCGACGATCGCCAACATGCGCGCGCCGGGCATGGGCTGGGGCCGCCTGCCGCTGTTCGTCTGGACGATCCTGAC
>DASRHW010000050.1:0-4121 GCA_035650375.1 Solirubrobacteraceae bacterium | reverse complement strand
CGCCCACCCATAAGTTCGGGGCATGACGACCGACGAGCTGGCGGCGCTCGACCGCTCGATCCTGTGGCATCCGTTCACGCAGATGCAGGGCTGGCAGGACGAGCCGCCGATCGTGATCGAGCGCGCCGAGGGCACGACGTTGTTCGACACGGACGGCCGGGCCTACATCGACGGCGTCTCCTCGCTGTGGTGCAACGTCCACGGCCACCGGCACCCGCGGATCGACGCGGCGGTCCGCGCACAGCTCGACAAGGTCGCGCACTCGACGATGCTCGGCTTGTCGCACCCGCCGGCGATCGAGCTGGCCGCGAAGCTGCTCGAGGTCGCCCCAGATGGGCTCTCGCGCGTCTTCTACTCGGACAACGGCTCGACGGCGAACGAGATCGCGCTGAAGATGGCGTTTCAGTACTGGGCGCTGCGCGGCGACCACGCCCGGCGCTCGTTCGTCTACCTCGGCAACAGCTACCACGGCGACACGATCGGATCCGTGTCGGTCGGCGGCATCGAGATGTTCCACAGCATGTACCGGCCGCTGCTGTTCGACGGCTTCCGCGTCGAGATGGGCGATGTCGACGGCCTCGCGCACGTGCTTGAGGAGCATCGCGACGGGATTGCCGCCGTGATCGTCGAGCCGCTCGTCCAAGGGGCCGCCGGCATCCTCGTCGCGCCTGACGGCTACCTGCGCGACGTGCGCCACCTCTGCGACGAACACGACGTGTTCCTGATCTGCGATGAGGTCGCGACCGGGTTCGGCCGCACGGGAACGATGTTCGCCTGCGAGCAGGAGGGCGTCACACCCGACTTCATGACCGTCGCCAAGGGCCTCACCGGCGGCTACATGCCGCTCGCCGCGACGCTCACCAGCGAACGCGTCTACGAGGGCTTCCTCGGCGAGTACCACGAGTTCAAGAGCTTCTTCCACGGCCACACCTACACCGGCAACCCGCTCGCCTGCGCGGCGGCGCTGGCGACGCTCGAGGTCTTCGAGCAGGAGCGAACGCTCGACCGTGTCTGCGGGACGATCGCGCTGCTCTGGCGCTGGCTCGACGAGCTCGTCAAGCCGCTTGCGGGCGTCGCCGAGATCCGTGGCCGCGGCCTGATGGTCGGGATCGAGCTCGCCGGCTTCGGCATCGAGGAGCGCACCGGCCACCGCGTGACGATGGCCGCCCGCGAGCGCGGAGCGATCGTCAGGCCGCTCGGCGACGTGATCGTGCTGATGCCGCCGCTGTCGATCGAGCCGGCCGAACTGCGCCGGCTCGTCGAGGTCACCGCGTCGTCGATCGCCGACGTCACGGGCAGCGCCGCGCTGCCGCTCGCCGCCTGACGCGCGGCGGGGCGGGGCGGGGCCGCCTTCAGTCCTCGTAGGGGACGAAGTCCTCTTTGCGCGCGCCGCAGACGGGACAGAACCACGTGTCCGGGATGTCGGCGAACGCGGTGCCGGGCGGGATCCCACCGTCGAGGTCGCCCTCGTCGGGGTCGTAGATGTATCCGCACGACTCGCAGATCCAGCGGTCGATCTCGGCATCGGTCCCGGCGCTCATGTCCGCCGCAGAATACGCGACGTGGGCCGCCGAAGGCCGCGCTTGAAGCTGGTGGTAGCGTCGCGGCATGAGCTCCTCAGTCCAGAACGTCATCGCGGGCGAGGCGGTCGATGCGGCCTCTGGCCGGACGCTCGCGCTCGTCAACCCGGCGACCGGCGAGGAGCTCGGCCAGGCGCCCGACTCCGGCGCCGAGGACGTCACACGAGCGGTCGCCGCCGCCCGCGGCGCGTTCGAGGGCTGGTCGACGACGACCCCCGCCGAGCGGTCGGCGGCGCTGCTGGCGCTCGCCGACGCGCTCGAGGGCGACATCGACGAGCTCGCCCAGCTGGAGGCGTCCAGCGCCGGGCACCCGATCGAGTCCTTCAAGGAGGACGAGATGCCGCCGATCGCCGACTGCCTGCGCTTCTTCGCGGCCGCGGCCCGGTGCATGGACGGCAAGGCGTCCGGCGAGTACCTCGAGGGCTACACGTCGATCATCCGCCGCGAGGCGGTCGGCGTCGTCGGCCAGATCGCGCCGTGGAACTACCCGCTGATGATGGCGGCGTGGAAGATCGGCCCGGCGCTCGCTGGAGGCAACACCGTCGTCCTCAAGCCGGCTCCGAACACGCCGCAGACCGCGGTTCGCATGGCGCAGCTCGCGGCCGAGATCCTGCCCGCGGGCGTGCTCAACGTCGTCTGCGGCGGCGACGAGACGGGCAAGGCGCTCGTCGCCGACGAAGGCGTCGACATGGTCTCGATCACAGGTTCGGTGGAAGCCGGCAAGGCTGTCGCCGAGGCGGCCTCGAAGACACTCAAGCGCGTGCATCTCGAACTGGGCGGCAAGGCGCCGGTCGTCGTCTTCGACGACGTCGATCTCGAGACGGCGATCGAGGAGATCGCCGGATTCGGCTACTACAACGCCGGCCAGGACTGCACGGCAGCCACGCGCGTGCTCGCGAGCGCGAAGGTCTACGACGACCTCGTCGCGGGGCTCGCCGCCCAAGCGGAGGAGCTCGTCCTCGGCGACACGATGAGCGCCGACACGACGCTCGGGCCACTCAGCAGCGCCGAGCAGCGTGACCGCGTCGCCGGCTTCGTGTCACGAACGCCGAGCCACGCCGAGATCGTCACAGGCGGAGGCGCTCCCGACCTGCCCGGATACTTCCTCGAGCCGTCGGTCATCGCCAACCTCCGGCAGGACGACGAGCTGATCCAACGCGAGATCTTCGGCCCGGTGATCACCGTCCAGCGCTTCACGGACGAGGACGAAGCGGTCGCGTGGGCCAACGGCACGCCGTACGGGCTCGCATCGTCGGTCTGGACGCGAGACCTGGCGCGTGCGCTGCGCGTCTCGAACCGGCTGCGCTTCGGCTGCGTCTGGATCAACAACCACGGCCTGCTCGCCAGCGAGATGCCGCACGGCGGCTACAAGCAGTCGGGCTACGGCAAGGATCTCTCGATGTACGCGCTCGAGGACTACACCGAGGTCAAGCACGTGATGATCAACTTGCGGTAGCTACAAGCAGCGTCTGTGCGCCGGGCCGGCGCGATTCGTCCAGTTCGCAACTTCCGCCACGCCTCCGGGGTTAGTCTCGACGGAGGAGGAATCGTGGGAGCTTCGGCAGTACCGGCACACGTAGCGCTCGGCCGTCCGTCGGTGTCGGCGCCGCTGCTGCGGCTGCGCTCCGACGAGCAGCTCGTCACGCAGTTCCGTGCGGGCAACGACGACGCGTTCGCCGTCATCCACGACCGCTACAGGGCACGGCTCGGCGCCTACGCACGACGGATGCTTGCGGGATCTCAGGCCGACGCCGAGGACGTGCTCCAGGACGTCTTCCTGCGCGCATACCGCGCCTTGCGCGCCGACCAGCGGCCGATTTCGCTGCGGGCGTGGCTCTACCGCGTCGCGCACAACCGCTGCATCGACGAGATCCGCCGCCCGGTGCCGATCGCCTCCGAAGTCGTCGACACGTCGAGGGGCCCGTGTCTCGACCCGTGCGCCGAGAGCGAGCAGCGCGAGGATCTGCGCAGGCTCGTGGCAGACCTGCGCCGGCTCCCCGATCAGCAGCGCTCGGCCTTGCTGATGCGCGAGATCGACGGGATGAGCTACGCCGAGCTCGCCGCCGCGCTGGACACCAGCGTCCCGGCGATCAAATCGCTGCTTGTCCGGGCACGGCTCAGCCTGGTCGACGCCGCCGTCGCCCGCGACACCGACTGCGACGCGATTCGCCTCGACCTTGCCGACGCGCACGAGCGCGGGGTGCGGGCAAACGCACGGGCACGTCGCCATCTCCGCGAGTGCAGTTGCTGCAGCATCTACCGGACGCAGCTCACCGGCGTCCGGCGTGGCCTGACGGCGCTGTCGCCGGCAGCCGGCTCCCCGTTGCTGCTGGGCAAGCTGCTCGGCGTCTTCGGTCTCGGCGGTGGCGCTGCCGCCGGAGGCGGCGGCGGCGCGGCGGTCGTCGGTGGAGGTGCCGTGGTGGGCGTCGGCAAGGTCGCCGCGATCGTCTGCTGCGCGGCGGCGGTCACCGGCGGCGCGATCGAGGCGCGCCACGTGACGATCAGCCACGCTCGCCATCCCGTTGCGGCGCACAACGCCGC
>DASRHW010000049.1:0-2095 GCA_035650375.1 Solirubrobacteraceae bacterium | reverse complement strand
CGATCACGTCGAGGTTGCGCAGCCCGAGGAAGTCCATCTTCAACAGGCCGATCTCCTCGATCGGCTTCATCGAGAACTGCGTGACCGTGCGGAAGACTTTCTCGCCGTTCTCGCCGGTGCCGGCGTCGGCGAGCTGCAGCGGGACGATGTCGGTCAACGGCCGGTCGGCGATGACGACCGCGGCCGCGTGAATCGACGAGTTGCGAACGATCCCCTCGAGGCCCTTGGCGACGTCGATGATCTGGCGCGCCGTCGGGTTCGAGTCGTACTCGCGGCGCAGCTCCTGGCCCTCGGCGAGGCAGTCCTCGAAGCTCGGCGGCCGCCCCTGCTGCGGGTCGGGGATCATCTTCGCCAGGCGATCGCCGGCGCCGTAGTCGTGGCCGAGCACGCGTGCCGCGTCGCGCGTGGCGGCGCGCGGGAACATCTTGCCGAAGGTGACGATCTGGGCGACGCGGTCGGCGCCGTACTTCTCGGTCACGTAGCGCATCACGCGCTCGCGGCCGCGGACGGAGAAGTCGATGTCGATGTCCGGCATCGAGACGCGCTCGGGGTTGAGGAAGCGCTCGAACAGCAGGTCGTAGCGCAGCGGATCGACGTCGGTGATGCCGAGGCAGTAGGCGACGAGGCTGCCGGCGGCGCTGCCACGGCCCGGGCCGACGGCGACGCCGTTGCCCTTGGCCCAGTCGACGAAGTCCCAGACGATCAGGAAGTAGCCGCTGAAGCCCATGCTGTCGATGACGCCGAGCTCGAACTCCATCCGCTCGATCGCGGCCGCCGGCGGCGGCGCGCCGTAGCGATGCTCGAGCCCGCGCTGGACGAGCTCGCGCAGGTAGCCGCTCTCGGGCTTGCCGTCGGGCGTCGGGTAGCTCGGGATCAGCTGCTGGTTGAGCTCGATCGTGACGTTCGAGCGCTCGGCGATCTCGAGCGTGCTGGCGAGCGCCTCGGGCCACTCGGCGAACGCCGTCGCCATCTCCTCGTTCGACTTCAAATAGAACTCGTTGGTGTCGAACGTCAGCTTCGGGTCGGCGATCGTCGACTTCGTCTGCACGCACAACAGCGCTGTGTGGTGGTGGTAGTCCTCGCGCGTCAGGTAGTGGACGTCGGCCGTCGCGACGAGCGGCAGGCCGACCTCGCGGGCGATCCGCACGGCACCCTCGTTGACGACGTCCTGCGGCGCCAGGCCGTTCTTCTGCACCTCGACGTAGACGTCCTCGGGCCCGAACACCTGCACGAGGTCGTCGAGGTGCGCGCGGGCGTCGTCGGTGCGGCCGTCGATCAGCCGCTGCGAGAAACGCGACGCGAGGCAGCCCGTCAGGCAGATGACGCCCTCGGCGTGCTTGGCGACGAGCTCGAGGTCGACCGTCGGCTTGCCGCGCTGAAGGCCCTGGAGGAAGCCCGCGCTCGAGAGCTTGACGAGGTTGCGAAAGCCCTCGTCGCTGGCGGCCAGCAGCGTCAGGTGGTTGCGCTCGACCTTGACGCCGGGCGACGGCGCCGCCGCGTGATCGTCGACGAGGTAGATCTCACAGCCGAGGATCGGCTTGACGTTGTGCTTGGCGGCAGCCTTGGCCATCTCGACCGCGCCGTTCATGACGCCGTGGTCGGTCAGGCCGATCGCTGGCTGCCCGAGCTCCGCCGCGCGGGCCGCCAGAGCGTCGATCCGGCACGCGCCGTCGAGCAGCGAGTACTCGGAATGCACGTGAAGATGAGCGCAGGAGGGAACGGACACGCAGGCCGGACTCTACGGCGCGGCCCGGACGCCGCAGGCGCCCCGCCGGCGGTCTTTCCCGCACCTTGCGGAAGTCTCAGGCGAGGCCCTGCGCGTGGTCGAACCACTCGCGCAGAACCGTGACCACGGCGGCGTCGCCGACGACGCTGGCGACGTCTCCGGCGGGCAGCTCGAGGTTGCCGAGCAACGGGATCAGCCCGCCCTCGGTGACGTAGACGATGGCCGTCGCGGGCTCCGGCGGCATCCCCGATGAGATCGCCGGGACACGCCCCGGCTGCACCGTGGTGTGCCAGATGCCGGCGTGCCCGCCGCTGACCTTCCAGACGACGGTGAAGCGATGGCCGACGGTCCAATCGGGCTCGATGCCCG
>DASRHW010000048.1:0-4710 GCA_035650375.1 Solirubrobacteraceae bacterium | reverse complement strand
TCTCGCTCTACGTCGACGGCAACAAGTACATCCTCGAGGACATCCCCGTCGTGCTCGCCAAGGCCAACCAGGCCCTGGCCACGCTCGACAAGTACCGCTCGCGTCTTGACCAGGTCTCGACGCGGCTGACGGCGCTCGAGTTCGAGGGCGGCGTGACGCTGCACGACGTGCTCACGGTGCTGCAGCGCTTCGAGCTGGTGACGAGGATGGCGGTCGAGATCGAGCGCTACATCGTCGAGCTCGGCAGCGAGGGGCGCCTGATCGAGATGCAGCTCGAGGAGACGATGGTCGGCACCGCCGCCGACAAGGCGGCGCTCGTGCACGACTACTTGGCCGAGCGCAGCGACGAGGCCTTCGCCTCGGCGCTCGACGGGCTCGGGCGGCTGCCCCACCAAGACCTGCTGGACTTCGGCCGTCTGGCCGAATTGCTCGGCTTCGATCGCAAGATCAACACGCTTGACTACCCCGTCTCGCCGCGGGGCTTCCGGATCCTGGGACGCATTCCCCGGCTGCCGAAGCTCGTGGTCGCCAACATCGTCGAGGTCTTCGGAGGTCTCGAGGAGATGCTCGCCGCGACCGACGCGGAAGTGGAGGCGGTCGAGGGTGTCGGGGACATCAGGGCCAAGGAGATCCGCGAGGGCCTGCGCAGGCTGCAGGAGATCAATCTCGTGGACCGGTACCTACAGACGTAACAGAACCTGCGCGCCCGCAGGCGCGCACGCCAAGGAGGATCACCGATTCCGGACATCACCGAAGAAGAGCAGCTGCTGGCGGAGCTCGACGCGATCGAGCCCGAGAACATCGACTTCGAGGTCGGTGACAGCGTCGTCTATCCGCACCACGGAGCGGGTCGCGTCCTGAAGAAGGAGATGCGGACGATGTTCGGCGAGGAGCGTGAGTACCTGACGCTCAAGATCCTCCACAACGACATGACCGTGATGGTCCCGTGTTGCAACGCCGGCAAGGCCGGACTGCGCCGGATCATCGACGACGAGGCCGTCAAGAAGGTCATGGCCGTGCTCGACGACGACATGTCCGAGATGCCCAAGAACTGGAACCGTCGCTTCAAGCACAATCGCGACAAGATCAAGACGGGCGACATCTACGAGCTCGCCGAGGTCGTTCGCAACCTCGCGATCCGCGAGTTCGACAAGGGCCTGTCGACGGGCGAGAAGCAGATGTTCACGCGCGCCAAGAAGATCCTCGCGTCCGAGTTGATGTACGCGCTCGACAAGGACGAGTCGGAGGCGGAGGCGTATCTGGACGAGCGCCTGGCGAAGTCGGCCGGCGCCTCGCTCGAGGTCGCCTCATAGCCGTCGGGTTGGTCCTCGCCGCAGGGTCAGGGAGCCGGCTGGGTGCCGACAAGCCCAAGGCTCTCCTGACCATCGGCGGGTACCAGATGCTCCAGTGGTCGGTGGCGGCGCTGCAGGCGTCGCCGTCGATCGAGGGCATCGTCGTAGCGTTGCCGCCGAACACGCTGGCGCCCGAGGAGTGCTCGGGTGTTCCCGGCGGGGCCGCGCGATCGTTGTCGACGCGCAAGGCGCTCGCGGTGACCGACGAGGAGATCGTGATCGTCTGCGACGCCGCGCGCCCGATGTTGACGCCGACGCTCGTCGAGGCGGTTCTCGCAGGGCTCGGCGACGCCGATGCCGTCGTCGCCGCGACGCCGCTCAACGACACTGTCAAGGAGGTCGCCGACGGCAGGGTCGTGCGAACGCTCGACCGCACCGGCCTGTGGGCCGTGCAGACGCCACAGGCGTTCCGTCGTGAGGCGCTCGTGCGGGCGCTCGACCAGCCCGACGAGGTGCTGACGGCGGCGACCGACGAGGCGTCGCTGGTCGAGGCGATGGGCGGAACCGTCAACGTCGTGCAGGCGCCGCCGGAGAACATCAAGGTCACGACGGCGGTCGACTTCCGGCTCGTCGACGTGTTGCTTCGAGAGCGCCACGAGCGCGGCGAGCGCGCCGAGCGCGAGCGCGCCGCTGCCGAAGCTGCCGGCTAGCTGTGCTGACCGATTACCACGTCCACCTGCGGCCCGACGATCCCGAGGCGACCGCGGCCGAGTACTTCACGCAGGCCAACGCGGAGACCTATCGGGCGACCGCGCAGGAGCGCGGGATCTCCGAGCTCGGCGTGGCCGAGCACGTCCACCGCTTCACGCAGGCGCTCGACGTCTGGACGCACCCGTTCTGGCGTGGCTCGGCGCGCGACGACCTCGACGAATACTGCAGCTTCGTGCGCGAGCAGACCGACCTGCGACTCGGCATCGAGGCCGACTGGGTCGCCGGCCGCGAGGACCGGATGGCATCGCTGCTCGACGCGCGCGAGTGGGACTACGTCGTCGGCTCTGTCCACTTCCTGCGCGACCGCGGCGTCGACTCCGACTACGGCGGCGACTGGGACATCTGGGACACGGCGCGCAACGCCGACGAGGTCTGGCGCGCGTACTTCGAGACGCTCGCCGACGCCGCCCGCAGCGGCCTCTACGACATCATGGCCCACCCCGACCTGGTCAAGGTCTGGGGCACGCAGCGGCCGCTTCCGGAGCGCGACCCGCGCCACTACTACGAGCCCGCGGTTGAGGCGATGGCCGACGCCGGCGTCGCCGCGGAGCTGTCGACGGCGGGGCTGCGCAAGGCGGTCGGCGAGCTCTATCCGGCGGCGGCGCTGATGGAGATGCTCGTCGACGCCGGCGTCCCGATCGCGCTCTCCTCCGACGCCCACGTGCCGGACGACCTCGGGCACCGCTACGACGACGCGCTGGCGTTCCTGGCCGACCACGGCGTCACCGAGATCGCCGTCTTCGAGAACCGCGCTCGGCGCATGGAGCCGGCTGGGTGACCCGCACCGGGATCGGCTGGGACTCGCACCGGCTCGAGGCCGGGCGGCCGTTGATTCTGGGCGGCGTGACGGTCGAGCACGACCGTGGCCTCGCCGGCCACTCCGACGCCGACGTGCTCACGCACGCCGTGATCGACGCGCTGCTCGGTGCCGCCGGGCTCGGCGACATCGGCCAGCACTTTCCCGACACCGATCCCGCGTTCGCGGGTGCCGACTCGCTCGAGCTGCTGCGCGAGGCCGTGCGTCGCGCAGCCGAGGCGGGCTTCGCTCCGACGTACGCCGACACGACGCTGGTACTCGAGCGGCCGAAGCTCGGGGGAAACCGCGAAGCGATCGCCGAGAAGCTCTCGGCGGCACTCGGCGCCCCCGTCAACGTCAAGGCGACGACGGGCGAGGGGATCGGGTTCGTCGGCCGCGAGGAGGGCGTCGCCGCGCTCGCCGTGGTCACCGTCGAGCCGGTCGCCGCACCGCCCTCCTGATGGCGGCCGCGCATCGCCACGACCCGGGTCGCGTACCCTCTCGCGTCGATGTCGAGCTCTGCCGCCACGCCGCCGCAGGTCGCTGCGCCGGCGTCAGCAGGATCCACTGACGGCACGCTCGCGAAGGTTCGCGAGGCCGTCGGCCTGCGGACGCTCCCGCTCGGCCTGCTCGCCTGCCTCGCGCTGGCGGCGCTGACGCTGCTCGCGCCGTCGGCGCCGACGTATGACCCCTGGGCCTGGATCGTCTGGGGCCGGGAGATACTGCATCTCGACCTGCAGACGACGGCGGGACCGTCCTGGAAGCCGCTGCCGGTCGCCTTCACGACCGTCTTCGCGCTGTTCGGCTCGGCGGCGCCGACGCTGTGGGTACTCGTCGCCCGCACGGGGGCGTTCTACGGCGCGCTGGCGGCGTTCCGCCTCGGCCGCCGCCTCGGCGGGAAGACCCACGCGGGCCTCGCCGCGGGCGGTGCCGCGGCCGTCGGCGTGCTGCTGGCGCCGTGGTACGTCCGCAACGGCGCGCTCGCGAACTCGGAGGGACTGCAGGTCGCGTTCGCGCTGGCGGCGATCGAGCGCCACCTGGCCGGCAAGCCGCGCGTCGCCTTCGCGCTCGCGCTCGGCCTCGGGATGCTGCGCCCGGAGGCGTGGGCGTTCGTCGGCCTCTACGGGCTCTGGCTGCTGTGGAGCGACCGCCGCTCGCTGTGGCTCGTGGCTGTCGGGCTCGTCAGCCTGCCGGTGCTGTGGCTGGCGCCGGAGAAGTGGGGTTCGGACGACTGGCTGCGCGCCGCGCACCGTGCCCAGCAGCCCGTCGGCAACAGCGCGGCGTTCTCGTCGAACCCGACCGTCGAGGTGCTGCGCGAGGGCGCGGCGATGCTGACGCCGCCGATCTGGGCCGGGCTCGGCATGCTCGCGGTCGTCGCCGCGCTGCGCCGCGACCGCCGCGTCGCGGTACTCGTCGCCGCGACCGCCGGCTGGGTGCTGCTCGTCGCCGTGATGACCGCCAACGGCTACTCGGGCAATCAGCGCTACCTGATCGTTCCCGCCGCGCTGGTGATCGTGCTCGCGGCGGCGGGTGCCGGGCAGGCCGTGGCGCTGCTGCGGCCACGCACCGTCCTCGCCGCCGGAGCGCTGACGGTGGCGCTCGTCGCGGCGTTCGCGATCCCGTCGCTGCACCGGCTCGACCGCGTCATCGACAGCACGACGTACCAGGCGCGGCTGATCGACGAGCTCGGGCCGCTCGTCGATCAAGCGGGCGGAGCGGCGACGCTGCGCGCCTGCGGGCACGCATACAGCGGCGCCTACCTCGTGCCCGCGGTCGCATGGCAGCTGCACGTCCACACGGTCGAGGTCGGCTTCCACCCGGTAGGTCCTCCGGCGGTCGTGTTCCGCTCGC
>DASRHW010000047.1:0-27430 GCA_035650375.1 Solirubrobacteraceae bacterium | reverse complement strand
TCGTCGACCAGCTGACGTCGGGCCATGACCGCGTGCTCGCCAACGGCCACCTGCGCAACTGGGCGCACCGGCTGTGGTCGATCGAGCGCCCTGACCAGTACCTCGGCGGCCAGGGCGGCGCCGGCCTCGGCTACGGCCTCGGTGCCTCGATCGGTGCGGCGCTCGCGCACCGCGACTCCGACCGTCTCGTGATCGACCTGCAGTCAGACGGCGACGCGCTGTTCACCCCGAGCGCGCTGTGGACGGCGGCGCACTACGAGCTGCCGCTGCTGATCGTCGTCGACGACAACCGCGCCTACAACAACTCGGTCAAGCACGCCGATCGCGTCGCGGTCGCGCGCGGGCGCTCGCGCGAGAACATCGTCATCGGCACGACGATCGACGACCCGCCGATCGACTTCTCGCTGCTGGCGAAGTCCTACGGCGTCCACTCGGAGGGCCCGGTGCAGGATCCCGAGCATCTGCGGGTCGCGCTCGAGCGTGCGATCGCCGTCGTCGTCGAGCAGCGCCGGCCGGCACTCGTCGACGTCCTCACGGGGCTGCGTCAGGACCGCTGATGGCGCGCGTGGTCGCCGGCTTCAACGTGCCGCACACGCCGTACCTGCCGGTCACGGTGCCGAAGGGCGACACGCTCAACGGCGGGCTGTTCGAGCAGACGCGCGAGCTGCTCGAGGCGTCGCGCCCGGACGCCGTCGTGATCTTCGACGACGACCACGTCAACACGTTCTTCCTCGACAACCTGCCGACGTTCGCCGTCGGCTTCGCCGACGCGATGAGCGGGCCCAACGACGAGGCGCCGCTGCCGACGCGCGAGGTGCCGATCCACGCCGATCTGGGCCGCGCGATCTACACGCACGGGATCCGCTCGGGCTTCGACCTCGCCCGCACCGAGAAGCTGACGGTCGATCACTCGATCATGGTGCCGCTGCACTTCCTGATGCCGGAGAAGCTGGTCCCTGTGGTGCCGTTCTTCATCAACTGCCTCGTGCCGCCGTTCCCGAGCGCCGGGCGTGCCCACGCTGTCGGGAAGATGGTCGGCGAGGCGGTCGAGGCGTTCCCGGAGGATCTGCGCGTCGCCGTGATCGCGAGCGGCAGCATCAACCACGAGGTCGCCGGCCCGCGTGTGCTGCCGGGCGAGATCTGGAACGCGCCCGATCCCGGCTGGCTCGAAGAGGTCGTCGCCTGGCTCGAGGCGGGCCAGGTCGAGGAGATCGTCGAGCACGCGACCGACGAGCGCCTCGACGCCGTCGGCAACGTCGCGCACGAGCTGCTGACGATCATCGCGATGCTCGGGGCGATCGGCGATCAGCCGCTGCGGATCGTCGGCAAGGACACGCGGCTCGGGCACTGCTTCACCGCTTGGAGCGCCGACGCATGAGCGTCTACGTGGTCCAGGAGGTCGCCTACCGGTCGCTGCACGACCTCGACTTCCGCGCACGCCTGCTCGAGGCGCCGGCCGACGCGCTGGCCGGCGAGGCACTCGAGCCGGCCGAGCGCGACGCGCTGCTCGCGGGCGACATCGCGACGCTGCACGAGATGGGCGCGCACGAGTTCCTGCTCGCCCACTTCGCGCGCGTCGGCGCCTTCGGGCTCGACCCGCCGACGTTCAGCGAGCGGATCCGCGCCTCGACGCGGCCGATGTCGTCTGACTTCTGACCCGAACGGGCCTCGCGGCTAGCTAAGCGCGCGGGTGCTGGGCGAAGATGCCGCGCCCGGCCTGGATGAACTCGACCCCGTTGCCGTCCGGATCGCGGACGAACAGCGTCCCGATGCCCCAGTCGAGCGACTCCGAGTCGTCGACGATGTCGCGGCTCTCCCACTGCAGCGAGTTCTGCCACGGCACGACGCCCGCCGCGAGCAGCGCGTCGCGCGTCTCCTCGAGGCTCTTGACGCGGAAGGCGAGGTGCGCGGTCGGATAGCGCTCGGTCGGCTTGTCGCCCTTGAGCACCGGCAGCACGTTGATCGCGCCGTGGCCGCCGATCAGGAACCAGTTGGGCTTTGTCGCGTGGCGCTCGAGGCCGATGACACGGACGTAGAAGTCGGCGGCCCGCTCGAGGTCGTGGACGTTGATCGCGACGTGGTCGAGCTCCTCGACGGTCACGCTCGTCGCGCTGGCTGCCTGCACGTTGGACTCCATTCGTCGACCCCCTTTGGTTTGCGGCTCAGGCCCATCATCGCCGATCGGGCGTCACGACCGCTCGCGTAACGCGTTATGAAGCCATATACGGATGCGCCTATGAACCGAGTGCGCATTTGTATTGGATTGCGTGAGCGGCGCCACATACCTTCCCCGGGTGGCGCGGTTGCGCGTGCCGTGGCTACCTGTGACGGAGGATCGTGACCGCTGACGTTTCATTGTGGGGAGAAGTTCATGCTGCCGTCGCGCCTTGGCGCGGGGGCGAGTCCTGCTGTAGCGTCGAGGCCAGGGCATGAGCTCGGCTTCCGCGAAGAACAAGGCAGCTGCTGCCCAGGAGACCGCTGACGCTGACGCGTTGCGCGCGATGCTGGACACGATGTGGACCGCGCGCGCGTTCGAAGAACGTGCGTCCGAGCTCTACGCGGAGGGCGAGATCAAGGGCCTTCTGCACCTCGGCATCGGCCAGGAAGGCGTCTCGATCGGCGCCTGTTCGGTGCTCGATCCGGGCGACGTCGTCTACGGCACGCACCGCCCGCACGTCCACGCGATCGCCAAGGGCGCGGACATCACCAAGCTGATGGCGGAGCTCGCCGGCCGCTCGACCGGCTACTGCGGCGGCAAGGGCGGCTCGATGCACGTCGCCGCTCCCGAGGTCGGCTTCATCACCGCGACCGGCATCGTCGCCGGCAACATCCCGCTCGGCCTGGGGGCCGCGGATGAGTTCAAGCGCCGCGGCTCGAAGAAGATCGCGGTCGTCTTCCACGGCGACGGTGCGAGCCAGACCGGCTCGTTCCACGAGTCGATCAACATCGCCTCGCTGTGGAAGCTGCCGCTCGTGATGATCTGCGAGAACAACGGCTGGGCCGAGTTCACGCCGCTCTCGTCGCACACCAACGTCGAGCGGCTCGCCGTTCACGCCGAGACCTACGGGATCCCGACGGTCACGATCGACGGCAACGACGCGTTCGCGGTCCGCGAGGCGGTCGCCGTCGCCGTCGAGCGTGCGCGCTCCGGCGGGGGACCGACGTTCATCGAGTGCCTGACGCAGCGTCTGCGCGGCCACTACGAGGGCGATCCGGGCAAGTACCGCGAGCTGAGCCAGCTCGAGGAGTGGAAGAAGAAGGACCCGATCCAGCGCTTCATGGTCGCGCTCGCCGAGCGCGGCGTCGAGTTCGACGCCGACAAGGTCGAGCAGGCCGCCCGCGACCGCGTCGAGGTCGCCATCAAGGAAGCCCTCGCCGGGCCGCTGCCGACCGAGGCCGACGTCGCCTCGCAGGTGTACGCATGAGTCGCCGCCGCTTCGTCGACGGCATCCGCCTCGCGCTGCGCGAGGAGCTCGAATCCGATCCCGACGTCTGTCTGTACGGCGAGGACATCACGCTTGGCGGCCCGTTCGGCGCCACGCGCGACCTCGTCGACGCGTTCGGAGAGGACCGGATCCGCAACACGCCGATCTCGGAGGCGACCGTCGTCGGCCTGGCGATCGGTGCCGCGACCGTCGGCGCCCGCCCGGTCGTCGAGGTGATGTTCGTCGACTTCATCACGCTGGCGATGGACCAGCTCGTCAACCACGGCGCCAAGCTCCACTACATGTCGGGCGGCCAGATCAAGGTGCCGCTGACGATCCGCTCGACGTTCGGCATCGGCGGCGGCTGGGGCGCGCACCACTCGCAGAGCCTCGAGAGCTGGCTGATGCACGTGCCCGGCCTCAAGGTCGCGATGCCGTCCTGTGCCGCGGACACCCGCGGGCTACTGCAGGCGTCGATCCAGGACGACAGCCCTGTGATCTTCCTCGAGCACCGTGGTCTGTACTTCACCTCGCAGGAGGTCGGAGACGACGACGGCAAGCCGATCCCGCTCGGGCAGGCCATCGTCCGCCGCACCGGCGCCGACGTCACCGTCGTCGCGCTCTCGCAGATGGTCAACGATGCGCTGACGGTGGCCGAGAAGCTCGCCACGGAGGGCATCGACGTCGAGGTCGTCGACCCGCGCACGGTCGCTCCGCTCGACATCGAGACGATCGTCGAGTCGGCGCGCAAGACGGGCCGCGTCGTCGTCGCGCACGAAGCCGTGATCAGCGGCGGTGTCGGTGCCGAGATCGTTGCGCAGATACAGCGCGAGGCTTTCGACTACCTTGACGCCCCAATCGTGCGCGTAGGTGCGCCGACCGCGCCGGTGCCCGCGGCCCCGGCGCTCGAAGATTTGTTCGCCCCAGGCGGGGATGAGATAGAGGCGGCCGTCCGTGCCGTCGTCCAAGGAGCCGTGTAGGTCGCCGCCCGCGGCGCCCAGGAGGAAGTCATGAGGAGTCGAGTACTGATGTCCGGAACCAGAACGAGCACGAACGGAGGCTGGCGATGAAGCGTGTATCCATCGACGTGGGTGGCACGTTCACCGACTGTCTCGTCCTCGATGAGGAGGGCGTGCTCCACGAGTTCAAGGCCTCCACGACCTACCCCGAGCCTGCCTTCGGCCTGCTCGACGCGCTGACGAAGGCGTCGGTCGAGTTCGAGCAGGATCTCGACACGTTCCTCGGCGACGTCGAGGTCCTGATCCACGGCACGACGCTCGCGATCAACGCCCTGCTCCAGGGCCGCGGCGCGCCGACCGGCATGATCACGACGGAGAACTTCCGTGACGTGATCGAGATGCGTCGTGGTCTGCGCGATCTCGACGTCTCGATGTTCAACGTGTTCGTGCCGCCGTACAAGCCGCTGGTGCCGCGCAACTGGCGGATCGGCGTCCCCGAGCGCATCCGGTACACGGGCGAGGAGCTCACGCCGCTCGACGAGGATGCGGTTCGCGCCGCTGCCGAGAAGCTCAAGGCCGACGGTGTCGAGTCGGTCGCGGTCTGCTTCCTCTACTCGTACATCAACCCGGCGCACGAGAAGCGCGCCGCGGAGATCTGCATCGAGGTCTTCGGTGAGGGTCGTGTGACGCCGTCGCACGAGATCCTCCCGGTCTGGCGCGAGTTCGAGCGTTTCTCGACGACGACGGTCAGCGCCTACGTCAGCCCGATCGTGCACGACTACCTCGACGACCTCGAGGATCGCCTGCGCGCCAAGGGCTTCAAGGGCAACCTGCTGATGATGCTCGCCAACGGGCTCGTCCAGACGGCTGACCAGGTCCGCGACCGCGCCGTCTACCTGCTGGCGTCGGGTCCGGCCGCGGCTCCTGCCGCGGCGCTGAACCTGGCCGAGCCGGTCGCCGGCGACAACCTGATCTCGGTCGACATGGGCGGCACGAGCTTCGAGGTCTGCGCGATTCGTGACGGCGAGGTGCCGAAGACGACCGAGAGCTGGGTCGCCAAGCATCGTGTCGCGATCAAGATGGTCGACACCCGCAGCATCGGTGCTGGTGGCGGTTCGATCGCGTCGATCGACTCGCTCGGCCTGCTGCGTGTCGGTCCGGCGTCGGCTGGTGCCGATCCGGGTCCGGCGTGCTACGGCAAGGGCAACACCGAGCCGACGGTCACCGACGCCAACGTCGTCCTCGGCTACGTGCCGACGGACTACTTCCTCGGCGGCGACATCACGCTCGACGGTGACCTCGCCCGTGAGGCCGTCGCCGGTCTTGCGAAGAAGATGGATCGCTCGACCGAGGACACGGCGACGGCGATCTTCAACACCGTCAACGCGCAGATGGCCGACCTGATCACCGAGGTCTGCACGCGTCGTGGCTATGACGTGCGTGACTTCGCGCTCGTCGCCGGTGGCGGCGCCGGCCCGGCGCACGCCGCGTCGCTGGCCGCGATTCTGGACATCGACAAGGTCGTCGTGCCGTCGGCGGCGGCGCTGTTCTCGGCGTTCGGGATGCAGACGATGGATCTCGGCCGCGACTTCGCGCGTTCGTATGTCGCGCGGACCGATGCTGTCGATCCGGCTGAGGTCGGCCGCCTCTTCGAGGAGATGGAGTCCGAGGCGGTCGCCGAGTTCGCGAAGCTCGACGTCGCTCGTGACCAGCTGACCTTCGCGCGGACGGCGGAGATGCGCTATGTCGGCCAGTTCCACGAGGTCGAGCTGGAGTTCCCCTCCGGTCCTGTCACGACGGAGTCGGTCGAAAAGGCGCACAGCGATCTGCACGAGCTGCACGAGAAGCTCTACACGTTCTCGATGCCGTGGGTGCCGGCGCAGTTCCTGACGTTCCGGCTGGTGGTCACGGTCGCCAGCACGCCGTTCGAGCTGCGCGCCGAGCAGGGAACCGATGCCGACGCGAGCAGCGCGATCAAGCGCACGCGGACGTGTTATTGGGAGGGCGAGCAGATCGAGACGCCGGCCTACGACGGGGCGCTGCTGAAGGTGGGCAATGTGCTCGAGGGCCCGGCGATCATCGAGACGAAGACGACGACGATCGTCGTCCCGAAGGGCTTCACCTGCCGCATCGACGAGCGCAAGAACTTCGTGCTCGAGCGGACGGCGGTCGGCGCCGACGCACAACCCGAACTGGCTGCGGCCGGGAGGAACGCGTAATGGCGCAAGCACAGAACGGCAGCGTCGCCACCGACATCGATCCGGTCACCGTTTCGACGATCTGGCACTACCTGCAGACGACGGCACGGGAGATGCGCCACATCATCGACCGCACGGCGCAGAACTACCTGCTCGGCCAGCTACATGACGTCTCCGTCGGCATCTGGGCGGCGAACGGCGACACCGTCGCCGTGCCGGTCGGCCTGCCGGTGCAGTTCCTCGGCAGCAGCTACGCGGTCCGGGCGATGAACGAGAAGTTCGAGGGCAACCTCGAGGCCGGCGACGTGATCCTCACGAACGACCCGTACAAGGGTCACAACTGCCACCTTCCCGACTGGGGCTTCTTCCGTCCCATCTTCTACGAAGGCGAGCTGCTGTTCTGGACGCTCACCCGCGGCCATCAGCAGGACACCGGCGGCTCGTTCCCGGGCGGCTACTTCCCGGACGCCTTCGACATCCACGCCGAGGGGATCTGCATCCCGCCGACGAAGGTGATCGCCGGCGGCGTCGAGCGCACCGACGTGCTCGAGCTGATCTGGAACAACGTGCGCTGGCCGCGCGGCGTCCAGCTCGACAACTACTCGATGATCGCCTCGACGAAGATGGCCGAGGACCGGATCGTCGCGCTCGTCGACAAGTACGGCAAGGACACCGTCCTCGCCTGCGTGTCGCAGATGATGGACCGCACCGAGACGGCGGTTCGCAACGAGATCAGCAAGATGCCCGACGGCACCTACAGCGGCGAGTCGGCGACCGACGACGACGGCACCGTGCTCGACGAGCAGGTCTGGGTCAAGTGCGACGTGACGATCAAGGGCGATCACATGACGCTCGACTTCTCGCGCTCGGACGCCCAGCGCAAGGGGTTCATCAACAGCGTCTACGCGGCCAGCTACGCCAACGCGACCTGCGCGGCGATCATGACGTTCGATCCCGAGCTGGCCGACTTCCACAACGAGGGCACGCTGCGGGCGATGGACGTCGTGGCGCCCTCGGGTCTCGTCGTCGCCTGCGAGTACCCGGCAACGGTCGGCGCGTCGCCGGTCAACGTCGGCAACCAGGTGATGGAGGCCGTGCTCGAGGCGCTGTCGAAGGCCGTGCCCGAGCGCTCCGCCGCGGCGTGGGGCAAGCATCGTGGCGACTACGTCTTCGCGGTCGACCCGCGCTCGGGCGAGCGCTACGTCCGCACGACGTTCGACTACGACGGCTCGGCGGGCGCGGTCTGGGGCTTCGACGGCTACGTCGCCGTCTCGACCCTGACGACGATGGGCGTCGTCAACCGCGGCACCGTCGAGGAGGAAGAGCAGCGGATCCCATGGATGATCAACCGCTGGGAGCTGACACCCGACCTCACCGGCGCCGGCCGCTGGCGTGGCGGTCCCGGCATCGTCTGGGAGGCGACCAACGAGGGCTCCGACGGCCAGATGGTCACCGGCTCCAGCGACGGTGACGTCGTCCAGGGCTTCGGCGCCCAGGGCGGCAAGCCCTCGCCGGTCTGCCGCACGTTCATCCAGCGCGACGGCGAGCAGCTGCACATCAAGACGCACCGCCGGGTCGAGATCAAGGAAGGCGACGTGATGCTCAAGATCTCGAGCGGTGGCGGCGGCGTCGGCCATCCGTTCGAACGCGAGATCGAGGCCGTCAAGACCGACGTCATCAACGAGCTCGTCTCGGTCGGCGCGGCGCTGGAGGAGTACGGCGTCGTCATCGACCCCAGCACGTTCGAGGTCGACGTCGCAGGCACGGAGAAGGCACGGGCAGCACGCTGATGCTGCCGTCGCTTCCGCAGTCAGAGCAGGTCGAGCAGTTCCGCCAGATGTGGCTCATTCGCTGCTGGGAGGAACGGCTCATCGAGCTGGCGACGATCGGTGGTGAGACGTTCGGTCACTACCACGTCTACGTCGGCCAGGAGGCGATCGGCGTTCCTGCCATCGCCGCGCTGCGGAGCGACGACGTGCTGTTCACGACGCACCGGAACCACGGGCACCTGCTGGCCCGTGGCGCCGACCCGGGCAAGCTGCTCGCCGAGATCTTCGGCAAGGCGACCGGGCTCAGCAAGGGCAAGGGCGGCACGCTGCACGCGTGTGCGCCCGAGCTCGGGATCCCGCATACGTCGGGCATCGTCGGCGGCATCGTGCCGGTCGCGTCGGGTGCCGCGCTCGCGGCCCAGAAGCGCGGCGGCGACCAGGTCTCCGTGGCGTTCTTCGGCGACGGCGCGATGGAGGAGGGGGCGGTCTTCGAGACGCTCAACCTCGCCGCGCTGTGGAAGCTGCCGCTGATCTTCCTCTGTGAGAACAACACGACCGACGCGCTCGGCGCGGCCGCCGGCGGCTACCCGGCATCGGTCATCGCCGCCACCGACCTCGGTGACATCGCTCGCTCGGTCGGCGTCCCGGCGGTCGCCGTCGCCGGCACCGACGCCGGCGCGGTCTACGACGCGGTCGCCGAGGCCGTCGCGAAGGCGCGTGCTGGCGAGGGCCCGACCTTCGTCGAGCCGATCGTCAAGCGCTGGCCTGGCAGCAACCCGCTTTGGCCGGCGCTCCCCGGCGGTCGCACGAAGCTCAGCTACGCCTGGGAGCCCGAGACCGCCGAGACCGACGAGATGCGCGGCTGGTACGACAAGGACGACGGCGTCATCCGCTACATCCGCGAGCTGCTCGACTCCGGCGTCGGACGCGAGGACCTCGAGGCGATCGACCGCAGCGTCCGCGAGGTCGTCGAGGCCTCGGTCACGTTCGCGCAGGAGAGCCCGCTTCCCGACCTCTCCGAGGCCTACACGGACGTCTTCGTCGGCGAGGAGCGCAAGCCGCCGCCGCCCGCGCCCGAGTCGACCACGCGCGAGATCACGTACGCCGAGGCGCTCGTCGAGGGCCTCGAGGATCAGATGAACGAGGACCCGAAGCTGCTGATCGTCGGCAGCTTCGTTCTCGGCATCGGCCCCTTCCGCGACCGCTTCGAGCGCATCCGCGACCTCTTCCCCGATCGCGTCCTCGATCCGCCGACGGCCGAGCTCGCGTTCGCCGGCGCCGGCATCGGCGCCGCCCTGACGGGGACCGCCGCGATGGTCGACTGCGGCACCGCCAGCTTCGTCTACCAGGCGTCGCCGCAGATCGCCAACGAGGTCGCCAACTCGATCTCGATGAGCGGCGGCCGCCTGCGCGCGCCGGTCGTCTTCCACTACATGCACGGCCTTCGCGGCGGTGGCGCGGCCCAGCACTCGCACAGCCCGCAGGCGATGCTGTGGAACGCGCCGGGCCTGAAGATCGTCGTGCCGTCGTCGCCGTACGACGTCAAGGGCCTGATCCGCACCGCGTTCGAGAACGGCAGCCCGACCGTGGTCGCCGACCACTCGAAGCTGCTGCCGCTCACCGGGCCGGTGCCCGAGGAGGCCTACACGATCCCGTTCGGCTCGGCGCGCGTTCGCCGGCCCGGCAGCGACGTGACGATCGTCGCCACGTCCTACGTCGTGCACGAGGCGCTGCTGGCGGCCGAGGCCGTCGCCGGCGAGGGCATCGACGCCGAGGTCCTCGACCCGCGCACGCTGGTCCCGCTCGACCACGACGCGATCCTCGAGTCCGTCGCCAAGACGGGCCGGCTCGTCGTCGTCGACGAGGGTCACCTCAGCTGCGGCGTCGGCTCCGAGATCGCCGCGATCGTCGCCGAAGAGGGCTTCGACCTGCTGAAGGCGCCGATCCGCCGCGTCGCGACGCCCGACGTGCCGATCCCGTTCAGCCCCGTGCTCGAGGCAGAGATCGCGCCGTACGCCGACAAGATCGCCGCCGCGGTTCGGGCGCTCACGGGCACCGGCGTCGCTGCATAGACAAAAGGCGACAAAGCGGGCCTAACATCGTGCGCGGGCTATACTCGCGCCGCGGTGTCGCTTGATCTTCGCATCAGTCTTCACAAGCTCGATGTGCTCTCGCGCGTCGTGCAGCTGGGGGGCGTCTCACGCGCCGCGGAGGACCTGTTCGTCGCCCAGCCGGTCGTCACGTCGCACATCCGCTCGCTCGAGCGGCGCCTCGGTGAGGTGCTCTTCTATCGCGAAGGGCGCCAGTTCCACCTGACCGACGCGGGGCAGGTCGTCTACGCCTGGGCGGAGGACGTGCTCACGCGCACGCGCGAGCTCGAACGCGATCTCGGCGGCCTCTCCGACGGCTCGACAGGCAACGTCGTGCTCGGCGCCAGCGCCAGCATCGGCTCGTACTTCCTCCCGCATCTGCTGACCGACTTCCGCGAGAGTCACCCGGGCGCGAAGCTCCGGCTCGGCATCTCGAGCACCGAGCACGCGATCGAGGACACGCGCACCGGTGCGCTGGACTTCGCCGTCGTCGCTGTGACGACACCCGACGTCGAGCTGCCCGGAATGCACGTCGAGCAGCTCGGCAGCGACAAGATCGTGCTCGCCGCGGCCCCCGGGGTCAGCGCGACCGGCAGGCTCACGATCGAGGAGCTCTCGGAGCTCGCGTTCATCGAGGCACCGGAGAACTCGGCCTACGCGCGCTTCGTCGACCAGCGGCTGCGCGAGGCCGGCATCGGCGATCGCAACATCATGCTGCAGCTCGGGCACCCCGAGGCGATGAAGCAGGCGGCGCAGGAGGGGCTCGGCGTGCTGGCGCTGATCCGCACCTCGATGCGCGACGAGCTCGAGACCGGCGTGCTGCGTGAGCTGCACGTCGACGGCGTCGACATGAGCATCCCGATCTCGCTCGTCTATCGCAAGGGCAAGATCTTCTCGGCTCTGCACAAGGCGCTGATCAGCGAGATCCGCACGCTGATCGCCGAGCAGACCGAGTCGCACGTCGACGTCGACGTCGCGACCGGCTAGCCGATCAGGCGACGGCGGCGCTCGCCATCGTCTCGCCGATCACGTCGACGTAACGCCGGACGACGCCGGCGATCTCGGCCGCGCGGCTGAGGTCGAGCCCGTCGCTCAGCACGGCGACGCCGACCGCCATCTCGTGCATGCCGGCGGTCGACGGGATCGCGACCGCGACCGCCGAGACACCGTTCTCGGAGCCGTTGAAGTTCGTCGCGAAGCCGTCGCGGCGGACCTGCTCGAGCTTCGTCTCGAGTTCCGCGACCGACGACACCGAGTATGGCGTCAGCGTCTCGAGCTCGCCGTCGCCGAAGAGCGCGTGGATCTCGGCCGAGCTGAGCTTGGCGAGCAGCACCTGGCCGGCCGCCGTGGCGTAGGCAGGCATCGTCGCGCCGGCGCGCGACATGACGCGCACCGCCGCGCCCGACTCGACCGAGTCGACGAACAGGACCTGCTGCCCGTGGCGCAGGACCAGGTGGACCGTCTCGTCGAGCTCCTTGCTCAGCGACTCCAGGTGCGGGCGCACGATCTGGTGCTGGCTCATGCCGCCCGTCATCGCGACGCCGATCTTCAGCAGCTCCGGCCCTGCGTGGTAGGTCTTCGTCAGCGGATCCTGCGAGACGAAGCCGCGGTAGCGAAGTGTCGCGAGCAGCCGGTGGGCGGTCGACCGTGCCACGCCGAGGTCCGCGGCGGCCCCCGAAACCGTGATGCTCTCGACCTCGCCGACCAGGCTCAGCAGCCTCAGCGCTCGCTCGACCGACTCGATCGGATGTGTGGGCTGGGGGGGTTCGGCCATAGACGCGCTGCCGCGCTACGGCAGTACGCCGACGCTACTGGATGGCTGCGTACCGTGCCCGCCGATCGTCATATCCGGTACGTCGTCTGCACCTCGGGAACGAAGAGATCCTCGGGGCGCGTCTCCTCGGTGGTGAGCCCCTGCTCGAAGCTGTACTGCAGGAACGCCTCGAGCGTCGGGCGGTTCGGCTCGATGCCGTACGGCCAGAAGTCCTCGCCGAAGATCTCCTTCGATCGCTCGGCGGCACGGGACCCCCAGGGGAGCGGGATCCGCGACGTGTTCGTCTCGATCAGCCGCTCGAGGCTCCGGCGCTTGGCCTCGTCGAAGGCCTTCATCAGGCTCATCGCCACCCACGGGTGCTCGTCGTAGACGTCACCGCGGATCGCGATCGTGTGCATGATCGGATGAATCCCGGTCTCGAGGTAGTAGCGCTCCTCGACCTCGCGGGGGTTCTCGATCAGGCGGCGGATCTCGCCGTCGCCCTGCTTGAAGGTCTCGGGTGGATGGGCTGACACGATCGCGTCGAGTTCGCCCGCGATCAGCATCTCCGAGAGCGTCCGGTCGCTGACCGGCGTGAGACGGATGCCTTCGGGGACCGCGAGCTCGATGCCTTCGATCCGCCCTGGCTCGTTGACGCCGCCCTGGAACCAGTGCACACCGTCGAGGGCGACCCCGTACTGGTGCTCGAGCAGCGCACGCACGTAGATGCCGGCCGTCTGGCTCCACTCGGGGATGCCGATGCGGGCGCCGGCCAGCTGGGCGGGGTCGAGGATCGACGCGTCCGCACGCACGAAGATCGCGGAGTGGCGGAACTGGCGTGAGGGGAACACCGGGATCGCGACGATCGGCTCGCCCTGCGAGCGCAGCGCGACGAACTTCGCCAGCGACAGCTCGGTCACGTGCCATTCGCGGTACCGGCTGAAGCGGTAGAAGATCTCCTCGACCGAGAGCGTGAGCGTCGTCAGCGTGACTCCGTCGACCGGAACGCGCCCCTCGACGACGTCGCGAACGTGGTCGTAGTCGTTGATCGCCAGCGTCAGCGCCAGGTCCTGGGCGCCGCTCACCGGTGACGTCCGAGCCTCTGGCGAGCCGGGATTGACCCGCGACCTGCCCGTCTGTATTGTCTGCTCTGCGGAATCATGATTCTGCGTACGCTAACATCCCGCCGGTCGCTAAGCAACCGCTGCAGCCCGCGGATCACCAGGAGAGCCACTTCATGACCAAGCCTGTCGAGTTCCGGATCCTCACGGCCGGGCGTAATTGGTTGAACATCGGCAGCGCACTGGCGATCGGGCTGAACGGCTACTACAGCCCGCTCGGCCCCGGTTCCAGCGTCACCGTGACGACGTTCGATCCCGGCGCGGCGTGCATGGAGGGTCCGCGACTTGTGGCCGACGGGAAGTTCGACGTCTGTATGACCACACCCCAGTGGTACGTGGACATGGCGCGCCGCGGCGCCGGCCGTTTCGACGCGCCGCTGCCGATCCGCGCGCTGGCCGTCTTCCCGCACGACGACCTGCTCGGCATCGCGGTGCGGGCCGAGACCGGCATCACGAGCATCCGCGACATCGTCGACAACAAGATCCCGATCAAGCTGTCGACGCCCTCGCGTGAGATGCACCATCCCGGCGGTTACGCCGCCGACGTCGTCATGGAGCAGTACGGGTTCTCCCGCGAGGACATCGTGTCCTGGGGCGGGACGATCCTCGAGGACCGGCCGCGCAACCAGAACGACCCGAAGTCGGTCCCGATCGATCCGAGCTTTGACATGCTCATCGACGAGGCGATCGTCGCCCCGCGCTGGAAGAAGGTCGCCGAGGCCTACGACCTGCGCTTCCTGCCGATCGAGGACGAGATCCTCGAGCGGCTCGGCGAGATGGGTATGCCGACGCGGGCGATCGCGAAGGACCGGCTGAAGGGCGTCGACGCCGACATCAAGACGATCGACTTCGAGGGCTGGATCCTCTGTTGCAGCGAGGACCTGTCCGACGAGCTCGGGTATCTCGTCGCGCAGGCGCTCGACCAGGAGTGCGAGGCGATCAACGCCCGCTTCGGGCCGAAGTCCGGCATGAGCAGCCCGATGGACATGAACAAGATCGGCCGCAACACGCCGGTCCCGCTCAACCCCGGGGCCGAGGCGTACTACCGCGAGCACGGCTACCTGTAGCCGCGCGACGGCAACCACACCTTCATAAGCAGTCGAAAAAGAGAAAGGGACTCACAGTGAGCCAAACCGAGATGATGTCCAACGTCCACGTCGACGGAAGCAAGCGGTTCGACCGGGACGACAACGAGTTCGGGCTGCAGACGCTCGACCACTTCGCGATGCCGACGCTCGACGTCGACCGCATGGTGCGCTTCATGGTCGAAGTGCTCGGCGGCGAGATCTGGGCCGCGCACGGCTACGACGAGCGCGACCGCGAGCTCGGCCGCCACAAGCACGTGTTCGTGCGCATCGGCAACGTCCTGATGCAGGTCGCGGTGCCGAACGACGGCAAGCTCAAGATCGGAAAGGACGATCCCAACTTCTGGCCGCACTGGGCGTTCCTCGTCAGCGCCGAGGACATGGACCGCAACATCGAGCGGCTGCGCTCGCTGGGTATCCCGATCTTCGGGCCGGTGCAGCATCGCGGCAGCAACGGCATCACCACGGCGTACTTCCTCAGCCCGGACGGTCACAAGCTCGAGCTCGTGACCTACGACGTGTACCCGGAGGACAAGATCCTCGGCATCTCGGGTGACAAGGGCGTCGGTCGCGCGGAGGTGCAGAAGCTGATCCACGACTGGCCCGACGTGGACGGGACCGCGGCTGCATGACGCTGCTGCTGAGCAAACGGGAGGTCGAGGGTCTGCTCGACCTCCCGAAGGCGATCGAGCTGACCGAGGCGACTTTCCGCGAACAGGCGGAAGGCACCGCGGTGACGAAGGCGCCATCGCACATCGAGTTGCCCAACGGCGGCATCCGCATGGTCAGCGGTGCCCTGGGCATCGACGGTGGGCGCATTGTCGTCCGGACGAACCTGCTCGGGTCACCGACGCCGGGCGGCGGCATCGCGATGCTGTTCGACGACGAGAAGGCGGAGCTCGCCGCGGTGATGGCGTACCCGTTCGGGGTCTTGCGGACGGCTGCCGTCTTCGCGGTGACGACCGATCGGCTGGCCGATCCGGCGGCGAACGAGCTCGCGATGATCGGCATGGGCCGCAACGCGATCGGGCTGATGCGCGCCGCGTGCGCCGTCCGGCCGATCGAGCGGATCCGCGTCTACGGCCGCGATCCGGAGCGGCTCGCGGCGTACGTGGCGGAGGCGAGCGAGGCGCTCGGCCTGCCGGTCACGGGCGCTTCGACGACCGAGGAGGCCACCGCCGGCGCGCAGGTCGTCTACGTCTCGACGTCCGCGACCACGCCCGTGCTGATGAGCAACGCGGTGCCGAACGGCGCGTTCGTGGCGGCGATGGGCACGACGGCCGAGCTCGACGGGTCGGCGTATCTCGCGGCCGACCGGGTGTTCGTGACGACCAAGCTCCACGAGGAGCGTCATCTGGACGTCTGGAACGAACGCGCCGGCGAGGAGCCGATGCGTCACACCTTGCTCGAGCTCGATGCCGACGGCACGCTGCCGTGGTCCGAGGTCAACGAGTTTTCGGACGTCATCGGCGGCACGCTGCCGGGACGTCGTGACGGCGAGACGATCGTGTTGCGGGAGTCGCAGGGCGGCTACGGCGACGCGGCGTTCGCGAGCGCGGCCTTCGAGGCCGCCATCGCCAACGGGGCGGGGACGCCGTTCAGTTTCGTCTGAGCCCAGCGATTGGGCGCTTGAGCCGGCGCGCGGAGGTTCGCGGCCGGTGTGCAGAGCAGAGATGCGGTTCATCGCTTGTGGGCCGTGACAATGGGGACAAGGAGGAGTGTTCATGAAGGGGAATGGAGTCGCCCACCGGGCGACGTCGGACAACCACGGAGCGCGGCGCTGGCTGATGGTGAGCCTGACGCTCGTCGTGGCCGTGTTCGCAGTGTTCGCGGGCACCGCGAGCTCCGCGACGCCACGCTGGTCGGACGGGGGCAGCCCGAAGTGGAAGTCGGTGCTGAAGAAGGCGCGCGCTGAGGGCAAGCTCGTCCTCAACGGCCCGCCCGAGCTCCCGAGCACGTCGTTCGCGAAGGACTTCCAGAAGGACACGGGCATCAAGCTCGTCCTCGCGGCCGGTGAGTCCGGGGTCCGCGGTGCCGCGATGCGCGCGCAGGCCAAGGCGAACAAGCTCAGCTACGACCTCGCGGTCGGAGGCGCCGGCGAGCTCGCCGACATGCTTCCGCAGGGTCTCCTGCGTCCGGTTGCCCCGCAGCTGATGCTGGCCGACAGCACGAACCTGCTCAAGTGGAAGAACCACGCGATCAAGTACGTCGACTCGCAGAACAAGTACCTGCTGCAGACGACGAACTCGCGCTGGCCGGTCGTCTACGTCAACAGCAGCAAGGTCGATCCGAACTCGATCGCGTCGTGGAAGGACCTGCTGAACCCGAAGTACAAGGGCAAGATCGCCGCGTACGACCCGCGTGCCTTCGCACAGGGCCTGCTCGCCGCGATCGTGTTCAACGAGTCGTTCGGCACGAGCTACGTGCGGACGCTGTACGGGACCCAGAACATCACGTACTCGCAGGACCGCACGCAGCTCGCCAACTGGGTGGCGCGCGGCACCTACGACATCGTGATCGCCGCCACCCCCGGCGACATCGCGCCGTTCGTCAAGCAGGGCCTGCCGGTCAAGCCGGTCTTCCCGAAGGACGGCCCGCAGTTCCTCACCGGCAGCTCGAGCGCGCTCAAGCAGCCCCAGAACGCGAACAAGACGCCCGGCCCGCACCCGAACGCCGCGACGGTGTTCATCAACTGGTACGCCAGCAAGAACGGCCAGATCTCGTTCACGAAGGCGATGCATGACATCAGCCGGCGTCTCGATGTTCCGGTGCCGAAGGACGTGCCGTCATACCTCGTGCCGGCCAAGAAGCTCACGGCCATCGACACGTTCTCGGCCCCGATCTACGGGACGCCGCTGAGCAACACCCGCAAGGTCATCGGCCAGGTCGTGCGGTGAGCTCTGCGGCCGGGCGTGTCAGCAGTGCGTGGCACGCCCGGCCGGGCCGTCACACAGGCGCCGGCCGCGTCGTATGGGGCATCGTCCTCTGCGTTGTGGTCGGCGTCTTCACGGTGTTGCCCGCGGCGTGGGTGATCATCAACAGCTTCAACTCGGCGCCCCCCGGCGACTCGTTCGCCTTCAGCACCGACGGCTGGAGCGACATCTTCTCGGACCCGACGACCGTCAAGTCGATCGGTTACACGTTCCTGCTGTCGCTGCGGATCCCGATCGCGATGGCGATCGCGCTCGCGATGACCTGGGCGATCGTGCGCATGGATCTTCCGGCGCGCAAGTTCATCGAGCGCTGCCTGTGGCTCGCGTTCTTCCTGCCCGCGCTGCCGGTGACGCTCGGCTGGCTGCTGCTGGCAGACCCTGACTACGGCCTGATCAACAAGCTGCTGCATTCGCTGCCGCTGCTCGGCGGCGTGACGCTGTCGATCACGTCGGTCGCGGGCATCATGTGGGTCTACATCAGCCTCACGACCGTGCCGATCATGGTGATCCTGCTCTCGGCATCGTTGCGCCAGATCGATGCCTCCTACGAGGAGGCTTCGGAGGCGTCGGGCGCGAGCGTGCCCAAGACGATGCGGCGCGTCACCTTCCGTCTGCTGCTTCCGGCGATCCTCACGGCGCTCGTCGCCGGCTTCATCACCAGCCTCGAGGTCTTCGAGGTCGAGCAGATCCTCGGCACGCCCGTCGGCATCCGTGTCTACTCGACCCAGATCTTCTCCTACGTTGGCAGCGTCCCGCCGCTCTACGCGCAGGCGCTGGCGCTCGGCACGCTGTTCTTCTTCGTGCTGCTCGTGATCGCGGTGGCATACCAGATCCAGGTGAAGCGCGCCGGGGCTCACGCGACGATGACGGGCAGCGGTTCGCGCGTCGCCCGTCGCCCGCGCACGCGTGCGGCATACGTCGTCTCGGGTCTGATGCTGCTCTACATCGCGATCGGTGTCGCGCTTCCGGTCATCGTCCTGATCCTCGGCTCGTTCTCCAAGCTGTTCGGGTTCTTCTTCATCGACAGCCCGTGGACGACGGCGCACTGGTCGCAGGTCCTGCACAGCAGCGACTTCACGACCGCCGCCCGCAACTCGGTGATCGTCGGCCTCGGCGTCGGCATCGTCGGCACGCTGCTGTACGCGCTGCTTGCGTGGACGATGGTGCGCACTCGCATCTGGGGCCGCTCGCTGATCGGCGTGATGGTCTGGCTGCCGTGGGCCATCCCCGGTGTGCTCGCGGGCGTCGCCTGGCTCGTGATCTTCCTGCGTGTTCCGGGCCTGTCGAGCCTCTACGGGACGCTGACGCCGCTGGTCATCGTGCTCGTGGTCAAGGGGTTGCCGCTCGGCACGCAGATGCTTCGCACGAGCGTCGAGCAGGTGTCCGAGGATCTCGAGGCGGCGGCGCGGGCGTCCGGCGCGGGCTTTGCCCGGACCTTCCGGACGGTCACGCTGCCGTTGATCTCGCCGATGGTCGTCAGCGTGTTCATGATCCTCTTCATGACCAGCATGCGCGACGTCAGCTCGGTCGTCCTGCTGGCGCCACCGGAGACGCGGACGCTGTCGCTGCTGATGTTCAGCTACGCGACGTCGGGCCAGCTGGAGTCGAGCGCGGTGATCGGCGTGATGCTCGCCGTGCTCGCGATGTTTGTCGCGGGCTTCGCCTCGCGAATCGGCTTGCGGATGAACATGGGGCAGGAGGCCTGACGTGCAGCAGACATCATCGACGATCACGATCCGGGCGCTGACGAAGCGCTTCGACGGTCCCGACGTCACAGCCAACGCGGTCGACGACATCTCGTTCGACATCGCCGACGGGACGCTGGTCACGCTGCTCGGCGCCAGCGGCTGCGGCAAGACGACGACGATGCGGATGATCGCCGGGCTCGAGACGCCGACCTCCGGTGAGATCAGCATCGACGGCGCGTTCATGTACGCCGACGGTGGCCGCGTCAACGTGCCGGTCAGCAAGCGGCCGATCGGGATCGTCTTCCAGTCCTATGCGATCTGGCCGCACATGTCGGTCTTCGAGAACGTCGCCTACCCGCTGCGGGTACGACGGCCGCGCATGTCCAAGGCCGAGGTCCGCGAGCGCACCGAGGAGTCGCTCGAGGCCGTCGGGCTGGCGAAGTTCTCCAAGCGCCCGGGTACGGCGCTCTCCGGCGGGCAGCAGCAGCGTGCCGCGCTGGCGCGCGCGCTGATCAAGGAGCCCAAGGTGCTGTTGCTCGACGAGCCGCTGAGCAACCTCGACGCCAAGCTGCGCGACCGCATGCGCGAGTGGATCCGTGAGGTCCAGCAGCGCAGCGGGATCACCACGATCTGCGTCACGCACGACCAGGAAGAGGCGCTCGGGATCTCCGATCGAGTGCTGCTGATGGAGGACGGCCGAATCGTCGACTCGGGCGTGCCCGAAGACATCTACCGCCGGCCGACGAGCAAGTCGGCGGCGCAGTTCATCGGCATCGCCAATCACGTGTCCGCGGTCGTGCGGGACGTCGGTTCCGTGTCGGCGCTGGTCCTCGACACCGAGCACGGGCCGCTGTCGTGCTCCGCTCCGGCCGGGTATTCGACCGGTGAGGCGCTGACCGTCTACCTCCGCCCCGAGGACCTCCGGCTCGGGCGTGCCGTCGGCGACGACGTCGCGTGGCGCGGCGTCGTGCGCTCACGCGTGTTCGTCGGCCCCTGCTGGGAGTACTACGTCACGATGGGGGCGACCGACCTGCGGGTGCGTCTGTACGGAGACGCGGAGACGTTCGAGGTCGGCGACGCCGTGCACGTCTGGCCCGACGGGTCGAAGGCGATCGTCGTGCGCGACGAGGAGGGCGCGAGCATCGAGACGCTCGCGCCCGTCGCCGCGCTCGACGACTAGCTCTCCTCGCCGAAGAACGTCTGCAGCTGCTCGATGATGAAGTCCGGTCGCTCCTCGCCGATCCAGTGCCCGCAGCGCTCGATGATGCCGCCGCGAACGTCGCTCGCGGCGAGCTCGAGGCACTGCTTCGTGTACCCGGCGAGGCACGCCTCGCCGCCGTAGGCGAGCACCGGCATCTCGAGCTTCGTCTCGGCGTGGAGCTTGTTCTGCTCCGCGGTCTCGAAGAAGCTCGTGTAGTAGCCGAGCCCGGCGGCGAGCGCGCCGACGCCCTGCATCGCGTCGACGTAGTGGGCCATCTTGTCGTGCCGGACCGCGTTCTTGTTGTACGCGTAGGTCTGGAAGATGTTGTTGAGGTAGATGTCCTCGCGGCCTTCGATCAACGCGAACGGCACGTTCGGCACGGACTGGAATCCCATGTGCCAGAGGAAGTTCCCGTCGGGCTGCGGGACCATCGCGCCCTCCATGATCCCGAAGCCCGGCAGCACCATCTCGAAGATCGCCAGACGGCGGACGTCGTCGCGATGCTGGGCCGCGTAGGAGTACGCCGTGGCACCGCCCCAGTCATGCCCGGCGAGGAAGATCTTCTCGTGGCCAAGCTGGCGGACGAGCTGGTAGACGTCGTCGGCGACGTTGTCGATGTCGTAGCCGGCCGCGGCCTTCGACGTCGCGCCGAGGCCGCGAAGGTCGGGCACGATCACGGTGTAGTCCTTCGCGAGCGCGAGGGTGATCGGATCCCACTCCGCCGACGTCTGCGGCCAGCCGTGCAGCAGGACGACCGGGTCGCCCTCGCCTGCCAGCACGTAGTGCATGCGCAGGTCCTTGACGGTGGCGCTGTGGTAGCTGATCGATGGTGTCGTCACGTCTTCTCCGTCCCTCGAGGTACCTGCGTATCGCTTCAATTCCTACCTGATACGTCGTCTACAGCGTTGGAATCCGAATCGGGTCGCGTCCGTCCCAGTCGACGCTCGCCTCCTTGAGCATCCCGAAGAAGCCGTGCAGCGCGGGGACGTCCTTGTGCAGCTCGACGAAGTGGCCGAGGGTCTGCGTGGCGTCGTGGTGGTAGTGCGTGATCTCGCCGACGTTCGCCTGTAGGAACAGCGGTGCGTTGTGCTTCTCGGCGAGCTCCGCGCTGGCCTGATCGAGATCGGGCACCACCCAGGCGATGTGGTGCAGCCCCGGCGCCGGCGTGACGAACCTGTCGCTCATCTCGGCGGGCTCGCAGCGGTGGATCTCCTGCAGCTCGATCGCCATCGTGCCGCACTGGCCGAAGGCGGCGGTGTGCTCGAAGACCGCCGGCTCGCCGTGGTAGCGGACGTTCTCGAGCGGGACGTTCTCGAGCATGAAGAACGGCCCGGCGCCGAGCGTGGTGACGAAGTGGCCGATGGCCTCTTCGATGTCGTCGACGACGTAGGCGTAGTGGTGGACCGGACGCGGCAGAGGATGGTTCATCGGCTCGCTCGTTCGTGGGTGGCACCGGCGCCTGCCTTCGCGTGAGGACCGCGAAGGCAGGCTCGGACGGAGGAGGACCGTCCTTCGGTGCCAGATGGCGATGGCGCGGGCGCCATCCTTGTCCCGCCGCGGCGAGCCCTCAGGCCCATGCGGCGGACACGTCTGGTCTGGGTTTGAAGCGTGCTCGCGGCTACTCCGCCGGCGCGTAGATCGGCGCCACGTCGATGTAGATCCGCAGTGCGTCGACGAGGTCGCCGCGGCGGTGGAGCACCGACGCCGCAGGCACCGTGACGATGCCGCCGTCCTTGCGCGTGTAGTCGATCGACAGCTCGAGGTAGGTGGTGTCGCCGTCCGTGTAGCTGTGGACGAAGGTGTGCTTGAGGCCGCCGATCGTCGAGAAGAAGCCGCCGATTGCGGCACGGATCGCTTCCTTGCCGACCGCAGGCGGGTTGTTGCCGAACGTGACGACGGCGTCGTCGGTGTGGTGCTCCAGATACGGCTCGAGCCGCATGTTGTCGACGTCGTCGTAGTAGTCCGTGACCCAATCGCTCATTGCCCTACTCCTCTTGTGGTCTGCGGGTGATGTCGGCGATCAGCCGACGATCCGCGCCGCGGGGTGGTCTTCGGTGATCATCCGGCGCACTGCCGCCAGCGTCGCGGTCGCGCCGTGGAGGTAGTCGTCGGTCATCGTCGCCTCGTAGTCTCGCTGGTCGGCGCTCCCGGGGGCGTACCCGTCGGTGTCGAGGTCGAACGAGAACGTCAGCTCGAGGTTGCCGTCGAGGTCTTCGCGGATCTCGTTGAGGATCGTCCCGAGCACCGGGCCCGAGGTCCGTTCGAAGCGCACCTGGCGCTGCGGCTCGAACGTGACCCGCTCGCCGAGCTCGTGCCCGCCGAGCTCGATCGTTCGCACGATCGCGTTCTCACTGCGCGCGAGGACCGTGCACTTCGTCGGCGCCGTCACGAACGGCAGCGCGTTCTCGGCCTTGAGCACCAGCCCGCGCCAGACGTCCTCGCGCGTGAGCACGAGCGGCTCCCCCGGAGGGTTGACCGCGACCGTGTTCGAGACGGCGATCGCCGATTCGGGGTCTCGGCGCCTGGCGCCCGTCTCCGCGGGCGGCGCCGCGAGGATGCGGCGCAGGCGTGCCACGCCGTCGGCGCGGCTCTCGGATGAGCCGATGCGTTGCACTGTCGACGGGCCTCGCGGGTCGCTCATCGTGTCCCCCTCACGACTACTTCGCTGAGCGGGCAGCGAGCCCGATCCAGCACTCCGACCACCATAAGACGTGCTTGCCGCAGGGCTCAAATACGAATACGTGCCGTGTCCATACGTTCGCGTGTATGCCCTCGTCGCCGGTCGTTGAGGCCTCTGGGAACGTCGTCTAGAGTCCCGGCGATGAGCGCTATCGGGGGAATGCACGGCGTCGAGCATGTCGGCGTCACGGTGCCGGACATCGAGGAGGCCAAGACGTTCTTCGTCGAGGCTCTCGGCTGTGAGGCCTATTACGAGCTCGGTCCGTTCGCCGATCCGGACGGGACGTGGATGAGCGACAACCTCGACGTCCATCCGCGAGCGGAGATCCCGAAGATGGCGATGCTGCGCTGTGCCAACGGCGCGAGCTTCGAGCTCTTCGAGTACAAGGCCCCCGACCAGGTGCAGCGGGTGCCGAAGATGGCCGACTGGGGCGGAACGCACATCGCCTTCTACGTCGATGACATCGATGCGGCGCTCGCGCACGTCGAGGCGCACGGCGCACGCGTCCTCAACGGCAGGAAGGACTGCATGGGCCCCGAGGCCGGCGAAGAGGCCTACTTCGCGCACTTCCTCTCGCCGTGGGGCCAGGTGTTCGAGTTCGTCAGCTACCCGAACGGCCGCGAGTACATGAAGGACGGCACGCGCCCGCTGTACAAGCCGGCGCCCGTCTCCTAGCGCGCGGCGTCAGCGGCAGCTGAAGCTGCCGCTGACCTTGGTGCTCTTGCCGAGCAACTGGCCGGAGAAGGTGCCCTTCGTACGGCCCGACTTCAGCGTCACCGTCGCGTTGATGATCGCGTAGCCGGCGTTCTTGTAGACGAGTGCGACGACGGCGTTCTTGGTAAAGGTGCCGTCGCGGTCGACGGGCGCGCCGCCCTTCGCCGAGAGGACCGTGACGCCGAAGTAGTCCGGGCGCTTCGGCGCCGAGCCGAGCACGATCGTGCCGATGTTGAGCGCGAACGACGCCGACGTCCGCGCGCATTCGCCGCCCTTCACCGTCACCGATTTGCTGCCGATCTTGACCTTCGCCGACGCCGGGCCGCAGAACGTCCGTGACTGGACCTTTCCGAATGGATGGACGCCGGCGTTGCAGGCGGCCGACGCGGGCGCCGCGCCCTCGGCGAACGCCACCGGCAGTACGACGAGGGCGAGCAGCGAGCAACGACGGATGGAGTGGCGCACGGCGCGATCGTACAGCGCGCGTGTTCCATACGATGATGCGATGTCCTGTGTCTTGTCACCCGACTCGCCGTCGGCTCGATGACCCTCCGTGCCGCGATCGTCGGCGCCGGCCCGTCCGGGTTCTACACGGCCGATCAGCTGCTGGGCGAGGGTTTCGAGGTCGATCTGTACGACGCCCTGCCGACGCCGTTCGGCCTCGTGCGCGCGGGGGTCGCTCCGGACCATCCGAAGATCAAGTCGGTCACCCGGGTCTACGACCGGACCGCCGCGAAGCCGGGGTTTCGCTTCTTCGGCGGCGTCGAGCTCGGTGCCGACATCACGCGCGAGGACCTGCTCGAGCGCTATCACGCCGTCGTCTACGCGGTCGGGACGTCACTCGACAACCGCCTCGGCGTACCCGGAGAGGACCGCCACGGATCGATCGCGGCGACCGAGTTCGTCGCCTGGTACAACGGCCACCCGGACTTCGCCGACCACGAGTTCGACCTCTCCTGTCAGCGCGCGGTCGTCGTCGGCAACGGCAACGTCGCGATCGACGTCGCACGCATGCTCGTGCTCGATCCCGACGAGCTCGCGCCGACAGACACCGCCGATCACGCGATCGGCTCGTTCGGCGGGGCGGCGGTCCAGGACGTCGTGATCCTCGGCCGCCGCGGCCCGGCGCAGGCCGCCTTCACCAACCCGGAGCTGCGCGAGCTCGGCGAGCTCAAGCGCGCCGACATCGTCGTCGATCCGGCCGAGCTCGAGCTCGACCCGCACAGTGCCGCGTGGCTCGAGTCCGAGGACGCCTCACCGACGGCCAAGCGCAACGTCGAAATGCTGCGCGAGTACACCGAGCGGAGCCCCTCGGGCAAGTCGCACCGGATCGAGATGCGGTTCCTGCGCTCGCCGATCGAGCTCGTCGGCGAGGAGGGGGACGACGGGCCGGTCACCGGCCTGCGCGTCGGGCGCAACCGGATCGAGCTCGGCGACGGCGGCGCGCTGCGCGCCGTGGCGACGGGGGAGGAGGAGGTCATCGAGTGCGGGCTGGTCGTGCGCTCGATCGGCTATCGCGGTCGCCCGCTCCCGGGCGTCCCGTTCGACGACCGCCGCGGGTTGATCCGCAACGAGGGCGGTCGCGTCGTCTCCGACGACGGCGAGCGCCAGCCGGGCGAGTATGCGGTCGGCTGGGTCAAGCGCGGTCCGAGCGGCGTGATCGGCACGAACAAGAAGGACGCGTCCGACACGCTCGAGCGCATTGTCGAGGACGTCGAGCGCGGCGCGCTCAACGAGCCCGCTCAGCCCGACGGCGACGCCGTGCCCGCGTGGCTGGCGGCGTGCGTGCCGGGATTGGTCACGTGGGAGGGATGGCAGGCGATCGACGCCCACGAGCAGGCGCTCGGCGAGCCGCACGGGCGGCCGCGCGTCAAGATCGTCCGCGTTCCCGAGATGATCGCGCTCGCCGAGCGCGGCCGCGTCAGCGACTGACGCGGCGTTCAGCCGGCGCGGAGCGCGAGCTCGAGCGCGAAGCGCGAGTCGGCGTCGTCCAGCGCGTCGCCGAGCAGCTCGCGCAGCCGCGCGACGCGGTAGCGCACGGTCTGCGGATGAACGTGGAGCTCCTCCGCGATCGCCGCGCGGCGCCCCTGATGGCGCAGCCAGGCGGAGAGCGTCTCGAGCAGCCTGGCGCGACTCGCCGGCGTCTCGTCGGCGAGCGGGGCGAGCAGCTCGTCGCGCAGCGCTTCGGTGACCTCGGGCAGGCCGTGGATGACGATCTCGACGAGATGCTCGGTCGCGACGACCGGCTCGTTCCCGGTGCCGGGCAGCGCGAGCGCTCGTCGCGCGAGGTCGAACGAGCGTGTCGCCTGCTCGATCGGGACCGCGGGGCCGACGCCGAGCCGTGCCCGCAACGTGCGCGGGATCGCGACGTCGCCTCCCGGGGGGTTGGGGACGACGACGCAGCCCGTGTCGCGCGCCGTGCCGTGCAGCGCGTCTGGATCGAGCTGCCGCGCCACCCGCGCCGGCGACGTCGTTCCGCAGACGATCACCGCGAGCGTCCGCGGCAGCGGCCAGCCGGCCTCGAGCGCCGTCCGCCGCAACGTCGGCGTGTCGGCCTGCTCGCCGCTCAGCAGCAGCGCGACGAGCGCCTCGCGACGCCGGTCGCGTTCGCCGGCAGTGGCCGCCTGCGCCTGCGCATAGCCCTCGACCGACTCGCTCGCGAGCTCGTCGATGTAGGCGAAGATCGCCTCCGCCAGCAGGTGCTGGTCGGCGACCGCGAAGCCCGCCTCCTCGGCGGTGACGCTGAGCCGGCGCCAGGCGACGCGGGCACCGACGCGGTATGCCGCCTGGAGCGCGTCGAGGCTGCGGCCCTGGCGCAGCTCGCCGCGGCCGAGCGCCCGGTAGACCCCGGGTGGCTCGGCGTCCTCGGGATCCTCGATCGCGACGAGGAAGCGATCGAGCGCCTCCTCGACGCCGAGGCGGATCCCACGCCCGAACTCGCCCTGGAACGGGCGGTCGTATTCCGGGACCTCCTGCCGGATCGCATCGAGGATCTCCGACGCGAGCCCCGGCAGCTCCGGTCGAAGGGCCCCTGCCAGCCCTGGAGGCAGGCGAGGAATTGTTCGCATAGAACAAGTTTAGCCCATGCTCGCGTCGCTTCCAGGTCAAGATTCGTTCCCCCTAACGCCTTACGGTCCGTTCATGTCACCGGACAAGTCCATGTCACGCATGACGCGCACGATCAACCTCGTCGCGGTCTTCGGGCCGTTCGTCGCCCTCGCCGTCGCGATCCCGCTGCTGTGGGGCGATCTGCTCGGGTGGTCCGACGTCGTCGCCTTCCTCGTCATGTACTTCGTCGCCGGCTTCGGCGTCACCGTCGGCTATCACCGGCTGCTGACGCATCGTGCGTTCGCGACCTACAAGCCGGTCGAGTACACGCTCGCGATTATGGGCTCGCTCGCCGTGCAGGGGTCGCCGATCGAGTGGGTCGCCGATCATCGCAAGCACCACGCCCACACCGACGTCGAGGGCGACCCGCACAGCCCGCACGTCGGCAACGGCTCGGGCATCGCCGGCGCGCTTCGCGGGCTTTGGCACTCCCATGTCGGCTGGTTGTTCGAGACGCAGGGCCTCGCCAGCGCACGCAAGTACGCGAAGGAGATCGTCGAGGACCCGAAGATGCGGACGATCAGCCGAGCGTTTCCGCTGCTGGCGCTGCTGACGCTGGCGCTGCCGGCGTTGATCGGCTACGCCCTCACCGGCACGGCGCGCGGCGCGCTGACGGGCTTCGTCTGGGGCGGCCTCGTCCGCGTCGTGATCCAGCACCACATCACGTGGTCGGTCAACAGCGTCTGCCACTTCTTCGGCAGCCGTC
>DASRHW010000046.1:0-7660 GCA_035650375.1 Solirubrobacteraceae bacterium | reverse complement strand
GCCGGCATCGACGCACAGGGCCGGCTGCTGGTCACGCGGGGCGACGGGACGGTCGCGTCGCTCGACGCCGGCGAAGTGGCCCTCTCGCAAGATTGAAACGAGGGGCCCGCTAGCTCGGAGCGTCGAGCGCGCGAAGCCAGGCCGCGGATGCCTCGGCGATGTGCGGCGCCACGCCGAGCTCGCGCAACTGGTCGGCGGCGGCGTCCATCTCGTGGGCGCGGCGCCGTGCATGACGGCGGCTGCCGTCGATCATCCGTGTCATCAGCGCCCGGTCAGCCGACTCCAGCAACGCGATCGCCTCGGCCTCCATCCACTCCTCCTGGCCGGCCGCTCGTGCCGCTTCCATGCTCTCGACGATCGCCGCGGCCAGCCCCTTCCACAGCACGCTGCGCAGCAGCTTGCGCTGCGCGGCGTCACCGGGCTCGTTGCCGATCGGCTCGATCGGCATCCCGAGCGGCGCCAGCACCGCGACCGCGGCGTCCGCGCCCGCTCCCGAGACCAGCGCCGGAGTGCGCAACCCGTGCCCGGGGACCGGAGACATCAGGGCGATGTCGGCGAAGACGGCGCCGGCACCGCCGACGAGCGCGGCCAGCTCGCGCTTGAGGCCGGCGCTCGACGTGTTCGCGTCGGCGTAGAGCTGCCCCGGCCGGAGCGCGGCGAGGGCAGACCGGACGGCGTCGAGCGCGGCCTCGGCGGTCGTCAGGCTGAGGACCAGGTCGGCGCCGGCGATCGCCTCCGCGGCACTGGACGTGTTCGGTTCCGTCTCCGGCAGCGGGTCGTAGCCGCGCACGTCGACACCGGCCGCCCGCAGATCGGCCGCGATCAGCCCGCCGGCCTCGCCGAGGCCGAGCACGGCAATGATCGTCATACGCGGCCTAGACCTCGGTCGGCTCTGGATCGGGCTGACGCTTGAAGCGCGCGATCAGCCGGTTGACGTGCGATGAGCCGGTGGCGCCGCGCTGGTACTGCGCCAGTGCGACGGCGAGGATCAGCGCCGTGCCGTTGAACAGGTCCGGAATCCAGATCGGCGCGCCGCCGAGCTGCAGGCCCTTGACGCCGACCGCCAGCACGTAGACGGCGAGTACCGTTCCCCAGACGTTGAAGCGCCCGCCGCGGAACTGCGTCGCGCCGAGGAACGCGGCCGTGAACGCGGGCAGCAGGTACGGCGGCCCGACCGTCGGGTCGCCGGTGCCGAGGCGCGCGGTGATCAGGACGCCGACGATGCCCGCAAGCGTCGAGCAGATCACGAACGAGACGAACACGACCGTTCGTGTCGAGACGCCGCTGAGCCGTGCCGCGTCGACGTTGCCGCCGGTCGCATAGACGCGTCTGCCGACCGGGGTGCGCTCGAGCACGTACCACATGACGATCGTCACGACGAGCACGTAGTAGACCGGCAGCGTGAAGCCGAACAGCTTCGTCGCCGCGATCGACTCGAGGTTGCTCGGCAGCCCGAGGATCTGCTGGTCGCTGATCCAGAACGTCATCGCGGCGATGATCGACGCGGTGCCGAGCGTGGCGATGAACGAGTCGATCTTCATGCGCGTGACGAGCACGCCGTTGACCGCTCCGACGAGGCCGGCACCGACGACCGAGATCGCCAGCGCGGGAACGAGCGCGACGCCCTTGATCTGGATCAGCCAGGCGATCAGGATCGCGCCGAGCCCGACCGCGGCGCCGATCGACAGGTCGAAGACGCCGGCGGCGAGCGGCACGACGAGCGCGAGCGCGACGAGCGCCGGCAGCGCCTGCTGATCGAGCAGCGACTTGAACGTCTCGGTCGTCAGGAACGTGTCCGGGACCCAGATCGAGAAGATCACGACCAGGAGCACGAAGACGTAGATCGCGCTGATGTTCCCGGCCGACAACGCGCTGAGCACGCGACGGGCAGCCGACGGCTCGCCCTCGGCCTCGAACGGATCCTGGTCGACGTGCTCGACCCGTTCGACCGGAACCTCGTCGACTTCCGTGGCAGCGTGCGTGGGCTCGTCAACCGGCATCTGCTTCCCCCTTGTCCAGCGCCGGGGTGAACACCCGAAGCGACTGCTGAATGATGTTGGCCTCCGTCAGCTGGGCTCCGCTCAGGCTCGCCGCGACGACACCGTCGCGGAAGACGAGCACGCGATCGCAGATCTGCACCAGCTCCTTGGCGTCCGACGAGCTGACCAGCACCGCCGCGCCCGACTGGGCGGCGCTCGCGATCAGTTCGTAGATCATCGTCTTCGCGCCGATGTCGACGCCCTGCGTCGGCTCCTCGAGCAGCAGCAGCTTCGGCTCGGCACGCAGCCACTTCGCGAGCACCACCTTCTGCTGGTTGCCGCCGCTGAGCAGGCGCACGACCGCGGCAGCTCGTTGCGGGCGCAGCTCTGTCGAGGCGATCCACTTCGCCGTCTCGGCCTTCTCCCGGCTGACCTTGATGTTCCCGGCCGGCGTGCGCAGCCGGCTCATGTGCGGCAGCACGAGGTTCTCCGCGACGGTCATCGTCATCACGAGCCCGTCGGCCGCGCGATCGGCAGGCACGAGGCCCATCCCAGCGGCGATCGCCTCACGCGGCCCCTTCGGCGTGACGACGCGTCCCTCGATCAGGATCTCGCCCTGCTCCCGCGGCAGGCCGCCGTAGATCAACCGGGCGACGTCGTCGCGACCGGATCCGAGCAGGCCGCCGAGCCCGACGACCTCGCCGGCCCGCAAGCCGACGGTGAGATCTTCGACGGTGTGGCCGCGCAGCCCGCGGATCTCGATCAGCGGCACGGCCTCGTCCTGGGCGTGCGCCTCGTGCTGGAAGTTCGCGAGCTCGCGGCCGGCGATCATCCGCACCAGGTCGTCGTGATCGAAGCCGCCGCGCTCGACGTCGGCGACCTTGCGGCCGTCGCGGAGCACCACGACCCGGTCGGCGAGATCCATGACCTCGTCGAGCCGGTGCGAGACGAAGATGATCGCGGCGCCGCGCGCCGCGACGGCACGAACGGCACGGAACAGGCGGTCGACCTCGGTGCGGTTCAGCGAGCTCGTCGGCTCGTCGAGCACGAGCACGCTGTTCGGATCCGTCCAGCCGGTGATCGCGCGGACGATCGCGACGATCGTCCGCTCGGCCGGCGCCAGCGACGCGATCGGCGCGCGGACGTCGAACATCGTCCCGAACTCGCGCAACAGCTCCTGCGCCGCGGCGACTTCATCGGACGTCCGCGACGGCAACAGATCGCGCCATGACGATTTTCGGTCGAGATCGAGGTTCTCGATCATGCTCAGCGTCGGCACCAAGCCGAGGTCCTGGTGGATGAAGTGCAGGTGCGGGCGCGCCTTGGCGCCTTCGTACACCTCGCCATCGGACAACGTGACCGAGATGTCACCGCCGTCGGCGTCGTGGAAGCCCGCGAGGACCTTGATCAGCGTCGACTTGCCGGAGCCGTTCTGCCCGACCAGCGCCAGGATCTCGCCGGCTCCGACCGACAGCGAGACGTCGTCGAGCGCCAGGTTCCCCGGGAACCACTTCGACATGCCGGTGATCTCCAGCAACGGGGGACTGCCGGCCGCACGGCCCGCCGGGGCACTTGGCCCCGGCGGGTCGCCGACACGCGACGACTCATCCACCTTCACGCTTCGGTTCGGCAGATGTTCGTCGTCATATGCCATAGCCTCTCCTTTGAGGACGTGTCCTCAACTGCCTACTTCGACAGTCCCCAGGCCTTCAGGAACGTCTTCTTGTACGTGTTGGGGTATGCCAGCAGGCCTCCCCGCTTCGCGTCAGCCGCGGTCGTCGTGTCCTTGGTGAAGAACTGCGCCGGCTGCGTGATGCCGCTGTTGACGTACTGCGGCGGCTGCTTCTGCCCGGCGAACGCACGCGCGAACGCGTCGACTTCCTGGTACGCCTGGTAGTAGGAGTCGACGTTGATCGAGCTGTCGATCCGGCCCGCACGGATGTCGGCCAGCACCGCGCCGGCACCACCCTGCGTCACGATCTTGACGTTGTTGATGCCGGCGGCCTTGAGTGCCTGCGGGACACCTGACGTCAGGTCGCCGAAGGCGAAGCCGAGCCAGTTGACCTTCGGGTTCTGCTGCAGGTAGCTCACGACTCGCGACGGCAGCGTCGTGCCGATCGTCGAGATCGACACCGGGACGTTGGCCGCGCTGCAGCTCGGGCAGCGTGCCTTCATCTCGGCGACGAAGCCCTTCGCCATCGTGCTGAACAGGCTCAGCTCGGTCGGCCAGAAGAAGGCGGCCTTGGTGTTGCCCTTCGCCTTGGTGAAGGCGTAGTCGGCCATCAGCTTCGACTCGGTCTTGACCGTCGCGGTGTTGTAGATCACCGCGGGGTTGTCCTTCGGGCCGGGAATCTCCGGCACGGCCACGCCGATCAGCGGGATCCCCTTCGACTTCATCGTCGCCAGCGCGGCCTTCGGGAAGATCGTCTTCGGCTGGCTGACGCTCAGAACACCGGAGGGGTTGCGAGCAAGGGCCGAATCCAGGGCCGTCGACAGCGTCTGCGGATCGTTGCCCGCCTTGACCTGGAAGACCTTCATGCCGATCTGCTTCGCCGGCTGCTGGATCTGATCCCAGACGACGTTGCAGGACGGGATGCCGCAGTTGAGCACCGCGACCGACTTGCCCTTCGGCAGCTTCTTCAGCTTCTCGATCGGCCGCTCCGGCGAAGGATGGCCGAGATACGGCTTGAGGTTGGCGTTGGCGATCTTGAGCTGCGCATCGACCGAGCTCGCGGACTTCGACTCGGGGCTGCCGACGACAGCGATCACCAGCATCGCCACCAGAGTCATCAGCGCGACGCTGACCACACCGCGCCGTCGGTTAAGGCTCATGAGATTCCCCATGATGTTCACTCTCTCTCCTATCTCCCCATTTTTCGCGATGTCAGATACGAGTGACACCGCGATACACCTGCCCATCCCAGCTACGCCTCGTGCATCACCTGAGGCGTGTTCCTCCGCTCATGCAGCCACGTCAGTGGCCATGAGTTTCGGGGTCACGCTGCGGAGCCCGACCGACCGCGAGGGCTGCCAGTGATTCGAGGTCGCGAGCCTCGAGGTGAAAGTCGAAAAGGTCGATGTTCTGCGCGATCCGTGCGGGGTTCGAGGAGCGCGCCGTGAACGCGAGGCCGTGCTCGATGTGCCAGCGCAGCACGATCTGTGCCGGCGACTTGCCGTGACGTTCGGCGATCTCGACGACGACCGGGTGCCGGAGCAGCTGGCCGTCGCGGCCGAGCGGCCCCCACGCCTCGGTGACGATGCCGTGCGCGTCGTGGTAGGCGCGCAGCTCGATCTGTGGCAGGGTCGGATCGAGCTCCACCTGGTTGACCTCGGGTGCCACCCCGGTCTCGGCCAGCAGCCGGTCGATGTGGGCGGGCAGGAAGTTCGACACGCCGATGGCCCGCACCCGTCCCTGATCGCGCAACGCGATCAGCCCTCGCCAGGCGTCGACGTAGCGATCGAGCCAGGGGTTCGGCCAGTGAATCAGGAAGAGGTCGAGGTAGTCGGTGCCGAGCCGCCCGAGCGCCGCGTCGCACGCCTCCGCGACGAGGTCGAACCCGTGCCAGGCGACGTTGAACTTCGTCGACAGGAAGATCTCGTTCCGCGGCACGTCGCTCGCGTGGATCGCCTGGCCGACGGCCTCCTCGTTCGCGTACTGCTCCGATGTGTCGATCAGCCGGTACCCGGCCGACAGCGCGCTCTGCACCGCGGCGCGCGCGTCGTCACCGAGCAGCGGCCACGTCCCGAGACCGACCTGGGGCATCGTCGTGCCGGAGGCAAGCGTCAATCGCGCGTCGGGGAGCGTCAAGCTCACACCGGGTCCTCGAGCTCGGCGACCAGCGCCTGCCAGACGAGCTGATCGTTGAACGCGCTGCCGAGATCGGGCAGCTCGGCGATGTCCTCGGGGCTCAGATCGGGTGGCTCGGCGTTGAGCATCGCCAGCTGCACGGTCACCTCGAGCAGCGTGTGGAGGTTCACGGCGACGACCGTGGCCTGTTCGACCGTCGGCGCGCCGACGGTGATGCCGTGGCCGCGCAGCAGGCAGACGTCCGAGTCGCCCATCGCCTCGAGCATCTCCAGCGCCAGCTCGGCGCGGGTAATCAGGATCGGCCGGTCGAACACCGGGACGCCGCGCAGCGCCATCCGCATCGCCGGGATGTTGAACGCGCCGAACACGGGCCGAGGACGCAACCCGGCGAGCCCGGTCAGCAGCGCCGACGGCGGGTGCGCGTGGATCACGGCGCCGAACTCCGGCCGATGGCGCAGCGCCTCGGAGTGGATCGGGAGCTCCTTCGGCGGCGAGTGGCTGTCGGGCACGTCGATCTTCGCGCCGTCCAGGGACACGCGCCAGATGTCGGAGGCGGCGCTGTGGCGCAGCCCGCGCTCGCCCTCGGTTCCACGGCAGCGGATGATCAGGTCGGCCTCGGAGACCCGCGCCGAGACGTGGCCGAGGATGCCCTCGACGAGCCCTCGGGCCTCGAGCACGCGGCACGCCGTCGCGACCGTCTGCCGCAGCTCGGGACCGTCGTTCAGGATCGTCGTCATCTCAGCTCGCCTCGTCGGGTCGTTCGGCCTCGTCCTCGGGGCCGAACGGGGTTTCCAAGAACTTCGAGAACGTCTCGTGCGACTGCCACGTCAAGGTCTCGAGCTCCAACGGGCACAGACGGATGCCGCGCCCGAGCGCCGGCGAGACGATCTCGAGCCGGACACCGTTGCGCGTGTTGACGCGTCGCACCTGGACCGTGGCGTACTCGTTGGCGAACTCGACGGGGTCGCTGCCGGACAGGACATCCTCATCACCCTCGTCGTTCATCAGAGGAACACCGCGAAGTTCTGCATGTGCACAACCGACTCGTCCAGGAGCACCTGGCGCTTGGCGAGACGCAGCCCGTCGCCGGTCCGGCGCAGCGTGTCCGAGCGCCGGCACGAGACCAGGTCGTGATCGTGGGTATCGCCACGGCTGCGGAACAGCAGCAGGCTGCTGTCGACGAGCAGCTCGTCGTCTGCCGCCCCGCGCCAGCAGCGGATGTTGGTGATGAAGCGCCGCGTGCGCGACGGCGGGTCCTCGGCCCATGCGTGCTCGGTTTCGAAGCGCTCGACCCGCTTGGTCAGCGAGTAGAAGTCCTCATCGAGGTGCGCCATGTCCGTCAGCCAGCTGTCCTCGAGCGAGTGCGCGGTCGTGACGCGGACCGGGATCACGTAGTGGATGTCCTCGGTCATCGTGCCCAACCAGGCGCGGTGCTCGCGATCGTCGAGCAGCGCTGCCTCCGCGTAGAGGAAGTCGACGACCTCGTGGTAGACGGCGTCGCCGGAGCCGATCGCGATCCTCGTCTCGGCCGCCGAGCCCATGCCGCTACTCAACGACGGAGACCCGAGTCGGAGCGTCCGCGCCGCTCACCGCCGGGTGCGCGTCGTGCTCGCGCTCCATCAGATCGGCCCAGAGGCCGAGCAGCTCGCGCTGGTTGAACTCACCGAAGCCCGTGAACGCGCGGCCGGGCGCCGGCCAATCGATCGGCTCGGTCACGGTCGTGCCGTCGCGCGTCATGCCCATGCGGCTGTGCAGATTGAGGCGCTCGGCCATCTGGCCCCGCGCCATCTGCGTGATCGAGGTCCAGTTCTCGACGTCGTCCTGCTCGAACATGCCGGACGAGCCGAAGCACATCAGGTACGCCTTGTAGGAC
>DASRHW010000045.1:0-37243 GCA_035650375.1 Solirubrobacteraceae bacterium | reverse complement strand
GTCAACGGAGCGACGGCCGACCGGCTGCTGACCGGCGGCGACTTCGACATCGAGTCGATGCGCATCGATCGCCACGGCGAGCTCTGGTTCGGTGACGAGTTCGGGCCGTTCTTGGTCCATGCCGACGCGACCGGCAAGGTGCTCGAGGCGCCGATCCCGCTGCCGGGCGTCAAGTCACCCGACTACCCCGCCGACTACCCGGCGCCGATCGCCGGCGCGGCCAACCTCGCCTCGTCGAACGGCTTCGAGGGCATGGCGATCTCTCCCGACGGCAAGACGCTGTACCCGGCGCTCGAGGGCCCGGTCGCCGGCGACTCGCCGCGGGTTCGCCGCGTGCACGAGTTCGACATCGCGTCGCGCAAGTACACCAGCCGCACCTGGACCTACGAGGTCGCCGACCCGACGTACCTCGTCGCCGACTTCACCTCGCTCGGTGGCGGGCGGTTCGTGACGCTCGAACGCGACAACTTCCAGGGGACCCAGGCGCGGCACAAGCAGGCGTTCGTGTTCCGGCTGTCGCCGTCGGGCGGCTCGGTGCCGCTCGGCAAGCGGATGGTCGCGAACCTCCTGACCCTGCGCGACCCGGCGAAGATCTCGTTGCCCGCGCGAACGGGCGACGTCGGCCTCGGCGACCCGTTCTCGATGCCCTACGTGACGATCGAGAGCGTCCTGCCGGTCGGCGGCGACAAGTTGGCGATCGTCAACGACACGAACTTCGGCTCGACCGGCCGCAACGCCGGTCTGCCGGACTACAGCGACTTCGTGGTCGTCAAGGCGCCCGGAGTCGCTCGCCGGTAGCCGGCAGGCGGCACGCGGAAGGCGTCGCCGGCGTGACCGGCGGCGCCTTCCGGCGCTCGTCCACGATGATGCGGCGATGACCGCGATTCGCCGCGCGACCCATGCCGACACCAAGGCGATCGGGCGGCTGATGCACGCGTTCAACACCGAGTTCGACGAGGTCGTGTGCGAGCACGGTGACCCCGGCTAGGTCGCTTCGGCCGGCTCCGGCGCGCGGACCACGAGCACGGGAAGCGCGGTCCGGTGCAGCAGCGCCTGCGAGGTCGACCCGAACATCGACCGCACCTTGCCTCGTCCCCGTGAGCCGACCACGATGGCGCAGGCCCCGCGGAACTCAGCGGCATCGATGATCGTGTCCGCGATGTCGTCGGCCTCGGGAACGGCGACCGGCTCGGCCGAGCCGCCCGCTTCGCGTGCGAGGTGCACGCCCGCGACCGCCACGCTCGTGGCGTGATCGTGTTGCGCACGGTCGACGGCCAAGATGTCTTCTGGGCGCGCGGTGGTGTACGCGACATCGGCCACGCCGAACGCGTCGGTCGCCGCCGGAAACGCCACGGCCAGGCCGGGCTCCCAGACCGACACGATGAACAGCCGTCGTCCCGCGAACAGGTCCGTGGCGGCGCGCACCGCGGCGGCGGATTCCGGCGAGCCGTCGAAGGCGACGATCACCGGTGCTTGGTCGGGCGGCATTGGCCGAGGATCGCGCCCGCGCCCGCGGATCGCATCACCCCAAACGGATGATGCGCCGGCCATGCCTGTGGTCGACAGTGCTCTCGTCACCCCGCGAAGGAGGAGCAATGAGTCCCGAAGATGCTCAGGAGACGCGGTCGGTCGCCGAGATGGGCCCGATCGACTACGTGGTCCTCGAGTGGCCCAAGCTGCAGCCCACCGGAGAGGTGGTTCCGCTGATCGTCGACCTCGTCGACAGAGGGGTCATCCGCCTTCTCGATGTCGCCTTCGTGGCGAAGGACGAAGACGGTTCGATCGTCGGCTTCGACATCGGCGGCCCCGAGAGCGCCGCGGTTGGTCTCGACACGTTCGACGGCGCCACCTCGGGGCTGCTCGACGAGGAGGACCTCAAGCAAGCGGCCGACGTGATCGAACCCGGGGCGGCCGCGGCGCTGCTCGTCTGGGAGAACACGTGGGCGGCGCCCGTCGCCACCGCGATGCGGCGCTCCGGAGGACAGCTCGTGGCATCAGGCCGCATCCCGATCCAGGCCATCGTCGCGTCGCTCGACGCGATCGAGGCCGGCAACTCCAACTGAGAACGAGAGGACACCATGCCAGGACTGCTTCGTGGAATGGCCCGCACCGCGGTCGTCGCCGGTACCGCCACCGCGGTGAGCAACCGCGTGTCGCGCCGCCAGGCTCGGCGCTGGGGAAGCCAGGAGGAGGCCCCGCAGTACGACGCCCCCGCACCGGCAGCGGCCGCCGATCCGGTCGCGCAGCTCAAGGACCTCGCCGCCCTGCACGCAGACGGCGTACTCACCGACGAGGAGTTCGCGGTGCAGAAGTCCAAGATCCTCGGGTCCTGACCGTCGAACGGTCGCCGCGCCGGTCGTGACGGCGTGGCGACAGGGGGGGACGGATGACGCCGACCGAGATGGCTCCTGCCGCGGCGACCGAGCCGCCGACCTGGCACGTCCTCACGAGTGAGGGCGCCCTGCAGGCGCTGGACGTCGATCCGCGTCAGGGATTGACGAGCGCGGAGGCCGCCGAGCGTCTGGCGCGGTACGGGCCGAACACGTTCGCCGAGGCGAAGGCGGAGCCGCGCTGGCGGGCCTTCGTGCGTCAGTACGAGGACCCGATGCAGATCGTCCTGCTGGTCGCCGGCATCGTCTCGATCTATCCCGTCAAACAGCCGGGTACCGGTGTGGTGATCCTGCTGCTGACCGTGCTCAACGCCGTGCTCGGCCTCAGCCAGGAGGGCAAGGCCGCCGCCGCGGTGGCGGCGCTGGCCAAGATGATGATCGTCAAGGCGCGGGTGCTGCGTGACGGCGCGCTGACGCAGCTGCCCGCCGAAGCGCTCGTGCCTGGCGACGTCGTCGCGATCGAAGCAGGTGACGTCGTGCCCGCTGATGGGCGCCTGCTCGCGGCGGCGACGCTGGAGATCGCCGAGGCTGCCCTCACCGGCGAGAGCCTTCCGGTCAGCAAGGGCATCGACTCGGTGGCCGGCGCCGACGCGCCGCTCGGCGACCGGCTGGACATGGTGTACATGAACACCAACGTCACGCGCGGCACCGGCGAGCTCGTCGTGACCGCGACCGGGATGGCGACCGAGGTCGGCCACATCTCGCGGATGCTCGAACGCCAGGACGAGTCCAAATCACCGCTGACGCGCCAGCTCGAGATGCTGACGAAGCAGCTGGTCACCATCGCGGGCCTGGCGTTGATCACCTCGATCGTGCTCAATATGGCACGCGGGCAGAGCTTCAAGGAGGTCTTCACGGTGGCGGTGGCGTTCTCGATCGCGGCGATCCCGACGGGCCTGCCGGCCGTCGTGACGACGATCCTTTCGCGCGGCACGCGCCTGCTCGCCGACGCGGACGCGATCGTCAAGCGCTTGAGCTCGACCGAGACGCTCGGGGCCACGTCCGCGATCTGCTCGGACAAGACGGGCACGCTGACGCTCAACCAGATGACCGCCGTGGAGCTCGTGATCCCCGGCCGTCGCTACACGGTCTCCGGCAGCGGCTACGCGACCGAGGGCCAGATCCGCCACGTGTTCGGTGAGGGCGAGACCGATCTCGAGCCGTTCATGCTGCCGATGGCCCTGGCCTGCGACGCCGTCGTGACCGCCGACGGCGAGATGATCGGAGACCCGACCGAGGGCGCGCTCGTGGTGCTCGCCGCCAAGGGCGGGCTCGACATTACCGCGACGCGCGGCCGCTACGCGAGGGTCGCCGAGCTGCCGTTCGACACCGCCTACAAGCTGATGGCGACGTTTCACCGGATGCGCGACGAGTCGGGTGCGGACGTGGTGCGCTGCTTCGTCAAGGGCGCGCCCGACCAGCTGCTGGCCCGCGCCACCTCGCACCTGGACCCGGCCCTGCGGGTCACCGACGTGGACGATGCGTTCACGGAGCGCTACCTGGCCGAGAACGAGCGCCTGGGCGGGCAAGGCCTGCGGGTGATGGCCACCGCGCGCAAGGACTTCGCCGCCGCGGACTTCGAGGCCGGCGGTGACCTGCTCGAGTTGATGCGTGACCTGACGCTGCTGTCGCTGGTGGGCATCGTCGACCCGCCGCGGCCGACGGCCAAGGCGGCGATCGCCACGGCTCATTCCGCCGGCATGCAGGTGCGCATGATCACCGGCGATCACGCCGTCACGGCCGCGGCGATCGCCCGCGACCTGGGCATCCCGGGCCGGGCGATCACGGGCGGGGAGTTCGCCGCGATGGCCGACGCGCAGGTCAGCGAAGAGATCGACGAGATCGGCGTGATCGCCCGGGTCACGCCTGAGCAGAAGGTGCGGCTGGTGGACATCCTCAAGCGCCGCGGCCACATCGTGGCGATGACCGGCGACGGCGTCAACGACGCGCCCGCGCTCAAGCGGGCCGACATCGGGATCGCGATGGGCATCACCGGGACCGAGGTCTCGAAGGAGGCCTCGGCGATGATCCTCACCGACGACAACTTCGCCACGATCGTCAAGGCCGTCGAGTTGGGCCGCGGGCTCTACGACAACCTCGTCAAGTACGTCCGGTTCCAGATGGGCGTGCTCGCGGGCCTGATCCTGACGTTCCTCGGCGCCAGCATCCTCAACATCGTCAGCGGTGTGCCGTTCCTGCCGTTGCAGACGCTGTGGGTCAATTTCACCACCCAGGTGTTCCAGTCGGTCGGCCTGGGCTACGGCGCCCCGAGCGAGGGGCTCATGGAGCGGCGGCCGCGCAAGCCCGACGAGCCGATCCTGACGCGTGCGACGACCCGCTGGTTCGCCATCGCCGGCCTCGTGATGGCGGCGGCCACGCTCGGGGTCATCGCGGGCGCCGAGCACGAGGAGGGCGCGCAGCTCGCGCGCACGATGGGCCTGACGACGTTCGCCATCGCCAACCTGGTGTTCTCGTTCTGCGCCCGTGACGAGCGGCTGTCGATCTTCAGCCTCGACACCTTCAACGACCGCCGGTTCGTCGTCGTGTCGCTGCTGTCGGCGGCGGCGATCGTCCTCGGCACGAGTCTCGAGTTCCTGCAGCGAATTCTTGACACGGTCGAGATGACGGGCAACCAGTGGCTGATCTGCATCGGCGCCGGCTCGGTGATCTCCGTGGTCGCCGAGATCCGCAAGTACCTGCTCCGGCGTCAGCCGGAGCCCGTGCCCGCGGTGGGGCCGTGACCGCAGAGGACGGGCCGGCGGCGCGGCGGCTCTCGGTCCTGCTGGCGATGGCGATGTTCGTCCTCGTCGTCGACACGTCGCTGATGAACGTCTCGATCTCCGCTGTCGTCCGTGACCTCGACACGACGGTCAGCGGGGTCCAGTCGGCGATCGCGCTCGAGGCGCTGGTGTCCGCGGCCTTCATCCTGATCGGCAGCAAGGTCGCCGACCTGATCGGGCGCAAGCGGGCCTACGTGCTCGGCTTGCTCGCCTATGCCACGGGCGCCCTGGCGATGGCCCTGGCCCAGAGCCTGACGACGGTCATCATCTTCTGGGCGATCGTCGGTGGGCTCGGCGCCTCGCTCCTGCTCCCGGCGATGCAGTCGCTCGTCCACGGCAACTTCGCCGGCGACGCCCAGAAGAAGGCCTATGCGATGGTCGGGGCGGCGGCCGCGATCGCCGCGGCGGTCGGCCCACTGCTCGGCGGCTTCATCACCACGTACCTGTCGTGGCGGGTCGCGTTCCTGCTCGAGGATCTCGTCATCGCGGTCGTGCTGCTCGGCATCAGGCTCGTCCGTGACGTGCCCTACACGGGGCCTCGCGGCGTCGACTGGGTCGGCGCCGGGCTCTCGGCCGTCGGCATGGGCGGCATCGTCCTCGGCATCCTCGTCTGGCAGGAGGGCGGCGAGTTCGTCGGCCTGCTGATCGTGGTCGGCGCGATCGCCATGGCGGGGCTCGTCCGCTGGCTGCTGCGGCGCAAGCGCCGCGGCGAACCGGCGCTGCTGGACCCCGGGCTGTTCCGCTCGAAGCCCTTTCGGCTCGGCGTCACGCAGCAGATGCTCCAGCAGATCGCTCTGGGCGGCACGATGATCGCGCTTCCGATCTATCTCCAGATGGTGCTCGAGTACGACGCGATGGAGGCAGGCCTCTCGCTCGCCCCGCTGTCGCTGACGATGTTCGCCGTGGCGCTGCTGGCCGGCAAGAAGGCCGGCACGCACCGCCCGGGCTCGATCATCCGGATCGGCTTCCTCCTGTTGACCTGCGGGCTGATCCTGCTCATCCCGATCGTGCCCCGCGCCGAGTCCGGCTGGTCGCTCGTCGTGCCGCTGATCGTCGCCGGTGCGGGGCTGGGGCTGCTCGTCTCGCAGCTCAACAACTACACCCTGGCGCCGATCTCGGAAGAGCGTGTCAGCGAAGCGGCCGGCGTCAACTCGGCGGCGGGGTCGTTCGGCCTCTCGTTCGGCCTGGCGTTCGCCGGTGCGATCCTGCTCGCCACGCTCTCGATCGCGTTCACCAACAAGGCGGAGTCGAGCCCCGTGCTCACCGCCGCCGAGCAGCAGCAGGTGGCCGATGCGCTCGAGGACGACGCGCAGGTGATGAGCAACACCCAGCTTGATCAGCAGCTCGACGGCCGCCCGGAGGCGACGCAGACAGAGATCCTCTCGATCAACACCGATGCTCGCCACATCGCCTTGCAGGTCGCGCTGCTGATCCCGATCCTTGCCGGGCTGCTCGGCCTGCTCAACTCGTTTCGCATGGTGCGAATACGGGATCCGCAACCATCGGCGGCGACAGAGAGCCTCGTCCTTGGCTGAGTGCCGGCGGCAAATCACCCAAGCCGGGTGACGACCGAGCGTCAGGGGGCCGCGGATCATCGGGGTGTGAGCATGAAGCGCAAGGAGTACGAGCAGCACCTGCGGCGCCTGCACGCCGAGCTGGTCGCGATGCAGGAGTGGGTGAAGTCGAGCGGGGCGAAGATCTGCGTCGTCTTCGAAGGCCGCGACACGGCGGGCAAGGGTGGGACCATCAAGGCACTCACCGCGCGCGTCAGCCCGCGCGTCTTCCGTGTGGCCGCGCTGCCGACGCCAACCGAGCGCGAACGATCCCAGATGTACATGCAGCGCTACGTACGGCACTTCCCGTCGGCAGGGGAGGTCGTCATCTTCGATCGCAGCTGGTACAACCGCGCCGGTGTGGAAGCGGTGATGGGCTTCTGCACGCCGGAGGAGACCGAGCGCTTCCTGCGGGTGACGCCTGTCTTCGAGCAAGCGATGATCGACTCCGGGATTCGGCTGTTCAAGTACTGGCTCGAAGTCGGGCCGGACGAGCAGACGCGCCGGCTCGAGAGCCGCATCCACGATCCGCGCAAGACGTGGAAGTTGTCGAGCATGGATCTGCGGTCTTACGGCCGCTGGTACGACTACTCGCGTGCGCGTGACGCGATGCTCGCGGCGACGGACACCGCGTGGGCGCCGTGGTACGTCGTGCGCACGGACGACAAGCGCAGCGGCCGTCTGAACCTGATCACCCACCTGCTCGACCACGTTCCTCACGCGCCGCTCCCGCCGCTGGACGTCAAGCTGCCCGAGCGCGAGGCCCCGGAGGGGTATGTAGAGCGCGACCTGCGCTACATCCCGACGGTGTTCTGAGGTCTGAAGCGTACGTAGGATCGTGCCGTGGACGACGGGCTCCCGCGCTCGTAGGGCCTTCCCGAACCAAGGAGCCGAGCGGACAACTGAGCCGGCCGAAAAGAATTTCTCAGGGCGTGTCGATTTCGTCGTGGCGCGCTCGTCGTGTGTGTAGAACCACCACAACCACCACGAGGGAGACAGCAATGCGTTTCATGGTCCTGGTCCCGGGCAACGCCGAGTCTGAGGCGGGCGAGATGCCCAGCACGGAGATCCTGGAGGAGATGACGAAGTACAACGAGGAGCTCGTGAAGGCGGGCGTGATGCTCGCCGGCGAGGGTCTGCACCCGACGTCGAAGGGCGCGAAGGTCCGCTTCGATCGCGGCACGCCCACGGTGATCGACGGCCCGTTCACCGAGGCGAAGGAGATCGTCGCGGGCTACTGGGTCTGGGAGTGCGCGTCGCGCGACGAGGCGATCGAGTGGCTCAAGCGCGCGCCGTTCGACGGCGGCACGGAGATCGAGTTGCGCCAGATCTTCGAGTTCGAGGATTTCGGTGCCGAGCTCACGTCCGAGCTGCGCGAGGCCGAGGAGCGGCTGCGCGACCAGGTTGCCGAGCGCGAGTAGTCGTGCCGGCGACGGCCACCGATCGCGCGATCGAGGCGGTGTGGCGGATCGAGTCGGCCCGGCTGGTCGCCGGGCTGACTCGCGTCGTCCGCGATGTCGCGGTGGCCGAGGACCTGGCCCAGGACGCGCTCGTCGTCGCGCTCGAGCAGTGGCCGCGGTCGGGCATTCCCGAGAACCCCGGTGCCTGGCTGATGACGACGGCCAAGCGCCGGGGCATCGACGAGCTGCGCCGCCGCGCGATGGCGCAGCGCAAGCAGGAGCTGATCGGGCGCGAGCTCGAGATCCTCCAGCAGCTCGATCAACCCGACCTCGCCGCGCAGGTCGACGACGTACCGGACGACGTCCTGCGCCTGGTGTTCATGACCTGCCATCCGGTGCTCTCACAGGACGCCCGGGTGGCCCTGACGCTGCGGCTGCTCGGTGGCCTCTCGACACCGGAGATCGCGCGGGCGTTCCTGATCTCCGAGGGAACGGTCGCGCAGCGGATCGTTCGCGCCAAGCGCACGCTCTCCGAGGCCCAGGTGCCGTTCGAGGTCCCCGGCCGCGATGAGCTCGCCCAGCGCCTGTCGGCGGTGCTCGAGGTGATCTACCTGGTCTTCAACGAGGGCTACGCGGCGACGGCCGGCGAGCACTGGACTCGCCCGGCGTTGTGCCGGGACGCTCTGCGCCTGGGACGGATCCTCGCGGGGCTGATGCCGAGCGAGCCCGAGGTCCACGGCCTGCTGGCGCTGATGGAGTTGCAGGCCTCGCGGCTGCGGGCACGCGTCGGCCCGAATGGAGAGCCGGTGCTGCTCGGCGACCAGGACCGCGCACGCTGGGATCACCTGCTCGTGCAGCGCGGTCTCGCCGCGTTGCGCCGTGCCGAGCGGCTCAGCCGCGCGCTCGGTCCGTACACGCTGCAGGCCGCGATCGCCGGCTGCCATGCGCGGGCCGCGAGCGTCGAGGAAGCGGACTGGCCGCGCATCGTCGCGCTCTACGACGGCCTGGCGGCGCTGACCGGCTCACCGGTCGTCGAGCTCAATCGCGCCGTCGCCGTGACGATGGCGTTCGGGCCGGAGGCCGGGCTCGCGCTCGTCGACGGGCTCGCCGACGACCCCGCGCTGCGCGGGTACCACCTGCTGCCGAGCGTCCGCGCCGACCTGCTCGTCCGGCTCGGGCGCACGGCCGAAGCGCGCGATGAGTTCGTTCGTGCGGCAGATCTCTGCGCCAACGATCGCGAGCGCGAGCTGCTGCTCTCGCGCGCGGTCGCGTGCGGCGCCTGAACTTCGCGCTCGGCTAGGCTCGCTCGCGCCGGACGCGGCGCAGGGAGTGCCCCGTCTGGACGCGTCACGTTGCCCGCACGGAGGAGCCGCAGTGAGATTGGTGATCGCCATCGTCCGGCCTGAGAAGGCCAACGACGTCCTGGAAGCCCTCTATCGCGCCGAGGTGCGCGGCGTCTCGATGAGCCGCGTCCAAGGCCACGGAGGTGAGCTCGAACGTGTCGAGACCTATCGCGGCATGACCGTCAAGATGGGGCTGGCGGAGAAGGTCCGCTTCGAGATCGCGGTCTCCGAGGCGTTCGTCGAGCCCACGATCACGGCGCTCTGCGACGGCGCGCGAACCGGCGAGGTCGGCGACGGCAAGATCTTCGTCGTGCCGCTGGAACGCGTCATTCGCATCCGCACCGGCGAGACCGACGACGGCGCCGTCACGCCGCACCGGGCATGACCGGCATCGTCGCGCTGGCCGCCGGCGTCGACGCGGGTGACACCGCGTGGATGCTCGCCGCGACCGCGCTCGTCGTCCTGATGACACCGGCGCTGGGGCTGTTCTACGCGGGCCTGGTGCGAGCCAAGAACACGCTCAACACGTTCATGATGTGCGTCGCCGCGCTCGCCGTCGCGACCGTCGCCTGGGCTCTGATCGGCTACTCGTTCGCGTTCGACGGCAGCGGCGGCTTCATCGGCGGCTTCGATCACGCGTTCCTCAACGACGTCACGTTCGCTCCGCGCGACGGCACCCGGATCCCGGGGCTGTTGTTCATGGCGTTCCAGGCGAGCTTCTGCATCGTCACCGTGGCGCTCGTCTCGGGCGCCGTCGTCGAGCGCATGCGGTTCGCGCCGTTCCTCGCCTTCGCGGCGCTGTGGTCGATCCTCGTCTACTCGGTGCTCGCGCACTGGTCGTTCGGTGGCGGCTGGCTGCAGGCGCACGGCACGCTCGACTTCGCCGGCGGCGTGCCGGTCGAGATGGGGTCGGGCTTCTCGGCGCTCGCGGCGGCGCTCGTGGTCCGTGCGCGCAAGGACTACGGGCGTCAGGCGCTGCTGCCGCACAACGCCATCTACGTCCTCGTCGGCGCCGGCCTGCTCTGGTTCGGCTGGTTCGGGTTCAACGGCGGAAGCGGCTTCGGAGCCAACGACGCGAGCGTGCTCGCGTTCGTCAACACGCTGCTGGCGCCCGCCTGCACCCTGGTCGTTTGGTTCGTGCTCGACCTGCTGCGCAGCCGCCAGGTCACCGCGATCGGAGCGGCGACCGCGATCATCGTCGGCTGTGTCGGGATCACGCCCGCCGCGGGGTACGTCAGCCCGCTGTGGGCGATGGCGCTCGGTGCCCTCGCCGCGCTGCCGAGCTACGCCGTGATCCTCTGGCGCCCCCGCACCCGTGTCGACGAGACGCTCGATGTCCTCGCCGCCCACGGTGTCGCGGGCATCACCGGGATCCTGACGATCGGCTTCGTCGCCCAGGCCTCCTGGAACGGGGTGGCCGACGGGCTGTTCTACGGCGACGCCGGGCAGCTCGGGCACCAGGCGCTCGCGGTGCTCGCGACGCCCGCGTACGCGTTCGTCGCGACGTTCCTGATCCTCCGCTTCATCATGCTCTTCGCGCCGCTGCGCGCTCCCGAGCACGAGGAGGCGCTGGGGATGGACATCGTCCAGCACGGCGAGGAGGCCTACGCGACGGGCGAGGGCGCGATTCTGATCTCGACCGAGCCCGTTCCTGGCGAGCTTGCGACCACCGACCGGTCCTAAGGCCCCAGGACACGGTGAGCTGACAGGCGCCGACCGGGCGTGCGGAGTCTCGACACGTCCAGCGAGAACAACTATCGTTTTTTTCGGAACAATGAGCGCCAGATGAAGCAGCGCAAGGCCGATTCCGCCGGAAAGCAGCGAGACGCGATCGCCGCGGTCGCGCGTGATCTCTTCGGCCGCGAGGGCTACACCCGCGCGAGCATGGATCGGATCGCCGCCGACGCCGGCATGTCGACGCGGACGATCTACAACAACTTCCCGAGCAAGGCCAAGCTGTTCGACTACGTCCTCCGGGAGAGCGCCACGCAGGTCTCCGACACGCTCGACGCGAAGATCGCGGCACTGGAGGGCGGAGGCCTCGAAGAGCAGCTGTTCGCCCTCGGCATGGCGCTCGTCTCGCAGGAGACCGACTTCGCCGAGCACTTCAGAATGGTCCGCCAGATCGTGCCCGAGGCGCATCGCGTCCCGCCGAGGACGCTCGCGGCATGGCGCGATGCCGGGCCGCGCCGCCGGACCCAGGCGGTCGCCGACCGTCTTGTGCTGATCGGGCGCGACGGTGGCCTGGAGATCGAGGATCCGCGTCGCGCCGCGACGCACTTCATCGCGCTGACGACGTCCTGGGTGATCGAGACGGTGTACGACGCGTCGCTTGCCGATCCGGATGTCGTCGTCGTGAGCGTCGGCGAGGCGGTCCGCGTGTTCGTCAACGGATACGCCGCCAAACACACTGCCGGACGGCCGAAGCGCCGAGCGGCCGCCACCGCCTGAGGCGGGCGGGCGGGCGGGCGGGCGGCGCGGTCACGACGTTGTGCCGTCCGTTTCGGACAACTATCGTTGTTCTTGTGACAACGGGCGCGTCGTCGTCCTAGCGCGCGAGACCAGCGCGACACCGAACACGAGGAGGAGACATGAACACACCCCGCGATGCACTCGCCACCGTGATCGGCCTGCGGGAGGAGGTCATGCACGCGCAGCGGCCCGATCTCGCCCACCAGTTCATGCATCCGCAGGTCAACGTCACGCGAACCGGCATGTCGGGTGCCGTCGCGTATCTGGCCGGCCTCGGCGATGCCGACCAGGGCGAGGGGGCGACGTACGAGGCGATCACGGACGACAAGCTCAAGCGGTTCGAGGTGTCGTTCGGTGAGGTCCTCAAGTCGTTCCCGGACATGCGCCACGAGGTGATCGGGCCGGAGCTCACCGACGGTGAGACCGTGATCTCGCACATCAAGTTCGTCGCGACGCACGCTGGCGACTTCCGTGGCGTGCCGGCGACGAACAACAGGATCGAGTTCGACGAGGTCGTGATCCACAAGGTCGTCGACGGGCTGGTGACCGAGGTGTGGGCCTTCGGCGACGAGCTCAGCCTGCTGCAGCAGATCGGCGTCATCCCGGCCACCGCGTCGTCGTAGACGGGCGACTGCGGTAGGCACACCCACCCATACACGACGAGGCGAGGGGCTGGACATGGCGGTTGAAGTCGAGGACTGGGTCGCGGACCTCTATCGGGCGATCGACGGAGGCGATGCCGACGCGGTGCTGGCGTTCTACGCGGACGACATCGTGCTGACCTTCGGGAACGCTCCGGCGGTCGTCGGCAAGGATCAGGTCCGCGCCGGGCATGGCAGCTGGGACGGCGTGGTCGAGGGGATGCGCCACACGTTCAGGTCCGCCGTTACCGCGGGCGACACGACGGTCCTGGAGGCCGACGTCGAGTACCGGCTCGTAGGGCGGCCGAGCGTGACGGTCCCCGTCGCGACGTTCCTGCGCCGCAAGGGCGACCACGTTGCGGAGCTCCGGATCTACGCCGATCTCGGCCCGGTGTTCGGTGGTGGGGCCGGCGGAGAGGGCTGATCGGACCGGCGAGCCGGGGCTCTTGCGGGTAAAGAGCAGATATGCAAATATTCGTATATGCCAGAAATGCCGCGTTTGAAGTCCGAGTTCTTCAAGACGCTCGGTCATCCGCTGCGCATCCGCGTGCTCGAGCTTCTCGGCGAGTCGGACCGGTCGGTCACCGAGCTGCTGGCGGAGGTCGGCGTCGAGCAGCCGGCGCTCTCGCAGCAGCTTGCCGTGCTGCGCCGAGCCGGCCTGGTTGTCTCTCGGCGCGAGGGCGCGGGCGCCGTGTACTCGCTCGTCGACGAGCGGTTGGCCGAGCTGCTCGCGGTGTCTCGGCAGATCCTGCTGGAGGTGGCGACCGCCGCCCGTGACGAGCTCGGCGTTTTGTGAAGCGCCTGCTTCCGCGGAGGACCGACTACCGCATCGGGGAATGGCGACATGACCTGATCGCCGGCGTCACCGTCGCGGTCGTCGCGTTGCCGCTGGCACTCGGCTTCGGCATCGCGTCGGGGCTCGGCGCCGAAGCGGGCATCGTGACCGCGATCGTCGCCGGCATCGCCGCCGCGGTCTTCGGCGGCTCGGACGTTCAGGTCAGCGGACCGACGGGCGCGATGACGGTCGTCCTCGTCCCTGTCGTCGCGGACGTCGGCCCGAGTGGCGTTGTCGTCGTCGCGCTGGCGGCCGGGCTGCTGCTCGCCGTCGCCGGCTACGCGAGGCTCGGGCGTTACGCCGGGATCCTGCCGTGGCCGGTCATCGTCGGATTCACGGCCGGCATCGGGCTGCTGATCCTCTTCCAGCAGTTGCCGAGCGCGTTCGGTGTTCCCGCGGTCGACGGGGACGGTCCGACGCTCGGCGCGATGCGAGCACTCACCGAGCCGGGGCAATGGCAATCGGGGGCGCTGGCCCTCTTCGGTCTCGTCGTCGGGCTGATGCTCGTCCTGCCGCGGCTGCACCGAGCGCTGCCGGCATCACTGCTGGCCGTCACCGTGGCAACCGGCGTCGCGGCGGCGTTCGACGTCTCGGCGGCGACGATCGGCCACATCCCGTCCGGCCTCCCGGCACCGAGCCTTCCCGGCGTCACGATCGCGGACCTGCCGCAGCTCAGCGGGGCGATTCTCGCGGTCGCCGCGCTCGCCGGCATCGAGAGCCTGCTGTCGGCGAAGGTGGCCGACGGGATGACCGACGGGAAGCCCCTCGATCCCAACCGCGAGCTCTTCGGGCAGGGGATCGCCAACGTCGCCGTCTCGTTCTTCGGTGGCATGCCGGCAACCGGGGCGATCGCCCGCACCGCGGTCAACGTTCGCTCCGGCGCTCGAACCCGAGCCGCGGCGATCGCGCACTCGGTGGTCCTCGTCGTCGTCGTGGTGTCGCTCGCGCCGTTGCTCGGTCGTATTCCGCTGGCCGCGCTCGCCGGTGTCCTCGCGGTGACCGCGGTGCGGATGACAGAGCCGGCGGCCGTCATCCGGATCGCTCGCGCCCGCGGCTCGGACGCGCTGTTGGTCGTCGTCACGGCGGGGTCGACGCTCGCCTTCGACCTTGTCATCGCGGTCGGCGTGGGCATCGCGCTCGCCGGCCTTCTCGCGCTGCGAGCGATCGCGACGAATACGACGTTCGACTCCGAGCCGATCGAAGCGATCGACGGCATCGAACTGACCGCAGAGCTCGAGCACGCGCTCCTACAACGTCACATCGTCGCGTACCGGCTCGACGGCGCGCTGTTCTTCGGGGCGGCGGAGCGCTTCCTCGTCGAGCTGACCCAGATCAGCGACGTCGACGTCGTCATCCTTCGCCTCGAGCGGCTTCGGATGCTCGACAGCACGGGCGCTCAGGCGCTCGCGGAGTTGATCGGGCACCTCGAAGACCGCGGCATCACCGTCCTGCTCACCTCCGTCCGGCCGGAGCACCAGCGGCTGCTCGAGCGCATCGGGGCGCTCGACACCCTCGCGCATCGCAACCATCTCCTGCCCGGGATCGGGGAGGCGCTCGACCACGCCTGGAGCCACCGCATGCGAGCCGTCTCGAGCGAGCTCCAGCCCGGGTAGTGCGTGACGTCACTCGATCGTGGAGATCTACGGATGACGATCGGGGCGAAGCACCGATGTCGCGCCGAACCGCAGATGTGACGGTGCGGGCCGAGCCGGCGGCGAGCAGATGCCGTCGCGCGAACAGCCATCAGTCTGGAGGAATCGATGATTTCCGTCTCCACCACGATCCTTGTCAACCCGCCCGGCGAGCCGGTGAGGCTCACCCGCGAGGACGTCTGGCACGGACTCAAGCTGAAAGCCGCCAACGCGCTGCCGTACGTGCCAGCGATGACCAAGTGCGAGGTCGTCGAGCAGACGGACGACGTGATCATTCGCGAGATCGAGTTCCGCGGCCAGGAGTTCGGCGAGCGCATCACGTTCGTCCCCCAGCAGCAGGTCCGCTTCGAGCGGATCTCCGGCCCGGTGATGGGGACGATCCTCAACGACATCCTCGAAGACGACGACGGCGAGCTCGAGTTGCGCTTTTCGTTCGACCTCGTTCTCGAGGGCGTCGAGCCGGGCAGCCAGGAGGAGCGGGACTACGAGGGCACGATGACGGTCGACTACCTCGCTGCCGTGACCTCGACGGTCGCCGCGATGCGTCGCATGGCCGCCGAGCGCCTTGCCGTGTCGGAAGCTCGCTAGCGGCCGATCGCGCGGCCGTACTCAGGCGGCCGCGCGATCGATGCCGTCGAGGTACGGCGACAGGTATCGAGCCGCGATCTTGGTCGGCGGGGACCACAACGGCTCGCGCGAGACACGCGAGTGAAAGCCCGATGCTCCGGTCACGGTCGCCGAGATGTAGAGCGGGTCACGTCCGGTGAGCAGCAGTCCCTCGACGTGCGGCCTGAGCGGACCCGCCTCGACGTCGCAGCCGGCAAGGCGCGCGATGTCGGCGGCGGCGGTGTCGGCCTGCTGCGTCGACAGCCCGCCGTGTTTGACGGGAAAGTCGGTCGCGTCTCCCGCGGCGTAGACGCGGTCGACGCCGCGCACGCGGCAGTGGTCGTCGACCGGGATGAAGGCGTCGTCGCCGACGTGCAGCCCACGGATGCTCGGCCCCATCAGCTGCGGCAGCGCGATCACACGATCCACCTCGAACCTGCGGTCCCCGGGGAAGATCGTGACCTTGCCCTTGCTCGGGATCTGGGCGAGCGCGTGGCACTCGACGGCGATGCCGCGTTCGTCGAGCAGAGCCGAGACCGCCGCCGATGCCTCGGTGCCGAAGATGGCGAGCGGCGTCCGCTCCGGCGTCACGATCGTGAGGTCGACGTCGACGCACATCGAGAACGCCCGCTCGGCCGTCATCAGCGCGAGCTCGTAGAGCGGCAGCGGCCACGACGCGTCGTTGGGCATCACGAACGCGACGCGGTGGACGTATCCCTGCTCGATGTCCTGGATGACGCCTCGGTAGATCTCGTCGAGATGCCGGTCGTCGATCGTCGTCGCGTGTGGGAAGAGATCGACGCGCTTGGCGCCGATCGCGAGGATCAGCGCGTCATAGCCGAGGGCGTGCCCGCCGGTCGTGTGCACGATCCGCTCGGACGGCTCGACCCAGGCGAACGAGTCGCGGATCAGCTGCGCACCGGTGTCGGCGGCGATCTTGTCGAGCGGGTAGTGGCGCGCGCCCGCGTAGGAGAACGGCTCACGGACGCTCATCGGCCGGTAGACGAAGTCCGCCTCGGGAGAGAGCAGCGTGACGGACACGGCATCGCCGGCGAGATCCCGCAACGCCAGCGCGGCCTCGACGCCGGCGACGCCGCCGCCGGCGATCAGCACGTTGAATGGAGAGCGGGGGGACACTGTGGGCTCAGGCATGAACAGCCTCCTCGGGCTGCCTCGCCGCGACGGGACCGGGAACGACCAGGACCGGGCAGTGCGCGTGATGGACGAGCCGATCGGTCGTGCTTCCGAGCACGACGACCTTCGCGGCGCCCCATCCGCGCGAGCCGGCGACGATCACGTCGACGTCGCCCGACAACTCCTCGAGCGCGATCGCCGCGTTTGCGGAGACGACGACGGTGTCGGCCGGGACGTTCAGGGAACCCTTGAGCTCCGTGAGGTGCTGTTCGGCGAACGTGCGATTGTCTGCCTCGATGTCGGTCCAGTTGTAGGCGTACGCATAGGCGGGAGCCATCGCGGTCGGTATGGCGACCGCCGTGAGCAGACGGAGCGACGCGCCGGCCTCCTCGGCGAGCTCGGCGGCAAGCGCCAGCGCGGCGTCGGACTCCCGGGTGCTGTTGACGCCGACGCCGATCGTGGCGATCGACGTGTGCGGGTGTGCATGGAATCCGCGGGGGGCGACGGCCACGGTGCATGGCGCGCCGTGGAGCACGCTGCGCGAGACGTCGCCGAGCAGGATCCTCCCGATCGCGCCGCGGTGCGCGGACCCGACGACGATCAGGTCGGCGTTCGTCTCTGCGGCCACGTCATGCAGCGCGCGTGCCGGTGACGAGTCTCCGGCCACCCAGCTTCGATAGCGAGGATCGGTCGCGGCCACGGACTCGAGCCTTGTGCGCGCGTCGTCGCGGACGAGCTTCGTGTACGCACCGTCTGATGCCCGGATCGGCGTCGTCTGGTCGGGAACCACCGTGACGAGGATGACGTCCGAGTGTTCGCCGGCGAGCGCATGTGCCAGCTCGAGCGCGTCACGGCCGCCGTCGGCACCATCGATTCCGACAACAAGTGTGGTGAACATGCGGTGTTCCGATCCGAGTTGTGGTGACGGTGGCCACGCTACGCCCAGGTCCGTCCGTCACCATCGGGGCCGGTCCACAGACGCCGTCCGTGGTTTCCACGGTCTGCCACGTCGGCGATGCGCGCTCAGTCGAAGCTCAGGACGACGCCGAGCGCGGCCATAACCGCTGCCGACCCGACGGCGGCGGCGACGCCGGCACGGCGATGTGGCCCGGCCAGCGCTGTCGGCGCGATCTCGGCGACCACGAGCGCGAGCATTGCGCCGGCGGCGAAGCCGAACGACGCGCCGAGCAGCGAGTGGACCGAGGTGACGAGCGCATACGCGGCGATCGCGCCGACCGGCTGCGGAGCGCTCGTCAGCGTCGCTGCCCAGAACGCGCGCGAGGGCCCGACGCCGGCGTCGCGCAGCGGGATCGCGGTCGCGGTTCCTTCGGGAACGTTCTGCACCGCGATCGCGAGGAAGACGAACACGCCGAGTCCAGCAGTGCCGCTCGCCCACGCCGCGCCGAGCGCCAGGCCCTCGGGGAGGCTGTGAACGAAGAGCACGGCGAACACGAGCACCGCGCGTCGGGCGTCGGCGCCGCGGATCGTGCCGATATGCAGGTCGCGCCGGCCGAGGGCTCGGCGTGCCACGAGCAGGAAGCACACGCCGACGAGCAGGCCGACGAACACGCCGGAATCGGGCGTCTCGTGCAGAGCGGGAAGCAGCAGCCCTTGGATCGACGCGACGGTCATCACGCCACCCGCGAGCCCCCAGAGCACCGGGTGAACGGCTCCAGGCTTCGTCCGCAGGGCATAGACGGGCAGCGCGCCGAACCCGGTGGCCAGCGCGGTGGCGCATGCGGCGAGCAGCAGGAGCAGCATCCGCCGCTGAATCTAGGCGGGCACGACGAGCACCGAGCACGGCGCGACGGCGACGAGCCGCGCGTTGACGCCGCCCGTTGTGCCCGTTGCCGTGCGGCAATCGCGGCCCACGACGATCACGTCCGCGGAGATGCGCTCCGCAAGCAGGAGGATCTGGCTCGCCCGGCCCTGCTCGCCGCCGGAGAGCTGGATCGGGTGAATGAGACTGCCGTCGGTCGCGGCGAGCTGCTCGCCGAGCCGTGCCACGGCAGCCGCTGACGGCTCTCCGCGGCGGGCGGCGACGACGATTCGCTGAACAGAGCTCTGAAGCGTCGCGCCCCGGCGAGCGATCAGCAGCGGGCCGTCGGTGCGACCTGCAAGCGCTGTCGCGGCGCCGGCGAGGGCGCCGTGATCAACCGTGGCATCGCGACGGGCGCCGACGACGAGCAGGTCATGATCGTGCTGTCGTCCGAGCACAGCGCCGACGATGTCGGCATCGTGAACGAGCTCGGTTCTGGCGCTCATTCGATGGTCGCGTGCCAGCGCCGATGCCGCTGCGAGCGCCTGCTCGGCACGATGCTCGCCGAGCGACGCGATCCGGTTGACGCCGACTCCTTGGACATCCGTGATCGCGAGGAACGTGATTCGCGTTCCTAGGGTCGCCAGCGCCACCGCCTCCCGGACGCCGTCGCCGCTCTCGCGGCTGCCGTCGACCGCGCAGAGGATGTGGCGGAAGCCCGGTACCGGGGTCACGGACGGAAGCGGAAGCGGAAGCGTGCTCACGGGAGCAATCATCGGCATCCGCCCTGCTCGTGGCATCCGCCCGCATCCGCAGGTTCCGGCGGACGGACTACGGATGCCCGTCGCTCTCCCGGCTGGTTCGATGCTCGCTGAGCGATGCTCGCCGAGATTGCCCTCATCGCCGCCGTGGTGTTCGCCGTCAACCTGCTGCCGGCGTTCGGTCCGCCGACATGGATCGTCTTGGTCGCACTGCGTCTCACTCTCGATGCTCCGGCCGCCACGCTGGTACTCACGGGCGCGGCGGCCGCCGCGAGTGGAAGGTTGTGCCTCGCCATGGCGGCGGGCTCGTTGCGGGGCCACCTGTCCGCTCGCCGCCGAGACGGCCTCGATGCGCTCGGCGCCGAGCTACGTCGTCGGCCCGCGGGGGCAGTCGCGGCGCTGGCGCTATTCGCGCTTTCACCGGTCCCGTCGGCGCAGCTGTTCGTTGCCGCCGGGCTTGTTCGCGCGCGGTTGGTTCCGCTTACCGCTGCCTTCTTCGCCGGCCGGCTTGTGAGCTACGCGCTCTACCTCGCGGCAGCCGACGTCGCGCGACGGCACCTGGCATCGGCCCTCGTCCAAGGGCTTCGATCGCCGTGGGCGATCGCGCTCCAGATCGGGATGCTCGCCGGCCTGGTCGTGCTCGTCCGCGTCGACTGGGTCGCCGTGCTGGCTCGCCACGGCTGGTCCGGTGAGCGCGGTGTCGCGCCGCGGGGTCCGGCCGATGTCGTCCACTGACCCGAGATTTCACCCTCCGCGGGCGCCACGGCTTAACCTGGTCGCTGCGATGCCCGACTCCCTCCTGGGATCGACTCTCGATCCCGAGCGCTTGCAACGGCTCCTGGCTGTCGGTCGTGGCCTGGTCTCGGAGCTCGACGTCGATGCGGTGCTCGATCAGGTGTTGAGCGTCGCCCGCGAGCTGACTGGTGCCCGGTACGCGGCCGTGGGCGTCCTCGACACGCAGCGGAAGGAGCTCGAGCGCTTCATCACGTCCGGGCTGACCGACGAGCAACACCGCGCGATCGGCGCGCTGCCACGCGGTCGCGGCGTTCTCGGGGTGCTGATCGATGATCCGCAGGCGCTGCGCCTTCACAACGTCGGGCAACACCCGAAGTCGTACGGCTTCCCTCCGGGCCACCCGCCGATGACGTCGTTCCTCGGGGTGCCGATCCGAGTCCGAGGCGAGGTCTACGGCAACCTGTACCTCACCGAGAAGGCCGAAGGCGACTTCTCCGACGTCGACGAGGAGGCGATCAGCGTGCTCGCGGACTGGGCGGCGATCGCCATCGACAACGCGCGTGCGTACGCCGGCGAGCGCGATCGGCGCGCGGAGCTCGAACGCGCGGTCGGAGGGCTTGAGGCGACGATCGACATCAATCGGGCGCTCGGCGGAGAGACCGACCTCGACCGGGTTCTCGAGTTGATCGCCAAGCGCGCGCGGGCGCTGGTGGACGCCAAGCTCGTGGTGATCCTGCTCGCTGACGGCGACCGGCAGACGCTGACGGTCTCGGCGATGGCGGGCGAGGGCGATCCGGCATTGATCGGATCGGCGGTGCCGATCGACGATTCGCTGAGCGGCGCGGTGCTGGCTTCGCAGCAGCCCGCCCGCATGACCGAGGTGGGCAAGCGCCTGCGGCACTCGCTCGCGGAGCTGATCAGCGCCGACTCGGGGCTGATCATGCCGTTGAGTTACCGCGGTGCGGCAGTCGGGGTGCTCGGTGCGTTCGACCGTGCCGACGGCGACTTCACCGACGACGACGAGCGGCTGCTCGCCAGCTTCGCCTCGAGCGCCGCGATCGCGGTCGCGACCGCACAGCGCGTGGCTGCCCAGGGATTGCGCCGGAGCATCGAGGCGTCGGAGCGCGAGCGGACCCGCTGGGCACGCGAGCTGCATGACGAGACGTTGCAGGAGCTCGCCGGGCTGAAGGTGCTGCTTTCGTCCGCGCGGGAGGGCGACGTCGCCCTCGCGATCCGGTCGGCGATCGAGCAGATCGAAGTCAGCATCACGGGACTTCGCCACCTGATCACCGAGCTGCGGCCGGCAGCGCTCGACGACTACGGCCTCGGCGCGGCGATCGAAGCCCTTGTACAACGGGTTCGCGGCTCGTCAGGCCTCGACGTCACCGCAGACATCGCCCTGGCTTATGAGGGCGGTCTGGCAGACGCGCGCCACGAGCCCGAGATCGAGAGCACGCTCTACCGGCTCGTCCAAGAATGCCTGACGAACGCCGCACGTCACGCCGATGCCGACAGCGTCGTCGTCACGATCGAGGAAGGCGAGCAGGCCATCCGCGTCGTCGTCAGCGACAACGGGTCCGGCTTCGACGTCGGCACGGCACGCGAAGGGTTCGGCCTCGTCGGGATGCGCGAGCGCGTCGAGCTTGTCGGCGGCGTGCTCGAGATCTCGTCGACCCCCGGCAGCGGCACGACGATCTCCGCCGACGTCCCCGCTCGCCCACGGCGGGCCGAGCTCGAGCGGCCGGCGGCAGGCGACGGCGCGGAACAGCGCGAAGCCGGCTGACGTCAGGCCGTGGGAATCTCGACGAGCCCGTTGCTGAGCGCGTAGGCGACCAGCTCGGCTCGCGTCGAGCGGCCGGTCTTCTGCTGGATGTGGGTGCGGTGGGTCTCGATTGTGCGGACCGAGAGGAAGAGCTTGCCCGCGATCTCCGCGTTGGTGTGGCCGAGCGCGATCAGGCCGAGGACCTCGGCTTCGCGGTCGCTGAGCGCGTCGGGTGGTCCTGCCGGTGCCGCCGGTGTCGAGGCGAGCTTCGCGCCGAGCCGCGGGTTGAGATAGCTCTCTCCGGCCGCAGCGGCGGTGACGGCGTCGACGAGCTCCTCGTCGGCAGCCTCCTTCAACACGTATGCCGCCGCTCCGGCACCGAGTGCGCCGCGGATGAACGCCGGCTCGTCCTGCATCGTCAGGACGACGACCCTCGTGCCGGGATGCTCTGCCGCGAGTCGTGGGATCAGATCGAGGCTCGTCAGCGTTCCGGGCATGTTGAGGTCGAGGACCAGGACGTCGGGCTTGTGCCCGAGGACGTAGCGCCCCGCCGTCTCCGCGTCGCCCGCTTCGGCCACGACCTCCCAGCCGGGTTGGGCTTCGAGCACGCGGCGAAGGCCGGCACGAACGACCGCGTGGTCGTCGGCGACGACGATCTTCAGCCCGTCTGCGTCAGCCATGCGGCGACGGTAACGGAGTGGGCGGCCGCGACCGTCCGGGTTGATCCCGGGTTCGCTCCGTAGTTTCCCGCGATTGCTTCGGCGGTTGGAGCGTGAGCAGGCAACCCCCGTGCCGAGTGCGAGTGCGAGGAACTACGCACTCGAGGACGGGGTTTTCCGACGCGCTGCCTGGTCCGACAACGGACGACGCGCCGCCTTCGCCCAGGGATGCTGAATCGACCACTGAGCATCGTCAAGGGAGATTCGCATGAGGACCAAGTTCTTCGAGTACGCCGGCGTGATCGCCAGCGTCGTTCTGATCGTCTTCGGCGTCGGCAGCATCGTCGCCGGCGTCGCGGGCCGCCACACTGTCCGCAACAACATGGCGCTCGAGCAGATCGTCGGCAGCCCCGACATGACGCCGTCGGCGATCGCCGCCGAGGCCAAGGCCGCCGGGCTCAAGAACGTCAGCCTGCCGACGTGCAACGTCGCCGGCCAGAGGATCGACAACGGCGGCGCGGCGCGTTGCTTCGCCAGCTACATGCGGATCCACACCCTCGAAGCGACGGGCGGACAGGTCTACAGCCAGATGGGCCAGTACCTCGACACGGCGGGCAAGCAGACCGACGACAAGGCGCTTGCCGCGATCGACCCGAAGACCAAGGCTCCGGTCGCCAACCCGGCGCGCAACATCTGGGTGACGGAGACCGCGCTGACGACCGCGCTGAACACCGGCTACTTCGCCGAGAACGTGGCGATGTTCTCGATCCTGATGGGCCTGGCGCTGCTCCTCACCGGGATCGGCTTCCTCGTCGTGACCGCACGGTGGCTCCGAGGCCCGGCCGTCGAGTCGGCCGAAAGCCGCGCGACCGCACCGTCGACTCCCGCCGTCGCATAGGCGGTCCGTGCATGCGCGCCGTTCGCGATCGCGAGCGGTGCGCCACCGGACGGACGCTTGCGTGTGACTGCGGTCCCTCGCGAATCACAGCTCCTGAGCAGGCGCTCAGGAGCTGTGAACGTTCGCCAGTTCGCCGATCCTGGTCACCGCCCGTCGCAGGCTGTCGTCGTCGAAGACGTACGGCGTCGCGTTGGCGATCCGGTGGTACGGACGGTCGAGATCGCTGTCTCCGAGCGCAGCATTGAGTGCATAGCGCAGCGCGATCTCGTGCGTCACTACGAGGACGACGCGCTCGTCCCGGGCAAGCAGGCGCGTGAATGCCCGTGCATATCGTCGCGCCGCCGCGTTCAGGCTCTCGCCGCCGGGGAACGGCAAGCTGCGTTCTGCATGGGGCCGCGACGCGCGGTACTCGGCAAGTGTGCGGCCCTCGAGTTCTCCGATCCGGACGTCGCCGAGGTCGTCGTCGATGATCCGCGCGATCGACCGCTCGCCGAGCGCGATGTCAGCCGTCTGGATCGCCCGGGGAAACGGCGAGGTCACCGCGGCGTCGATGTTCACGGCGGCAACCTGCCCTCCGAGCCTGCGCGCCTCGAGGATCCCCTGTTCGCTCAAGCCGGGGTCGCGTCGCGGGTCGCCGTTGACGATGCCGCCGACATTCAGCAGCGACTGACCATGGCGCGCTAGGACGAACAGCCGGATCGCACGAGCCTACGCGGAACGCCAGGACGACTGCTGAGCGGGCCGGCGGTGCAATCGCGACCGCGCGTCAGGACTGCACGGCCCAGATGTGGTTGCCGTCGGGGTCCTCGATCGAGAACATCCGCGGCACCGGGCCCTCGCCGCCCATGATCTCGCCGACCGTGACGCCCGTCGCTTCGAGGCGTGCGCGCTCGGCGTCGACGTCCACGGTGTCAACGCCGATCGAGCTGCCGCCCGGGCCCCACTCGCCCATCGGCGGGTTGAGTGCCAGACGCGTCTCCGAGCCGGGCGGAGCGACTTCGACCCAGCGGGAGCCGCCCTCGTCCCCGAACGGGATGTCGGCGCGCAGCTCCCAGCCGAGGGTCTGGGTGTAGTAAGCGATGGCGGCGTCCTGGTCGGCGATCGTGAACATCGCGACGCCGATGTTCGAGATGGTCGTGGGTGTGGAATCGCTCATGGGTGGGGTTTCTACCCGATGAGATGCGTCGGGACTCGCAAAGCCTGCTCGCGGAATCGCATGCAGGCTCACTCCGGGGCGTGACGAGCGGAGACCTCGGCTGCCAACGCCGCGACGGCCAGCACGGCGCGCACATGACGCGCTCGCGCGCGCGAGGACAGCTCGCCGGGCGGGAGCTCGACGACGAACGCCGTGTCGTGGGGGAACGCGGAGTTCTGCCAGCCGGTGATCTTGCCCGGCAGTGGGCCGTAGTCGCGGAACGGCAGCCCGACCAGCCGGGCGTACGTGCGACCGATGCCGCGGTCGCGTCCCGGGTCGTCGACCAGGGAGGAGTGCTGGTGGTACCAGATGCTGACGGCGGGCCGGCGTGATCGCACGAAGCCGCGGATGGCGCGCGACTCGGGCTCCGACAACGCGCTCGGCCCCGACCAATAGGTGCCGCCGGGCCGGTCCAGCGGGCGCCAGTTCCAGCGCGCGTTGCGGTTGAGATCGACGCCGTTGGCGTTCTGGCGCGTTCCCGCGGCGCAGCCGTCGGGGTTGAAGCGGTCGACGAGCCACAGGGCGACACCGGCCGGGGGATTCGCGTCACGCAGCGCGCTCGTGATCGCCGTCCCGGCAGGCTCGGTTCCGTGGATGCAGCCGACGACCATGACGTTCGTCGCGCCGGCTCGTTCGCCGATCGCGACGGCACGGATCGTGCGCCCGAGTACCGAGTGGCCGATCGCGAACGAGCGCCGCGGTGTGACCGTGCCGGCCGGGGCACGGACATCGGCGCGGGCTGCGCGGTGATCGCCGACCGCGCCACCGCCGATGAGCGTCGCGGCGATGAGTACCAGCCCGAGACCGATCGACGGCGACGCGGTTCGCATGCCACTCTCTACCAATACGTGACGACGAGGGAGTCTGGATGACCGTGCACACGACACCGCTGCTCGACGACCTCGTGCTCTTCGAGCACGCAGACCCCGGCGCGCAGGCCGCACAGCTGTCGACGAACACCTACGCCGTGCTCGCCGACGGGGCCTCGCTGATCGTCGATGCGTCGTTCGAGTACCTGCTGCCCGCGATCGCCGAGCTGGCCGCGGCAGGCCGGCCTCCGGCCGGGTTGGTGCTCAGCCACCGGCACCTGGCCGGCAACGGCGACGCCTTCGCCGCGTTCATGTCGCTGTTCGACGCGCCGGTCCTGATGCACCCGTTCGACATCGCCCATCCGCAGGCACTGCGCGCCGGCATCGCCTTCGCCGACATCACCGCCAGCGACATCCCCGCGCGCTTCGGGCTCGACGTCATCCACTTCCCGGGCCAGACCGAGGGCAGCATCATGCTCTACCGCCCGCGTGACGCACTGCTGATCACCGGCGACTCGGCGATGGGGACGACCAAGCCGCAGGACAGGGAGGGCCTGCGGCGGCTCGTGCGCGCGCCGGCACAGACGAGCATCAGCGACGAGCTGCTGCGCCGGAACTGGGAGCGCTTCGACCTGCCGATCGCTCACATCGCGCCGTATCACGGAACGCCGGTGATGTCTGCCGGCGAGCTGCTTCCGGAGCTGCTCGCGTCGCTGCGTCGCCCGGAGCCGACGATCGACGGCAGCGGACGCACGCCCGGCTAGCAGGTTGGTGGCGCCGGGACTCAAGTTGTCCCGAGCAGAGGTCGATCACGTTGACATGGCGCTTTCCGCGTTGCGGTTCGCCGATGGCGAGCGCGCACGACTCCTCGACATGCTGGCACGCACGGAGTGCGTGGCCCGGGCGACGTATCTGGGCCTTGTGGTGGCCCTCGGTTGCCTCGTGCCGTGGATCGGCGCGTCCCCCGTGATCGCCGGCGTGCTGACGATCGTCGACTGGTCCGTCGCGCAGATGCTCGTGAAGCGAGCGCGTCGTCCGGAGGTCGTCTTCGTCGGCGCGTGGCTGGTCTGTCAGCTGCTGCTCGCCGGCGGGATCCTGTGGTCATCCTCGAGCAGCGCGGCGATGCTGACGCTGTTGGCCGTCGCGATCCCAGGAGCGGCAGGCTCATTCCCGCTCCGCTTCGTCGTCACCGGAACGGGGATCACCGTCGCTCTGATGGTGGCGACCGCATCGGCGGCGGGACTGGACGGCGGCTTCGCGGCGGTCTCGATGCCGATCCTGGTGGCGATCGCGACGGCGGCACTCGGGTCGGCGCTGACGTTGTCGGACGTCGAGCACCGTGAGGCCTCGGTGCTGGATCCGCTGACCGGTCTGCTCAACCGAGCGGCGCTCTCGCGCCGGGCGGCGGAGCTCACCGAGCAGTCCGTCGTCTCCGGCATGCCGGTCGCCGTCATCGTCGGCGACATCGATCAGTTCAAGACGTTCAACGACCGGTTCGGGCACTCGGTCGGCGATGCGGTTCTCGTCGCCCTTGCCGATGCCATGCGTGGCAGCTTGCGGGCCTTCGACCTGCTCTATCGCGTCGGCGGGGAGGAGTTCGTCGTGATGATGCCGGGTGCCGACACCGAACAGGCGTCGATCGTCGCCGAGAGCCTTCGTGCGACGGTCGCCCAGGCGCCGCTGGCCGGTCACGCCGTGACGATGTCCTTCGGCGTCGCGGCATCGCCGCCCGGCGCGGAGTTCGCCTACGAGCCGGTCTTCGCCGCAGCCGACGCGGCGCTGTACGTCGCGAAGGGCGCAGGCCGCAACTGCGTCGAGGTCTCGATCCAAGGTGATCGAGCGCCGTCGCGGCCGACGATGGCCGTCGCCGGCTGAAGCATCGCTTTCGTCGCGGCGGCGCGTATCGTCGGGCGACCTCATGGGAGTGGATCAGCAGCTCGAGCTCGGCCTCGAGACCTTCGGTGACGTGACCGCCGGGCCGGACGGCGCGCCGCTGTCCTACGCCCAGGTGATTCGCGACGTCGTTGACGAGGCGGTGCTCGCCGACGAGCTCGGTGTCGACTTCTTCGGCGTCGGCGAGCACCATCGCGACGACTACGCGATCTCCTCGCCGGAGATGGTGCTGGCTGCGATCGCGGCGCGGACGAACCGGATCAAGGTGGGTTCCGCCGTGACGGTGCTGAGCTCGGACGATCCGGTCCGTCTGTTCGAGCGCTTCGCCACGCTCGATGCGGTTTCGGGCGGGCGGGCCGAGGTGATCCTCGGGCGCGGCTCGTTCACCGAGTCGTTCCCGCTGTTCGGCTACGACCTCGACCAGTACGACGAGCTGTTCGCCGAGAAGCTCGATCTGTTCTCGAAGCTGCTGACCGAGGAGCCGGTGACGTGGCAGGGCCACACGCGGTCCGGGTTGAGCGGCCAACGCGTCTATCCGACGACCGAGTCGGGCTCGATCCGAACATGGATCGGCGTCGGCGGCAATCCCGAGTCGGTCGTGCGGGCGGCCCGCTATCGGATGCCGCTGATGCTCGCGATCATCGGCGGCGCCCCGATCCGCTTCCGGCCGTTCGTCGACTTGTATCGGCAGGCTCTCGCGGAGTTCGGAGTGCCTGAGCTCTCCGTCGGGGTGCATTGTCACGGCTATGTCGCTGACAGCGATGAGCAGGCGCGCGAGGATCTCTGGCCCCACCTCAAGCGCAATCGCGATCGAGTCGGAGCGGAGCGCGGCTGGCCGCCGATGACCCGCGCCGCCTACGAGCACGACGCGGGACCGCATGGCGCGCTGCACGTCGGATCGCCCGCGACGGTGGCGGCGAAGACCGTTGCGACGGTGCAGGCGCTCGGGCTGGCGCGGTTCAACCTCAAATACAGCTTCGGCTCGCTTCCGCACGATCAGATGATGCGCAGCATCGAGCTGTACGGCAGCGAGGTGATCCCGCTGGTGCGGGAGCAGCTGGCCGCAGCGCAGACGGCGTCCTGACACTTAGGATTGCGCTCCCACAAGCGAGGAGCGATGTCCGAGATGCCGCCATTTCGCGCCGACCACGTCGGCAGCCTGTTGCGTCCCCAGCGTCTGCTCGACGCGCGCGCCCAGCACGCGGACGGCGCGATCGCCGCCGATGAGCTGACGGCGATCGAGGACGAGGCGGTCCGCGACGTCGTCCGGCGGCAGGAGCAGACCGGGCTGCGGGCGGTCACGGACGGTGAGTTCCGCCGCGGCTCCTGGCACATGGACTTCACCTACGCGCTCGGCGGCGTCGTCCCGATCTCGACGACCGATCACATGCTCTGGTACGGCGACGAGGGCGTTGAGACCTGGGACAGGCCCGGGGCGGCGGTCGCGGATCGGATCACGCTCGAGCGGCCGATCTTCGCCGCGGCGTTCTCGTTCCTTCGCGACACCGCGAGCGGCGCGGTGGCGAAGATCACGATCCCATCGCTGAACGTCGTCGCCGGGATCCTCCGTGGGTCGATCGGCGACGTCTATGAGGACGAGGAGCTGTTCTGGGACGACCTGATCGCCGCCTATGCCGCGCAGATCGCCGGGATCGCCGAGCTCGGCTGCACGTATCTGCAGATCGACGACACGTCGTTCGCCCACATCAACGACCCACACGTCCAGGAGCAGGTCACCGCCGCGGGTGGCGACCCACACCATCAGCACGAGCTCTACATCGCGCGACTCAACCGCGCGCTGGCGGACCGCCCGGCCGGAATGCGGATCACGACGCACATGTGTCACGGCAACTTGCGCGGGATGTGGATGTCGAGCGGCGGCTACGAGATGGTCGCCGAGGCGCTGTTCAACGAGCTCGACGTCGACGGCTTCTTCCTCGAGTTCGACGACGAGCGCTCGGGCTCGTTCGCGCCGCTGCGGTTCGTGCCGAAGGGCCCGCGCGTCGTACTCGGGCTGGTGACGACCAAGCGCCCCGAGCTCGAATCGCAGGACGAGCTGTTGCGCCGGATCGAGGAGGCGTCCCAGCACGTCGACATCGACCAGCTCTGCATCTCGCCCCAGTGTGGCTTCGCGGCGACCGAGGAGGGCAACCCGCTCTCTGAGGAGGATGAGTTCGCCAAGCTGCGGCTCGTCGTCGAGACCGCGCAGCGCGTCTGGGGCAGCACCGACTAGCGCCGGGAAGTGCCTGCCCGCTACCGCTGCGGGCTGAGCAGGAGGTCTCGGCTAGGTGCCGACCCTCCCTGACGGGCGTACATCCGTGCTCGCCGACGCCTCGTTGATGAGCGTCGAATGCCTTGCGGTGACTGCTCGTTCGAGTGTTGAGCGGCGTGCCGAGCCGACCTCGGCGCGCCCTCGTTTCCGCCGCAAATAGGCATATCGAACATCCGTCCGTTACCAAGTGGCATACCACTCTCCTACTGACCTCAAGCAGCTGTCATCCAAACCGAACTTACGGTCGCGGCCATCGTTCATGCGTCTCCGCCGTGGCTCCACTCAAGGACGCCCGCCGGTTCGCAGTTGGCTAAGGAGGCCAGATGCGCAGCAAGTGGGTAGTTCTTGTTGGAGTCATTGCCGCATTGTGTTTCGCCATCCCGGCGATCGCTGCGGACACGTCGCCGATGTCGGTGGCCAAGCAGGCACTGGGTCTGTCGAAGAGCGCAGACGCACGTTCGAAGAAGGCTGAGGATCTGGCGAGGTCCGCCACTGCTCAGGCGAAGAAGGCAGGAATCAGCGGCGTGCCGGGTCCGGCTGGTCCGGCTGGTCCGGCAGGTCCGGCTGGTCCGGCTGGTCCCCAGGGCCCTACCGGCGCGACTGGTGCGACCGGCGCGACGGGTCCTCAGGGTGACCCCGGCGACCAGGGGGACCAGGGCGACCAGGGCATCCCGGGCGACGAGGGTGACAAGGGCGACAAGGGCGATCAGGGGCTTCAGGGCATCCAGGGTGTCGCCGGCGCTGATGGCGCTGATGGCGCGAAGGGCGACAAGGGCGATGCCGGCGCTGATGGTGCTGATGGCGCGAAGGGCGACAAGGGCGACAAGGGCGATCAGGGGCTTCAGGGCATCCAGGGCGCTACCGGCGCTCAGGGTCCGCAGGGCGACCCGGGTCCGAAGGGCGACAAGGGCGACACCGGCGACCAGGGTCTGAAGGGCGACCAGGGCGACAAGGGCGATCAGGGCGATCAGGGGCTTCAGGGCATCCAGGGCGCGACTGGCGCTGAAGGTCCGCAGGGTGACCCAGGGCCGAAGGGTGACCAGGGCGATGCTGGTGCCGCTGGTGCTCAAGGCGCGAAGGGTGACCCCGGCAATGACGGTGCTCCGGGCACTCCGGGCACTCCGGGTTCCACGGGTGCTCAGGGTCCGAAGGGCGATACGGGTTCCACAGGTGCTCAGGGTCCGAAGGGCGATACGGGTTCGACAGGTGCTCAGGGTCCGAAGGGCGATACGGGTTCCGCGGGTGCTCAGGGTTCGACCGGTCCGCAGGGCGCCAAGGGTGACACCGGGTTCACGCCGAGCGGGACGAGCCAGCTTGCTGGTAACACAAACAATCAGACGATCGGAACCAGCCAGGGGACGAGGTACAGCTCCCTGATCGCCAGTGCGAGCCCGACTGTGACCATCACCGACAATCAGGCGACAGTGCAGGTGGCGGGAACGCTCAAGAACCTGTCGGCCAACGTGTCGTCGAGTCTCAACGCGACGGGTATCACGTTCACCGTCATGTTGAACGGTGTTGCTACCGGGCTGACCTGCCAGATCTTCAACGGTCAGCAGGCCTGCTCGGACAACAACATCGGTCACGCCGTTGCACTGGTCCCAGGCGACAAGGTGAACCTGCGGTCTGTTACCAGCGGCTCGGTTGGTACGACGCGCACAGGGTCGTGGACCACCGACTACACGTTCGGCAGCGCGCCGATCTCGTAGCTAGGACAGGTGCGGGGGACAGGGAGTCCTCCGCACCTCGCCGTGCAAGGTGGTCAGGTGCGGGGGACAGGGAGTCCTCCGCACCTCGCTCGTTTCGGCGGCGGTTAGCGCCTCAGCCGATGCGGGCGATCCGCCACTGGCCGTCTTCGCTCGCGAAGACGAGGCTCGACGTGCGACCGTCTTGGTCCGTGACCGAGGCGGTCGCCGTCGTTCCGTCGACGGTCACGTCGCCGATGTCGAACTTCGTGTCGGAGCTGAAGATGTTCGCGCCGACCTCCTTGGCGCAGGTCGTGCCGGACGCGCGGGCGACGCTGATGCGGAGGTTGCTCGTAAAGAGCTCCTTGCAGATCCGGTCGCCGTCGCCGTCGCGAGCGGACGTGCCGAGGTCATCGATGACGGCCGTGACCTTGTCCTGCGCAGTGTCACCCGAGGTCAGTGAGGCCTTGTCGCCGCAGCCGGCGATCGCGCCGGCCGAGAGGAGCACGGCAAACCAGAGCAGCTTCGTCTGCATACGAACGTAATCGGCCGCGCCAACGCCTTCCTTAGCGCGGCGAGAGCAGGACGCGGTCGTCCTCCAGGGCGTCGGCCAGCGCTGCGACGTCAGCGAATCGCAGAGCACCGGGCGGCGCCTCGCCGTCGAGCTCGCGATGGATCCAGGCCGCCTGCATCCCCGCTTCGAGCGCTCCCGCGACGTCGACCTCGAGGTTGTCGCCGACGTGGAGCACCTCCGCGGGCGCGAAGCCGAGCCGGTCGCAGGCGAGGTGGAAGATCCGCGTGTCCGGCTTGCCGAAGCCCGTCCTCGACGCGGAGACGATGTCGCAGAACCAGTGCGCGACGCCGGTCAGCTCGAGGTCCGCGTTGCCGTTGGTCAGCGCCAGCAGCGGGAAGCGTGCGGCGAGCCGATCCATCGCGTTCGTGACCTCGGGGTACAGGTCGACCTGCTGCCGCGCCTGAAGGACGACGGCCAGCCCGGGGTCGGCGAGCTTGGGGTCGTCTCCGCTCGCGACGAGCATCCGGCGCAACGCCTCGCGCCGCAGCTCACCCGGGCGGTTGGCCAGCTCGGGCAGCTCGTCCCGCAGGGCGATGAGCAGCGCGAACGCGGCATCGCGATCGAAGCGGGCGGCCGTCCGCGGCGCCTGTTCGGTCAGCCACGCGCGGAGCGCGGTCTCGATTCGTGCGGCGACCGGCGCGAACGGCCAGAGCGTGTCGTCGAGGTCGAACGTGATCGCGCGGATACGCACAGTCGCAGTATCGCGCGGCGCGGAGACCGGCTAGCTCGCGTCACGAAGGACGCGGGCGACGACCGCCTCCGCACGGGATAGCGTCGAGGTGTCGATCCGCCGCCAGGTGTCGCACGGTTTGTGGTGGCACGGGTCGCTTCCGCGCCACGCCTCGAGGTTCGCGGCCGGAAAGCCGGCGAGCGCGAACTCGCGATGGTCCGAGTTGCCCGTGCCGCTGTCGCGGACCCAGCTGACGGTCACCCGCTCGCCGGCCGCGGCGGTCAGCACCGATCGCTCGGCTCGTCCCGGAGCCGCCCGTGGCGAACGCAGCCAGAATCGGTCGTCCGCCCCGAGCATGTCGACCGACAACGCGAGCCGCAGGTCACCGCCACGGCCGAGCCGCCGGACTCGCTGGACGAGCGCGACCGAGCCAAGATGGTCGGGCGACCCAGTCCACTCCCGCTCCTCAGCGCCCGTCGCCACGAGCCAGACGTCACATCGCGGACGCAGCACGCGCAACCGCGGCGCGAGCGCGGCGACGACGCCGGCGCCGGACGCGTTGTCGTCTCCGCCGCGAGCCCGCGCGACCGAGTCGGCGTGAGCCATCACGATCACCAGGCACCGCGCCGGCGTGTCCCAGATGCCGATCACGTCGGAGCTCATCCCGCGCCCGGGGACGCGAAACCGCTCGCGACCCACTCGCAGCCCGGCGGCGCGGAAGCGCTCCTCGACGTAGCTCAGCGCGCGCCGCTCGGCGGCGCTGCCGGCGGGCCGAGCGCCGATCTCACGAGCGAGATGCGTGGCGACGTCGTAGGCGAGCATGCCCGCGCATCATCGCCGACGGTGGCGGGCTGCCGCGAGAGCGTGGCCGGCCCGATCTCCGGGCCGGCCACGAGCGAGCGTTACGTCTCGGTCAGCCGAACGGCGACCGGACGGGGTCGCTGCCGTCCCAGCCCGCGTTCGAGCCCCTGATGTTCGTCCAGAATCCCTGGAAGTCGGGGCTGTCCTGGTGCAGCTCGACGTCATGGCCGAACGTCCCGCTGCCGTCGTGGTAGGTGAAGTGGATCGCGCCGAGCGTCGCCTCGAGGTAGGCGGGAATGCCTGCCTGGGCGAGCGTCTCGATGCCGTCCTCCAGCGACGGCACGACGAACGCGATGTGATGCAACTGCGGCCGTGGGAGGGCGAACCCCTCCTCGACGGCGGCCGGCTCCGCCGTATGGATCTCCATCAGCTCGAGCAGCGTGTCGCCGCACTCGCCGAAGGCGCTGCTGTGGTCGAACGTCGCCGGGGCGCCGTCGGACTTCATGCTGTCGAGCGGCACGTGGTCGATGCGAAAGAACGGGCCGGCGCCGAGCGTCTCGATCGCGTGGTCGATCGCCTTCTCGAGGTCGTCGACGACGTAGCCGTAGTGATGAACGGGCCCGTGGAGCGGGTGTGTCGCTGCCATCGTCAGACCCGGACCCAGCCGCCGTCGACCGGCAGCGTCTGGCCGGTGATGAAGCCGGCGTCGTCGGAGCTGAGGAACGAGATCGCGCCGACGAGGTCGGCCGGCACCTCGGTGCGCTTGATCGCCTGCAGGCTGGCGACGTACTCGAACAGGCCCATCTCGTCGTGCACGCCCTGGCTCGTTCCCTGCGACCTGACGAGGCTCGGCGCGACCGCGTTGATCGTGACGCCGTCCTCGCCGAGCTCGGCGGCGAGGGCACGAACGAAGCCGATCACGCCGCCCTTGCTGGTGACGTAGTGGCTCATGCCGCCGATGCCGGCGTGGAACGTGTTCGAGGCGATGCAGACGACCCGGCCCCAGCCGCGCTCACGCATCCCGGGGAAGAACTCGTGCCCGAGATGGAACAGCGAGTCGACGTTGACCTCGAGGACGCGCTTCCACTCCACGAACGTCATGTCGGCGAACATCGCGATCGGGTAGATCGCCGCGTTGTGGACGACGATGTCGACCTTGCCGAACGCGTCGAACGCTGCCGCGGCGGCCGCGGCGACGTCGTCGGCCGACGAGACGTCGCACTTGACGCCGATCGCCTCGCTGCCCGCGGCGCGGACCAGCTCGATCGTTTCGCTCGCGTCGGCGACGTCGCAGACGACGATCTTCGCGCCGTCCTCGGCCAGCCGCTGTGCGTATGCCTGGCCGATGCTCGCGGCCGATCCGGTGATCAGCGCGACACGGCCTTCCTTACTTCCTGGCATCTGAGACTCCCCCCTTGGTGGACTACATACCGCGGAGAGGCTTGCAGATCGCGCAAGCGTTCGTGGAGCCGTCCGCCGTGAGCTGATGCGTCAGCTCTCGCCGACGCTGATCTCGACGCGGTCGGCGTAGAACGCGACGTGGCCGGCGATCTCGCTGACCGCGTCGAATGGCGACGCGTAGAACCAGATCGCGTCCTTGATCTCGCCGGAACCGGTGGCGACGCCGTAGTACGACGCCTCGCCCTTGAACGGGCAGTACGTCTCGGTGGCGCTGGGCAACAACACCTCCGCGTCGACGTCCGCGAGCGGGATGTACTGCACCGGCGGATACGTCGATTCGGCAAGCGTCAGCGCCGCGTCGGTGTCGGCGATCACCTGCTCGCCGGCGCGGACGACGACGCGCGCACCCGTCGGTGTGATCGTGATCGGATGATCGGGACTCGGCAGCATCACCGGTTTGGGTGCGGTCATCGAATCGACGATACCGGCGCCTCGATCCGGTCCGCTCGGGGCTGTCGCGGCGTACCATCGAGCGATGTCCGCTCCCAGGTGTCCTGACTGTGGCCAGCCCGCGAGCACGGCGCTCGCCGGGCCCGAGCACGGCTGGGAATGCCGCAACGAGGGCTGCGCCGAGTTCGGCCAGCCGATCAGGCCCGACGAGCCCGAGACCGCCGTGCCCGGCCCGACGGGCCCGACCGGGCCGGACGGACGGCCGCACTAAGCGACGACGAACCGGACCGTGCGGGCCGCGACGTCGGCGCCTCCAGCGCGGTGGGCGGGGAGACGCGGATCGGACGACGCATCGGGCCAGGCCAAAGGCAGGTCGGAGATCGAGGAATGCACGTTCCGGGTACGCTGAGGAACGTGCGTTCCGGTCGCGAATGAGCACTGTCGGCACGCGCCGTTCGCCGGCTGCCGTGGCAGCCCGCAAGGCGCCGCCCGCGAGCTACGTGCCGAGCCTGATCGCGATCGGGCTCGTCGTCTCGCTGATCAGCTCGCTCGGCGCGCCCCTGATCCCGACGATCGCGGCCGAGCTGCACATCAGCCTCGCCGCGGCGCAGTGGTCGCTGACGGCGACCTTGCTCGTCGGAGCGGTGACGTCTCCGCTCGTCGGGCGTCTCGGCGACGGCCCGCACCGGCGCACCGTCCTGCTCGTCTGTCTGACGCTCGTGACGGCCGGCGGCGTCCTCGCCGCCCTCGCCGGCGGCCTGCCTGCGCTCGTCGCGGGGCGCGCGCTGCAGGGGCTGGGCCTCGCGGTGATGCCGCTGACGATCGCGTCGGCGCGTGACCACCTGCCCGGTCGCCGCGCCGGGTCGGTCATCGCGACGCTGTCCGTGACGACCGCCATCGGCGTCGGCTTCGGCTATCCCCTGACCGGGCTGATCGCACTGCAGTTCGACGCCGCCGCCGCGTTCTGGTTCGGTGCGATCGCCAGCGCGGTCATGGTGGTGCTGGCGTTCCTCTTCGTGCCGGCGCCGAGCGCGCGCGCCGAGCCCGAGCCGCTCGACGTCGCCGGCGCCGTCCTGATCGGCGGCGGCGTGCTGGCGCTGCTGCTGGCGATGGAGAAGGGCACCGAGTGGGGTTGGGGAGCACGATCGACGCTCGGCCTGCTGGCGCTCGCGATCGTGCTGCTGGCACTCTTCGCTCGCAACGAGTTGCGCGTGGCGCGTCCACTCGTCGAGCTGCGGCTGGTTCGGCATCGAGCCGTGTTGACGGCGAACGTCTCGGCGTTCGTGCTCGGCGTCGCGATGTACATGGGGATCTCGCTGATCACGCAGGTCGTCCAGCTGCCGGCCGGGCTCGACGAGACGGTGTTCGTCTCGGGCCTGACGCTGCTACCGATGTCGCTGGCGGCGATGATCTCCACCCGCGCGCTGCCGTTTGTCCGCCGGCGTGCGGGCGCCAGGGCGACGATCCCGATCGGCACCTTCGTGCTCGGCTGCTCGATGCTGTTCTTCGGCCTCACCGGCGATGCGCTGTGGCAGGCGTTCGTGATGATGGGCGTCGTCGGCTTCGGCGTCGGCTTCACGTTCGCCGCGATGCCGGGACTGATCGTCGGCGCCGTCCCATTGCGCGAGACGAGCAGCGCGATCAGCCTCTACCAGGTGACGCGCTACGTCGGCTTTTCGATCGGCAGCGGCCTCGCCATCACGCTGCTGCGGGCATTCGCCGGCGACGCCGCGCCGACAGAGGCCGCATATCGGTCGACGTTCCTCGTCGGCGCCGCGCTCTGCGCGCTGGCATCGCTGCTCGCCTGGGTGCTGCCCGGCCGAGCGACGTTCGCTCGAGCGGGCGCCGGCGATCCGGCGCCGGAAGTCGCCGAGAGCGAACTGGCGGCCGCAGGTCTGGGGCGGTAGGCCGGCGCTGGTCGCATCCAGGCGTCCCGTCCGGCAAGTCCGAACGCGCCAGGATCGGCGGAGACCGGCTCCCTCGTTCCCGCTTTCGATCAGGATGTCCTTGTGAGTGAGGGGACGGGCGAGCTGCCCGGAGGTGATCGGGAGCAGCCGCTCGACTTCGAGTTGCTGTTCCGCAAGTTGCCCCTGATGGTGCACGTGTTGTCGCC
>DASRHW010000044.1:0-14201 GCA_035650375.1 Solirubrobacteraceae bacterium | reverse complement strand
GGACGGGATCCGCACCGTCGTCGTCTCGAATTGGGACGTGTCGCTGCACGAGCAGCTCGCGGCGACGGGGATCACGGGGCTCGTCGACGCCGCGGTGTCGTCGGCGGAGGTCGGCGCGTCGAAGCCGGACCCGGCGATCTTCGCGCACGCGCTCGGCCTCGCCGGCGTCGGCGCGGGCGAGGCGCTGATGGTCGGCGACAGCCTCGACGCCGACGTCCGCGGAGCCCAGCGATCGGGGATCGCGGCGGTGCTCGTCGAGCGCTCCGGCGCGGATGGCGGCGGCGCGGAAGCGATCGCGTCGCTCGCCGAGCTCGTTCGTCTCGTACGATCCGTCCGGTGACCGCCGGCGCCTCGCCGACGTCCTCGGGATTCGGGGGCCACTCGACTCGAGTCGAACGCAACGAGCGCCCGTGGCGAGCGCTGCTCGCCGTGCCGATCGGGTTCGCGGCGGTGTTCACGGGGATCGTCGTCTACATGATCGCCACCGCGGTGCGCGACGGGCTCGTCACGACGCCGGTCGACGGGCCCGGCGGCGCCGGTGTCGCCGCGCACGGCTCGCCGCCCGTGCTGACGCTGCTGTCGACACTGGCGCAGGACCTGGCGATCGTGGTCGGCGTCTGCATCGCGGTCGCCGCCTCCCTCGGCGGCCGGCTGCGCCCGGCGCTGCTCGGGCTGCGTCCGGCCCGTGCCTGGAGCGCCTTCTGGCTTGTGATCGGGGCCTATCTGCTGTTCGTCGCCGTCGCCGCCGGCTGGACGTCGCTACTCGGGATCACCGACCGCGAGAACGTCGCCGTGAGCCTCGGCACCCGCGACTCGGCGGCCGCGCTTGCCGGCGCGATCGTGCTCGTCTGCGCGGTCGCTCCGTTCGCCGAGGAGCTGTTCTTCCGCGGATTCCTCTTCGGTGCGTTGCGCAAGTACGGGCTGATCCCGGCGGCCGCGATCACCGGAGTCGTCTTCGGCCTCGCCCACGTCGCCTCGTCCCCGATCGGCTTCATCGTCCCGCTCGCCGTGCTCGGAGTGCTGCTCTGCCTGCTCTACGAGCGCACCGGATCGCTGTATCCGCCGATGGCGCTGCACTGCCTCAACAACTCGATCGCCTTCGGCGCCAGCGACGGGCGTGGCTGGCTCGTGCCGGTCTGCCTGCTCGGGGCCGGCGCGGCGATCGTCTTCTTCGTGTGGGCGATGAAGCGTCTGTTCCCCGCTCCGGCGGCGGCTCGTTAGGAAGCCGGCGGGTGGCGCTCGTTGGCGCGTGAGCGCTCGGCGATCGCGGAACGTTCGGCCAGGCATGGAGGCCCGCCCGCCCAGGCCATTAGGCTCTGCGCCCGATGCGGCGCGCTCTCGCTCTTGTCCTGCTGCTCGCGGCAGCAGTTCCGGCCGCCGCGCGCGCCGATGCGCCGACCGCGGCGACGCCCACGATCAAGCTCGTCGTCGAGAAGGCCGGCGGCGATCGGGACCCGATCGCGCTGACGGGCGAGCACTTCCGCGTCCGCGTGATCGTGACCCCGTACGTCCCCGGGCAGACGGTGACCGTGCGCGTCCAGCGCGGGGCGAGCAAGCTCCGCGTCAAGCAGCTCGCGATCACGCGGCCCGCGGGAGCGACCGCCGGGCAGGCGCTGATCGGCTTCACGCCGAAGAGCGGCGGCCGGCTGCGGATCCGAGCCTCGCACCTCGCCACGCCGGAGCTGGGCACGGCGGTCGCGCCGGAGCGGACCGTCTCGGTCGTCTCGGGGAAGGTCGCCGGCGGCCGCGGCCCGTCCGTGCGGCTGCTGCAGCGGCTGCTGGCCCGTAAGGGCTACGTGACGGGGCAGCGCGGTCTGTTCGACGCGCGGACCGCGCGGGCCGTGCTCGCGTTCCGCAAGCTCTCCGGCCTCGTGCGGACGGCGGTCGCCGACCGCACGGTGTTCCGCCGTCTGGTCAAGGGCGGCGGGGCGTTCGCAGTCCGCTACCCGAAGCACGGGCACCACGTCGAAGCCGACCTGACGCACCAGGTCATCGCGCTGATCGACCACGGCCGCGTGCAGCGGATCTACCCGATCAGCTCGGGCAAGCCGTCGACGCCGACGGTGCTTGGCAACTTCCGCGTCTACCGTAAGGATCCGGGGACGAACGCGAAGGGGATGGTCTTCTCGAGCTACTTCACCGGCGGCTACGCGATCCATGGCTACGCCGACGTGCCGACCTACGCCGCCAGCCACGGCTGCCTGCGCACGCCGGTGCCCGACGCCGTCCCGATCTACGACTGGGTCAAGCTCGGCGACCGCGTCGACGTCTACTACCGCTCGGGCGAGCACGGCTCGAAGCGGATCGCGAACCCGGGGCCGTGACCGTGGGCGCGCGCGAACGGCTGATCGCCGAGCTGCGCGAGCACGCGCTGGTGATCGGTGAGGTGACGCTGACGTCCGGGGCGACGGCGCAGTACTACGTCGATGCCAAGCGCGCGATCCTGCGCCCGGCGGGCTTTCTCGCGCTCGGCGAGCTCGTCGCGGAGCTGGCGACGGCGACGGGCGCGACGGCGGTCGGAGGGCTGACGATGGGCGCCGACCCGGTCGCCTGCGCCGCACTGGCGGGCGGTGCCGACGTCAAGGCCTTCTTCGTCCGCAAAGACGCCAAGGCCCACGGCCTGCAACGACGCGTCGAAGGGCCGCCGCTGGAGCCGGGCGAGCGTTGCCTCGTCGTCGAGGACGTCAGCACCACCGGCGGCTCGGCGATCCAGGCGATCGACGCGCTGCGCGAGGCGGGCGCCGAGATCGTCGGCGTCACCGCCGTCCTCGACCGCCTCGCCGGCGCCGCCGCCGCGATCGAGGCGGCCGCCGGCGTCCCGTACACGCCGCTGACGACGATCGACGACGTCTACCCGGAGCGGCCAGACCGCGGCTAGCGCTCCGCCGCTGCGGTGCGGGCAGCGAAACGAGAACGTTCGGCCCCGTTCGAACAGGCGTGCGCCACCGCTGGGACAGTCGGCCGGATCGTCAGCGGGAGCTTGGGCCAGATGGCCAAGGACCGAGGCGGCGAGGCGTGCAAGCCTGCAGGCGAGTGACCGAGGACGCGACGAGAGCGGTTCCAACATGCCCCGAGCTGGATTCGAACCAGCGGCCTTCCCCTTAGGAGGGGGACGCTCTATCCAGCTGAGCTATCGGGGCGCAGGCTGCAGCAGCGGGACTGTACTGCCGATATATGGGCTGTTGGGTCCCGAGAAACCCGGTGAACGCGGGCAGGCCCGGGCGCATCCCTCGTCGAAGAACGAGCACTGTTCAAGGCAAGGACTCCGAGCAACCCGTCGTGAGCGCAAGCACCGCTGATCTTCTCGCCGATCCAGGCCTCGCCGGGGAGATCGCCGCGCGCTCGCCGATGCAGCTGTTCATGCGCCGGTTTCGCGAGGATCGCGTGGCCGTGGCGGCCGCGGCGTTCATCGTCGTGCTGATCGCGGTGGCGATCTTCAGCCCGCTGATCCGATCGCTCGCCGGGGCGCCCGATCCGAACCTGCAGAACCCGAATGCGCTCGACGTCTTCGGCACGCCGACGGGACCGAGCAGTGCGCACTGGTTCGGCGTCGACGAGCTCGGTCGCGACGTCTTCTCTCGCGTGCTCGCCGGCGCGTCGGTGTCGCTGCAGGTGGCGTTCATCGCGACCGGGATCGCGCTGGTGGTCGGCACCTCGCTGGGGATGATCGCCGGCTACTACCGCGGCTGGGCCGACACGGTCATCTCGCGCGCGGTCGACGTGCTGCTGGCGTTCCCGATCCTGCTGCTCGCGCTCGGGCTCGCGGCGGCGTGCTCCGGCATCGATGGCTGCCTCGGTGGCTTGATCCAGCCGGGGAAGTGGCTGGTCATCTTCGTCATCGCGTTCGTCAACTGGACCTACGTCGCCCGGCTCGTCCGCGGCCAGACGCTGTCGCTGCGCGAGAAGGAGTTCGTCGAGGCGGCACGCGCGATGGGCAGCTCGGACCGGCGGATCGTCTTCAGCGAGATCCTGCCGAACCTGGTCGCGCCGATCATCGTCTACGCGACGCTGCTGATCCCGACCAACATCCTCTTCGAGGCGGCGCTCTCGTTCCTCGGTGTCGGGGTCCAGCCGCCACAGGCGAGCTGGGGCCAGATGATCGCCGACGCGACGTCGATCTTCGGCTCGGCACCGTGGTTCATGCTCGCGCCCGGCATCGCCCTGGTGATGACGGTCCTCGCCTTCAACCTGGTCGGCGATGGCCTCCAGGACGCCCTCAACCCCCGGTCGGCCCGCTCGTGAGCAGGCACGGCCTTATCCGCATCGAAAGGGTTCTCTGAGATGAGACGCTCGCCGCTTCGCTGGACGCTCTTGACCATGCTCGTCATCGCCGCGCTGGCGATCGCCGCCTGCGGCGGGTCGGACGACGATTCGGGCTCTTCGGGCTCCTCGGGCGCCGGCGGCGTCAGCACGGGCGGCAAGCCGGTCGATGGTCAGAAGAAGGGCGGGCACCTGACCGTCCTCGCCGCGAGCGACGTCGACAACATCGATCCCGGCCAGGCGTACTACACGTTCACCTACGAGGTGCTCGCCGGGACGATCAACACGCTCTACTCGGTCCGGCCCGACGACGACGGCTCGAACCCCGTCCCGGATCTCGCGGACGGGCAGCCGAAGATCTCCGACGACGGCAAGACCGTGACGGTGAAGATCAAGACCGGCATCAGGTACAGCCCGCCGTACAACAAGGTCGTCACGAGCAAGGACGTCAAGTACGCGATCGAACGCGCGTTCACGCCCGCGGTCCCCAACGGCTACATCAACTCGTACTTCGCCAAGATCGTCGGCGTCCAGGCGTTCACGGACGGCAAGGCGAAGGAGATCTCGGGCATCGATACGCCCGACGACAACACGATCGTCTTCCACCTGACGGGCGGCGACATCGTCGGCGCGCTGGTGATGCCGGTGACGAGCCCCGTTCCCGAGGCATACGCGCGCAAGTACGACGAGGCCAAGGGCCAGTCGACCTACGGCCGCCACCAACTGGCGACCGGGCCGTACATGATCAAGAGCTACCAGCCCGGGAAGTCGATCGAGGTGGTCCGCAACCCGAACTGGAACGCCGACAAGGACTACAAGCCGGCGTATCTGGACAGCGTCACATTCGCCGAGGGCTACGAGGACCCGGGCGTCGCGACGCGCCGGATCACCGACGGCAAGAGCCAGGCGAGCGGCGACTTCACGATCCCGCCGGACCAGCTCAAGTCGCTCGCGCAGGGCTCGAAGAAGGATCAGCTGATCGTCTCGCCCGGCGCGGGCAACCGCTACATCGGCGTCAACACGACGATCAAGCCGTGGGGCAACGTCAACGTCCGCCGGGCGCTGGCGGCGGTGCTCAACCGCCAGGCGATGCTGCAGGTGCGCGGCGGCGCGCTGCTCGGCGAGGTCGCCAATCACATCCTCTATCCGACCGTCGTCGGCTTCGAGGAGGCGGGCGGGCTCAAGGGCGCCGGGCAGGACTTCTACGCCGCGCCGCAGGGTGATCTCGCGGTCGCGCAGAAGTACATGAAACTGGCCGGTTACCCCAGCGGCAAGGGCTCGAGCTCGACGACGGTGCTGATCGTCGGCGACAACACCGGCCCGGCGAAGCTCAACGCCGAGATCGTCGAGCGCGCCGTGAGCCAGCTCGGCTTCAAGCCCGTGCTGCGTGAGGTGTCGCACAGCACGATGATCTCGAAGTACTGCACGGTGCCGAAGGCGAAGGTCGCGCTGTGCCCGAACCTCGGCTGGGCGAAGGACTTCGCCGACGCCGGAACGATCCTCGACCCGCTCTACAACCCGAAGAACATCGTGCCGCAGGGCAATGTCGTGACGCCGCAGTACCGCGGCAGCGGCATCGGCGCGGACATCGAGAAGGCGCAGGCGCTGCCCGCGGGCAAGGAGCGCGTCGAGGCCTGGGCCGCGATCGACAAGAAGGTCTCGGACCTGGTGCTCAACGTGCCCTACATCTGGGACAAGTACCCGGTCGTCGCCTCCGCCAACGTCCAGATGGTCAACCAGCTGTGGAACCAGGGCTCGATCGACTACACCTGGTCATCGCTGAAGTAGCGACGACCAGGCGGGCTGCCGGCGGGCTTCGGCCCGCCGGCGCGTTCGCTCGCCCTGACGAGAACTCGTGACCGCCTACATCGTCCGGCGCCTGGCCTGGATCGTCGTCCTGCTGGCGCTCGTCAGCGCACTGACGTTCGTCGTCTTCTACGTGGTTCCGTCGACCGACCCCGCGCAGCTGCGGGCCGGTCGCAATCCGAGCCCCGACCTCGTCGAGAGCATCCGCCACACCTACGGCCTCGACAAGTCGAAGCCGGCGCAGTACGCCGACTTCCTCGAGCGCGCGGTGCTGCACGGCGACCTCGGCTATTCCTACGGCCACGACGAGCCCGTGCGGCAGCTGATCTTCGACCGCCTGCCGGCGACGATCTACCTGACGCTCGGCGCGGTGATCGTCTGGCTCGCCGTCGCGATCCCGGTCGGCCTGATCTCGGCGATCCGCCGGCACTCGATCTTCGATCGGCTGGCGATGGGCATCGCGCTGCTCGCGATCTCCGCACCGGTGTACTGGCTCGGCCTCGTCTGCCTCTACCTGTTCTCGAAGGACATCGGCCAGTTCCCGATCTTCCTCGGCTCGGGCACGTACGTGCCGCCGACCACCGACTTCGGCACCTTCTTCGGCTCGATGATCATGCCCTGGTTCGTGCTGGCGGCGTCGTTCGCTGCCTTCTACGCGCGGCTGCTGCGGTCCAACGTGCTCGAGGTGATGTCCGAGGACTACATCCGCACCGCGCGGGCGAAGGGCGTGCGCGAGCGGATCGTGATCCGGCGGCACGTGATGCGCAGCGCGATGACGCCGCTGGTCACCGTGCTCGGGCTCGACATCGGCGTGCTGCTCGGCGGCGCGATCCTCGCCGAGACGGTGTTCAACATCCCCGGCATCGGGCGCCTCTCCTACGAGGCGATCCAGAACGGCGACCTGCCGGTGATCCAAGGCACCGTGCTGCTGGGCGCGTTCTTCATCGTCTTCCTGAACCTGGTCGTCGACATCGTCTACGCCTACCTCGACCCGCGGATCCGCTACAGCTGATGGCACCGCTGCTCTCCGTCGAGAACCTCAGCGTCAGCTTCGACACCGACGACGGCGTCGTCCACGCCGTCGACGGCGTCTCGTTCCAGCTCGAGGCCGGCGCCGTCCTCGGCGTCGTCGGCGAGTCGGGCTCGGGCAAGAGCGTCAGCTCGCTGACGCTGCTCGGGCTGACGCGCTCGGCTCGCACGACCGTCACCGGCCGCGCGAGCTTTGACGGCGAGGACCTGCTGGCGGCTCCCGAGGAGCGGCTGCGGCGGCTGCGGGGCAACGACGTGGCGATGATCTTCCAGGACCCGTTGTCGGCGCTGCACCCGTTCTATCGCGTCGGTGCACAGCTGAGCGAGGCCGTGCTCGCGCACCGCGACGTCTCCAAGCAGGAGGCGCGCGATCGCGCCGTGGAGATGCTCGGGCTGGTCGGCATCGCCGACGCCAAGCGGCGGCTGGACAGCTATCCGCACGAGCTCTCGGGCGGCACGCGGCAGCGCGTGATGATCGCGATGGCGCTGATGAACGACCCGAAGCTGCTGATCGCCGACGAGCCGACGACGGCACTCGACGTCACCGTGCAGGCGCAGATCCTCGAGCTGCTGGCACGTCTCCGCGACGAGCTCGGGATGGCGATGGTGATCGTCACGCACGATCTCGGCGTCGTCGCCTCGATCGCCGATGAGGTCGCCGTGATGTACGCCGGCCGGATCGTCGAGCGCGCGAGCACCGAGACGATCTTCGACGCACCCGAGCACCCCTACACGTGGGGGCTGCTCGGCTCGATGCCGAGGCTGGACGCGTTGGACGGGGCCGATCTCGTGCCGATCCCGGGCCGGCCGCCGAGCCTGATCGCGCGCCCGGGCGGCTGCCACTTCCATCCTCGCTGTCCGTATGTGCGCGAGGCGCACAAGGTCGTCGATCCGGAGCTCGTCGCCGTCGAGGACGATCCCGCCCACGCCGTCCGCTGCCTGTTGCCGTCGGCGACCCGCCGGCGGGTGTGGCAGGAGTTGCGCGCCGGCGTCGCGCCCGAACGGGCGCGGACGGACGTCATCGAGGCCGAGGAAGGGGAGCGGTGATGGCCGAGGCGCTGATGGAGGTCCGTGACCTCGTCAAGGAGTTCCCGATCCACGGCGGCGTGCTCGGGCGGCCGGTGGGGGCGGTGCATGCGGTCGACGGCGTCTCGTTCGACGTCCTCCGCGGCGAGACGCTGGGAATCGTCGGCGAGTCGGGCTGCGGCAAGACGACGACCGCGCGGCTGCTGCTGCGCCTGCTCGAGCCGACCTCCGGCTCTGTCGCCTTCGAAGGGCGAGACATCGCCACGTTGTCGCGCCGCGAGCTGAAGCCGCTGCGGCGCGAGATGCAGATGATCTTCCAGGACCCGTACTCGTCGCTGAACCCGCACAAGACGATCGGCTCGATCATCGCCGAACCGTTCGTCGTCCACGGCGTCGAGCGTGACGCGAGCGCGCGGAAGCGCCACGTCCAGGAGCTGATGGATCTCGTCGGGCTCAACCCCGAGCACTACAACCGCTACCCGCACGAGTTCTCGGGCGGTCAGCGCCAGCGCGTCGGCGTCGCACGGGCGATCGCGCTGAAGCCGAAGCTGATCGTCGCCGACGAGCCGGTCTCGGCGCTCGACGTCTCGATCCAGGCCCAGATCCTCAACCTGCTGCGGTCGCTGCAGCGCGACCTCGATCTGACGCTGGTGCTGATCGCGCACGATCTGTCCGTCGTGCGGCACATGTGCGACCGCGTCGCGGTGATGTACCTCGGCAAGGTCGTCGAGGTCGGCGACGCGGCCGAGCTCTACGCCCGGCCGCGGCATCCGTACACGGGCGCGTTGTTGAGCGCGGTTCCCGTCGCCGACCCGCGCCTGGCGCGCGCGGCCCGCCGCCAGATCCTCACCGGCGAGGTGCCGTCGCCGAGCAGCCCTCCGCCGGGGTGTCGCTTCCATACGCGCTGCCCGAAGTTCGTCGCCGGGCATTGCGACGTCGACGAGCCGCTGCTGACGGATGGCGACCCCGCTCACCCCGGCCATCTCGCGGCGTGCCACTACCCGCTCGGTGACGACGAGGGCGCCGCTACAGCTCGACCAGCAGCGTGACCGGCCCGTCGTTGCGCAGGTCGACCTGCATCTCCGCCCCGAAGACGCCGCCCTCCGCGTTGAGGCGCTGCCGGAAGCGCTCGTAAAGCGGTTCGGCGTGCTCCGCCGCCGCCGCGGCGACGTAGCTCGGTCGCGTGCCCTTGCGCGCGTCGCCATAGAGCGTGAACTGGCTGACGACGAGCACCTCGCGATCGCCGAGCGGCTCGTTCATACGGCCGTCGGCGTCGGCGAACACGCGCAGCGCCCGGACCTTGTCGGCGAGGCGGTCGGCGGTCTCCGGCGTGTCGTCGTGGGTCACGCCGAGGAGCACCAGCAGTCCCGGGCCGATCCCGGCGACGCAGGCATCGCCGACGGTCACCGACGCGTGGGCCACGCGTTGGACGAGCGCTCGCACGAGCGGCAGCCTACGCGCGGGGCCGCTGGGATCAGCCGCGGGCGGCCGCCTCGAGGCCGGCGACGTCGAGCTTGACCATCTCCAGCATCGCCGCGATGACGCGGTCGACGACCGCTGGGTCGTCGTCGTCCATCAGCTCCTCGAGACGGTTCGGGATGATCTGCCAGGAGAGGCCGAACTTGTCGGTCAGCCAGCCGCACTGGACCGGCTTGCCGCCGTCTGCCAGCAGCGCGTGCCAGTAGCGGTCGACGTCGTCCTGATCGTCGCAGAGCACGTACAGCGAGACCTGCGAGTCGAACGGGAACAGCGGGCCTCCGTTGAGGAAGATGTACTGCTGGCCCATGATCGTCAGGTAGACGAGGAAGACGCTGCCTGGCTCAACACCCGGAATTCCCTCCGGGGCGAGGATGACGTCCTCGACGCTCGAGTCGTCGAACAAACCGGTGTAGAGCTCGGCGGCCTCCTGGGCCTGGGAGTCGAACCAGAGATGGGTGGCGAACTTGCGCACGGGCATGCCCGTCTTCTACCCGGTTGGCCGGTGACGTCACGACGGCTTCGGGTCAGAGCAGCGTCGCGACGATGCCCCAGACGGCGACGATCGCGGTGCTCCAGACGATCGTCGCGGCGCTCAGCCGGAGATCGAGCTTCGTCGTGTGCGCGATGATCAGGCAGCCGATCGCCGCCGGCATCGCCGCCTCGACGCGGAACGCCGCCGGCGCGCCGCCGGCAAGTGCCGTCAGCCCGAGGAAGATCGCCGGCGCGAGTACGAGCCGCAGCAGCAGCGCGACGCGGACAGGCGGGTCGAGGCGCGGCGGGAAGACGAATGCGCCCTCGTCGGCCTCCGTCGCGAGCGTCGCGCCGACGGCGACGAAGCCGAGGACGAGCAGGACCCAGATCGAATCGTGGGCGGTGTCGACGAGCGCGTCCGGGACCGCGGTGCTGGGGAGCAGCAGCCCGGCGATCGCCGCGAGCAGCGGCGGGTTGCGCAGCAGCAGCGCCCGCGGCGACAGTCCGAGGCCGCGGTCTCCGGCGCCGAAGCGGCCGCCGATCGCCATCCCGACGACGTAGAACATCGGGCCGCTGATCAGCGTGTCGTAGGCGATCGCGGTCGCCAGGTCGTCGCGGCCGAGCAGCGTCGACGTGAACGGCAGACCGAAGTAGCCGGTGTTGGCGATCACCGTGGAGCAGATCAGGGCGCCGGTGCTCGGGCGCGGCAGGCGCAGGACGCGGCTGCCCACGAACCAGGCGGCGACACCGGCGATCGCCAGTGCCAGCCAGCCGAGCCCGAGCGAGCGAACGAGCGCGGTGTCGAGCCGCAGCGACGGCAGCGTGCAGACGATCAGGAACGGCAGCACGACCCAGAAGATCGCCAGCAGCGAGAACGTCGCCAGCCGGTGTGCGAACGCGGGCGAGCGCCGCTCGGCCAGCAGCCCGGCGACCGTCGACGCGGCCATCGCCGCGAGGACGGTGATCACGCGTCGCGCAGTTGCGCCGCGGCCAGCTCGGGCGCGACGACGTTGAGGTTGACGCCGACGCCGAGCTCGAGGCCGGCGAGGTGTGTCAGCCGCGGCATCACGTCGATCCGCCAGCAGAAGTGCTCGGCCCCGCGCGGTGCCGTGCGGATCCAGAGGTTGAGCGGTGGGCTGTGCCCGAGCAGCCGGGCCAGCCGCCGCAGCCCGTCGTACAGCAGCGACGCGCCGGTCGGGCCGTCGTCGCCGAAGCAGCGCCGCGGCGCCCGCGGCGCGAGCATCAGCTGATACGGCAGCCTCGAGGCGTACGGCGCCATCAACACCGCCTCGTCGTCGATCGCGACGATCCGCTCGCCGCGGCGGACCTCCTCCTGAACGAGGTCGGCGAGCAGGTTGCCGCCCATCGTCCGTGTCGCGTGCGCGGTGAAGCGCTCGCGCTCGCGCGCCACCTGGGCCGGCACGAAGCCGAGCGCGTAGACCTGCGCGTGCGTGTGCGGCAGCGACGCGCCGCCCTCGCGCCGCTCGTTGACGAGCAGATGGACGTACGCGGCGTCGTCGCGATGCTCGCGGATCCGCTCACGCCAGACGCCGACGGCGGCCTGCACCTGCTCGAGCGGCAACTCGGCCAGCGAGGTCACCGGCTGGGGCCCGTTGATCACGACCTCGTGCTGCCCGCGCGCGGCGAACGCCGTGAAGAGGTCGGGTGCCGAGGTCGGCTCGGGCTCGGCACTGTCGGGCTCGAGCGCCGGGTACAGGTTCGGCACGACGCGCACCGTCCAGCCGGGCGCGTTCGCCTCGTCCGCTCCGCCGTCGTCGTCGCGCAGCGCGTAGAGCTCCGGTGGCGTGCGGTCCTCGTGGCCCTCTACGAACGGGTCGGTGTCTCGGTCAATCGGCTCCGCGGGGGTCGTCGACAGCCCTCCGCCCGGCCGGGTCGCGCGGTCGCCGGCGATGATCGTGCGCAGGCCGGTCAGCGGATCGACGCGAACCTCAGGCATCGACCGCGTCAGACTCCGAGAGCGTACTTGCGGACGTCGGCCTCGAGGTCGGCCTTGGAGTGGTACGGGCCTTGATGCAGGAACTGGCGGCCGCGGCGGTCGTAGAAGATCGTGCCCGGCGTCACCTGCAGGCCGTAGCTGTGCGCGATCGTTCCCTTCAGGTCCTGGTAGCTCGGGTACGGGACCGGGACCGTGGCGAGGAAGCGCTTCGCCTTGCCGGCCGGGTCGAGCGTGTCGACCCCGAGGAAGGCGACGTCCCGGGCGTGCTCGACGGCGACGTGCTGGAAGATCGGGAACTCGGCCCGGCACGGGTCGCACCAGGAGCCCCAGACGTTGACGACGACCGGATGACCGCGCAGCCCCTTGATCCGGGCGTCGAGCGCGGCCTTGCCGCCGCCGAGCAGCTCGTTGCCCTGGGCGTGCACGGCCGCCAAGGCGGCGGGTGCGCCGGCGACGCGCTCTCGGACCTGCTCGCTCGTCAGCGGCGTCGGCGACGATGTCGATTGGCTGTCGCTCTGCAGCAGCCCGATGGCGACGATGGCCACGACGGCGACAGCGGCGACGGCGATCAGCGCGCGGCGGTTGATCGACACGGAGACAGCGTACGGGTGCGATAGACTGCGACGCAGTCGGAGGGGCAGCCGACACCAGGGAACGTCCCCTCCTGCGGCTCTCCCGGAGCCGCCCGCGCGTCGCGCCGACGTCCATCATCGCGCCGCGCACTCCGTACGAATCCATCATCGCCTGCCATGGCTGATCCGCCCGCAGTGGCCGTCGAGGCCGCTCTCCTTCCAACCACGGACGAGCTCGCTCGCGTCGAGAAGTTCACGCGCGAGCGCTTCGTGCATCCCGGCGAGGAGCTGGAGGACGCGCTTGCGCCGGGCAGTGCCCGCCGCAACGCGCTCGACTACGCGCTCGCGGAGCTCGATGCCGGCGCGAAGGTGCCGTCGAACAAGTGGCGCCGGCGCTACTCGCTGCTGCTCGGGCTCGAGCGCGTGCTCTCGGAGGATGAGCAGCGGCTCGTCGACGGCACGCTGCTGAACCCGCATCAGGTCGACGCGCTGTCGGGCACGCTGACGGCGCTGCTGGCGGCGGCGCAGTCACCGCTGTTCGCCGAGGACGACGGCGACGTCGCGGCCCCCGTTCTGGCGGTCGAGGAAGACGTGCCTGAGCCGGACGAGGACGAGGCAGACGATGAGGAGGACCTCGACCTCGACCTCGATCTCGACGACGAGGACGAGGCGGACGAGGAGGATCAGTCCGGCGCTGCCGACGTCGACGACGAGCAGGTCGCGGCGGCCGAGGTCGACGAGGACGTCCGCCTCGGCGACGACGCCGACGACCCCAACGCCTACAAGCGCTTCTGGTTCGAGCACGCGACCGGCGCCGGCAAGTCGGTCGCCGCGCTCGGCTTCGTCGAGTCGTCGCGTACCGGCGGCGTGCTGATCCTGACCCACCGCCGCAACCTCGTCGACCAGTTCCTCGGCGAGCTCAACGACCGCGGCTACGGCAAGCGCATCAGCCCGCCGCTGCTCGGCGACGAGGATCGCGCCGACGGCCCGGTGACGGTCGAGACATATCAGTGGTTCGTCCGCAACGCCGGCCAGATCTCGAGCGCCTACACGATCGTCATCTGCGACGAGGCGCACACCGCGCTGGGCGAGAAGACGAGCGCCGCGATCCGCCAGTGGACGGGCCCGATCTTCATCGGCATGACGGCGACGGGCGCGCTGATCGCGCGCCACGTCACCGACCTGTTCCCTACGCAGACGTCGCGCTTCGACCTCGCCCAGGCCGCGCGCCGCGGCGTCATCGCGCCGCTGCGCTGCATCCGCATCCCGCCCGGGCCCGGCGTCCGCACGATCGCCAAGGTGCCGCTGCGCCGCGGCGACGTCGACGTCGAGTTCGACCAGGAGATGCTGGCTGAGCTGCTCGACCAGCTGCCGTTCAACCTCGCGATCGCCAACCTCTACAAGACGCGCTTCCACGGCGTGCCCGGCGTCGTCTACGCCGCCGGTGTGCGCCACGCCTACAACGTCGCGGCGGCGTTCCGCGACGAGGGGATCAAGGCCGAGGCGGTCTCCGGCGAGACGCCGAAGCGCCAGCTGGCCGAGATCCTCGCCCACTACGAGCGCGGCGACATCGACGTGCTCGTCAACGCGCAGCTGCTCGC
>DASRHW010000043.1:0-13396 GCA_035650375.1 Solirubrobacteraceae bacterium | reverse complement strand
AGCGCCGTCGCGATCTCACTGAACGTGAGCACCCCCACCTGCTGCCCCTTGGCCAGAAGGCCCTTGATCTCTTCGAGCTCCTGGAGGTCTACGACTGACATGTGGTTCCGTTTCCGAGGCCCGCGTCGCAGCGACGACGGGAAGGGTTCATCGAAGGCGCTGCGAGGGCCAGTCTACTGCCACCGAGACGCGGTTCCGGCACCTGCATCCGGCCTAAACTCGTCGGCCGCGCATTGTTTCGGCAGCTTGGCCGCGCGACCTGAGCGCGGCACCGCAACCTGCCGTGGCGCATCGTCGCCCGTTCGCGGGTAGAGTTCTGCCAACACGCCGAGTTCGCGTCGTCCAGAGCGTCGCGAAGCGGGGGAACCACTGCGGGCCTTGCCGGGCCCGTCGGGGCGAATCGGAGCGCGGATGCTCCGTAGCGTGCCGTTCCACGCGAGCCCGTCAGCTCACCCCGTAGGCGCCGAACGAACCATGACCCGCACTTCACGGATCACCGGAACGATGGCCGCACTCGCTGGTGCCGTCGTGATCGTCGCGCCCGCACTCGCGGCCGGCAGCGACGCGACCGATCCGGTGGCCGGCTCCGGCGGCGCCGGATACGGCGCGCCGGTCGGAGTCGTCGGCGGCCCGGCGCTGTACGCGCGATCGAACGGGATGCTCGGCGCGACGCTCAACTTCCGCGGCACGACGACGCCCGGCAGGCAGATCTCGATCGAGCGGCTCGACGCGCTCGGCGCCTGGCAGCCGACGGCGACCGCGGTCGCCGACGCCGGTGGCGGCTTCGTCGCCCGCTGGCGCACCGATCACATCGGCCTCTTCACGATCCGCGCCGTCGGCGCCGGAGACGTCCGCGGCGCGCGCACCGCCGACGACCCGCCGTCGATCAAGGTGACGGTCTACAAGCCCGCGATCGCGACGTGGTACGGACCGGGGTTCTACGGCAAGAAGACGGCCTGCGGCCAGCGTCTGACGACGACGCTCGTCGGCGTCGCCCACCGCGGGCTGCCGTGCGGCCGCTCGGTCTCGATCATCTACAAGGGGCGCACGATCGTGGCCCCGGTCGTCGATCGCGGGCCGTTCCGCGACGGCGCGACGTGGGACCTGACGGCCGCGGCGGCACGCCAGGTCGGGCTCGTCCGCACCGATCGCATCGGTGCCGTGGCGATCCAGCCGGCGCCCGTCGCGGCGCGCGCCCGCTAGCGCTCGCGAGCGCGGCTCACTTCACGCGCAGCGTCCGCGTCACCGACGCGACGCGACGCCCGCCCTGCCGCAGGGTGACGGCGACGCGATACGTGCCGGGCTGTAGGCGGCCGCGGTACACCGGCACGTCGAGCAGCGTGCCGGGCAGGATCCGCCGGCGCGAGATGCTGCCGCGCACGGTGCCCGCGGCACCGGAGATGCGGACCGAGCCCGTCAGCGGCTGGACCGTGTTGCCACGGTTGCGCACCGCGACGGTGACGGCGCCGCCGCTCAGGCGAGCCGCGCCGACCGAGGCCTTGAACGTCCGCTTCGCCTTCGGCGGGTTGAGACGCAGTGCCGAGAGCATGCGGTAGCGGGCGACGACGCCGTTGGCCGGTCGCGGCCCGGTGGGCGTGCCGATGACCTCGACGACGCCGTAGAGCGAGCCCGCGCGCGGGAGCGCCCCCAGCGTCACGGGGATCGACCGCTTCGCCCCGGGAGCGAGCGTGAATGACCTCACGCCGAGCCGCACCGGCGCGAGCGTGCGCTTCGCGTCGGCGGTGACAGAGCCCGAGCGCGACTGCACCCACGGGCGGGCGCCGGCGGTGATCGCGAGCGTCTGCTTCGAGTTGTTGACGACGCGGATCGTGCCGACGCTCCCGGTGCGCGCGTCGCGCTCGAGGATCGCGGGACCGATCGCCAGGCCGCTCGCGGACGCGGCGGTCGACGCTACGCCGCCGGCCGTCCCGATCGCGACGAGGGATGCGAGGAGAAATCGGTTCATCGTGCTGCTCCTTGGCCTCATGGGCCCGTGGGCCCGAAGGTGATCGTGTGCTCGCCCGATCCCGCCTTCACCGTCGTGTGTGCGTTCGTGACGGGGCCGGCGTAGGCATCGAGCGTCCGCTCGCGCTGGTTCGCGCGAACGGCAAGTGCGGTTTCCGAGACGGTGGCTGTGACGGCGACGTCGAGCGCGCCGTTCGCGGCGTTGTCGATCGACAGCTCGATCGTGCTCTCGACCTGTCCGCTCAGCCCGGTTTCGCCGGCGCTCGTCACCGTGGCCGCGAACGCGGTCGCCAGCGACGCCGCGACCGTCGCGATCGCGACACGAATCCCGCGGCGGCTCATCGCCGCTTCGCCTTGACGATCGTGATCGGCAGCCGGACCTGGCTCGTGCCAAGCGCCGAGCGGTGGCGGAAGATCAGTGTGCGCGACGAGCGGTAGGCGAGGATCATCGTCAGCCGGCCGCCGGTCGCGGTCGTGGCGCCCGTGACGGCCCACGTCCGCTTGCCGATGCGGTTGAGCAGCTCGACCGCCGTCCCGCGCGGCGCCGACCGGCGCGTCTTCCCGGCGAGGCACGTGATCCGCCCCCGGTAGCGGTAGCGCGTTCCCGCGCGAAGCACCGGGCGGCCGCCCTTGACGCGCAGCGGACGCTGATCGAGCGCCATCGACAGCCGCGGCGAGGCGCAGCTGGTGGCGCTGGCGGCGAGAACGCCAGAGCGCGGCGTCGGCACCGGCGCCTGCGACGGCGGTTTCGGCGGGTCGCCGATCGTCAGCACGACCGTCGGGTTGTAGATCGGTGATGGGCCGGCGACCGTGACCGTGCCGTCGTAGATCTCAGCCTCGTTGCCGGCGGCATCGGCGACTCGGACACGGAGCGAGTGTTCGCCCGAAGCCAGGCGCGAGAGGTCGAGGACCAGCGGCACGCGCGCCGCCTGCTGCGCCTCCAGTGCGGCTGTCGCGAGCGGCAGGCCGTCGACGTACGCGGACGCCGACGCGAGCCCGGCGCCGTCGTCATCCGCGCTGACCAGGAGCGTGACCTCACCTCGGGCAGGACCGGTCGACCCACTTACCGACCCGCGCGGGGGCGTGGTGTCGGCGGTCGCCGGCAGGGCCTGGGCGGCGCCCGCGCAAAGCGCGAGCGCCGCCCCCGTCAGCCCAGCGACCCGAGCCGCGTGATCGACCCGGATCACCATGCGTCCTAGACGGTTCCCGCCGAGAGCGTGAACGTCAGGGTCTTGCCGTACGTCCCTGCGGCGAGTGCCTCGCTGGCTGCGATCGCCTGCCGCAGCTTGAGCGACACCGGCGTGGCCGACGCGCCGGTCGCGAACGAGAGCAGCTGCTTCGCACCCGAGCCGAGGGCCGAGTACGAGCACGCTCCGCTGGTCGCGGCGCAGACCTGCAACGCCGATCCCAGCGCCCGGCTGCCGTTGAGCAGGAACCCGGGGTTGCTGCCACCGTCGAGCACACTCAGCACCGACGGGTTCGTCGACGTCGCGGTCGCGGCGACCGAGGCGTCGTAGTTGGCCGCCACGCCGGGCAGGAAGCTGCCCAGGCTGACGCTGGTCGCGTCAAGCGTCAGGCTCAGCACGTCCGGCACGCTGCCGGTGACCGTGAGGTCCTTGCTCGACCCGACGGGCGGATCCGGATCCGGATCGGGATCCGGGGTGGCACCGACGGGCGCGAACGTGACCGAGAACGCCTGGTTCGGGCGATCGGTGGTGAACCACGGGCGAATCCCGTCGAACGGGCCGCTCGTGCTCAGGAACCCGGTCGGGGCGCCCGCGGGCGTTCCCGACGGAATCAGGTTGCTGATCGTGTACGAGCCGTTCGGGTTCAGCGTCGTCACCGCCGCGACGCCGTCGAGCGCGAACACGGTCTGGCGCGTGGCGGCCGTGCCGTAGTCGACCGGCGGGTCGGTCGATCCGACGGTGCCGCTGGCGACCTTGCCGTTGGCGATCAGGCGAATCGACTGCGGCGCATCGAACTGCAGTCGCGGGTTGACAACGCTGAAGAACGTGTTGTCGTGCGCCGTGAACGTCACCGTGCCGGCGAAGTTGATCGCTCCCGTCTTCGTGACCGGGTCATACGTTCCGGCGGCGCCGGCCGGCGACGCCGGAGTGCCGCTGGTCGTCCCCGGGAAGCTGAACGGGTACTTGACGCCGACACCGGCCGCGGGGGTGCTCGATGCGGTGATCGTCGTGCCGGTGGCCGGAGCCGTGGCGGCGACGCTGCCGTGGCCGATCCCCGTCGCGTAGTTCGACAACGTCCCGGTGCCCGGGGCCGTCTCGTGCGGGACGGCCCACGTCAGGCTCGCCGATCCGACGTTGAACGGCGCCGCCTGCGCCGCGCTCGCTCCTGCGAGCGCCGCGACCGCGGTCGCTCCGAGAGCCGCGAGCATGCCGGAACGGCGGCGCGCGGCCCTCGTCGTGATTCCTGCCATCTTCGTACTCCTGTCGTTGGGGTTGTGTTCCCGCTGCGTTCCCGCTCCTCGCCGACGGAGCGGCGAGGCCAGGTGTGCGGCAAACGGGACTCCCCGCGACGGCCGGCACTCCAGTTAGGTAACCCTAACATATTTCGTGTTAGGGTCGCCTAACGGCACGCCTCGGCGGTCGCCTCCGTCGCCAAGTTCCCGCGGCGGCGGGGGCGACCAGCGCGGCGCTGTGGCGGGCGAGCGCCGGTCCGGCTAGGCGACGGTCGTGCCGGCAGCGCGCGCGGCGAACAGCCCGCGATCGGCGCGCCCGGCCAGCTCGTCGGCGTCGATGCCGTCCTCGGGACAGCTCGCGACCCCGATCGAGACGCGCAGCGGAACGCCGCGGTGCGACGCGGCCGCGCCGGCCGACTCCGCCAGCCGCTCGGCGAGCAGCCGCGCGACGGCCGGCCCCGTGTCAGGAGCAGTGACCCAGTAGCGACCCTCGTCGTCACGCAGCAGCTGGTCGGCGGGACGCAGCTCAGCCGCCAGCGCCCGCTCCAGGTCCGCGAGCAGTCCGCCGACCTCCCCGCCCTCGTCGGCGGCGAGCAGCCGCGCGACGTTGTCGACCTCGACCGCAAGCAGCGCGAAGGGGCTGCCGTCCTGGAGGTGGCGCTTGATCCGCCACTCGACCGCCTGGCGCCACGACAGCGGCTCGGCCTGGCGCGCCTGACGGACGCGCAGCGCTTCGAGCGGGTCGTCGACGCGATGCACTTCGAGCGTGTCCCCGTTGGCCTGGGGGAAGGGCTCGAACGGCGGCAGCGCGGCAGCCGGCGGCATCGCCGGCACCACACGCGGCACCGGCGGCGGCTCGGCGGCAGGCTGGGGCTCCGGCTGCGACGCGACAGGCGGCGCCGTGGCGGGCGGCTCGGCGCGCGGCGGCAGCGGACCGGGCTCCGCCGCCGCGATCGGCTCGGCCGGCGGCGGCTGAGCCATTGCGGGAGCCGGCTCGTCGACGACGAGCGGCGCCCGCTCGGCCGCGGAGTCGGCAGCCTCCGCACGGCGCTTCTTCGCCTTCTTCTCCGCCTTGGTGGCGCCGCTGAGCGCGGTGGTCGCGATCAGCGTGCAGATGTGGGCGAGGCGATCGACGAGCTCAGCGGTCGTCACCGCGTCGAGCCGGGCGGCCGCCAGCATGCTCGCGAGGACGGCGCGGCGCAGGCTCTCCACGGCCGCGATCACGGCTGCGGGCTCGCTCGCTCCGACGAGCACGCCGGTCCGCGCGGCAAGCGCGCCGAGCTCGCCGCCGGGAGCGAGCCGCGCAAGCGCCGCGTCGTCACGCAGCGCCTCGACGACGGCCGTCGCGAGCGCCGGGCCGAAGTCGACGAGCTCCCCCGTGGGCAGCGCCGCGGCAGCCTCGAGCGGAGCCGCGGCGACCAACTCGAGCAGCCAGGCCTTCGTCACCTCGCCGGCGTCGACGACGGGCACGCCGGCGACGGCGCGCGGCGCGCGAGGGGCGGGAGCGAAGGAATCCACGCCCACAGCAAACCAGGCAATGGGGACCGCTGTCCAGAAACCCGCGCGCCGCCGGAGCCGCCACCGCCTCCGTCCCCAGGCCGCGTACCCTGGACCGCGCCATGTTCCGCGGCTTCAGGTACCGCTCTCGGCGCCGTGCGCCGGCGGTCGTCACCGCACTCGCCGACCGCACGACGATCGACGCCGCGAGCGGCGCCGTGCGCTCGATCCAGACCGCCGATCTGGAGACGACGGCCGAGCGACTCGACCGGATCTGGACGCCGCACGACCTCGAGCGGCTCGCGCGCACCTACTGGCGCTTCCTCTCACGCGCGACCGCCTTCGTGATCTCGGTCAGGTACTCCGAGCACAGCCGCCAGGTCGTCGCGTTCGGGCTCGTGCCGCTGCTGACGTTCCAGGTGCCCGAGTACGAGATGGACGCCGAGAGAGGGATGATCCGCTGGCGCATCGACCGCGGCGTGCTCGTGTCGCGCGCTGGGCGCGGCGGCAGCGGTTACCTCGAGATCGTCGTTCGCCGGCAGCCGGCGCGGAGCGACGGCTTCGCCCGCGCGGACATCTCCGTCGAGGTCGCGAACTTCTACCCGGCGATCGCGTCGCGGATCGGCCGCCGCATCTACATGGCGACGCAGTCACGGATCCACGTGGTCGTCACGCACGGGTTCCTGCGCTCGCTGGCCCGGCTCGACCTCGCCGAGTCGCGCGTCGGGCGCTTTCCCGCGCCGCTGCGCGAACCAGCAGGAGCTCCGAGGGTGCCGGAGGCGGCCACGTGGCCGCCCGAGGCGGGCCCCTCGTCCCCTGCCTAGCCGAGCTTCTCGCCCGAGAGCAGCCGCAGCTTGGCGCGATCGTGCGTCGCGTGGACGCGGCGCACCGTCCCCGAGCGCGCGCGCATCACGAGCGACTCGGTCGTCGCGCTGCCGGCGCTGGTGAAGTGGACGCCGGCGACGACGTCACCGTCGGTGACACCGGTCGCGGAGAAGAAGCAGTCGTCGGAGGCGACCAGATCATCGACGGTCATCTGCTTCGCAAGGTCGTAGCCCGCGGCCAGCGCGGCGTCGCGCTCTTCGTCGTTGCGCGGCCACAGGCGGCTGATGAGCTGGCCGCCGAGACACTTGATCGCGGCCGCGGAGATCACACCCTCGGGCGTGCCGCCGACACCCCACATCAGGTCGACGGTCGAGCTGTCGGAGACCGCCAGCAGCGAAGCCGAGACGTCGCCGTCGGCGATCAGGCGGACGCGGGCGCCGGTGTCGCGGATCCCCTGCAGGGCCTCTTCGTGGCGTGGGCGGTCGAGCATGATCACCATCACGTCGGTGATGTCGGTTCCCTTGCGCTCGGCGACGAGCTTCAGCGTCTCCTCGAGCGGGCGGTCGAGATCGAGCAGGTCGGCGAACTGCGGCCCGGCGGCGATCTTCTCCATGTAGACGCAGGGCCCGGGATCGAACATCGAGCCGCGTTCGGACAGCGCGATCACCGACAGCGCCCGCGGCATCCCGCGCGCGGTCAGCGTCGTCCCCTCGAGCGGGTCGACGGCGATGTCGACCTCCGGCGCCGAGCCGTCTCCGATCCGCTCGCCGTTGTAGAGCATCGGCGCTTCGTCCTTCTCGCCCTCGCCGATGACGACGACACCGTCCATCGAGATCGTGTCGAGCACCACGCGCATCGCGTCGACGGCCGCCTGGTCGGCTGCGATCTTGTCGCCGCGGCCGATCCAGCGTGCCGACGCCAGCGCGCCGGCCTCGGTCACGCGGACGAGCTCCAGTGCGAGGTTGCGGTCGGGTCTGCTTGCGGTCGCCTCGGGCATATGGGTCGGCGAGCCTATCGAGTGCGGGCGCCCGCCACATGCGAGACTGCGGTGCTGTGGCCAGGCTCATAGGCGTCGACGTCGGTGGCACCAAGGTGTCGGTCGCGCTGCTCGAGGACACCGAGCTCTCCGCGCCCGACCTGCGGCCGACGGTGACGTCGTCATCGGAGGAGCTGATCGATCAGCTCGCCGCCGCTATCGAGACCTATCTGCCCGCCGACGCGGTCGGCATCGGGATCCCGTCGGTCGTCGACTTCGCCAGCGGCGCCGCGCGGTCGTCGGTCAACATCCCGCTCGAGAACGTGCCGCTGCGCCACGTCCTGCGCGAGCGGCTCGGTGTGCCGGTCTACGTCGACAACGACGCGACCGTCGCCGCCGTCGCCGAGGCCTACGGCTCCGACGGCGAGATCGACGTCCGCCACCTCGTCATGTTCACCGTCGGCACCGGCATCGGCGGCGGGATCGTCATCGACGGCCGCGTGTACCGCGGCGCGACCGGCGCGGCGGCAGAGCTCGGTCACATGATCATCGGCGCTCAGCTCGAGCACGGCGCGCCGCAACCGCAGAGGCCGCCGCAGCCGGCCTCGCTCGAGCACCTCGCCTCGGGCCGCGCGCTGGACGCGCTCGCGACGACCCGCGGCTTCGCCGACGGCCACGCCGTCGTCGTGGCCGCGCAGGGCGGCGACACGGCGGCGCTCGATGCGCTGCGGATCCTCGGCGAGCGGCTCGGGATCGGGATCGCCAACGTCGTCAACGCGCTCGATCCCGACGTCATCGCGATCGGCGGCGGCGTCTCGTCCGCGGGAGCGCTGCTGCTGGACCCCGCGCGGGAGACGGCGGAGAAGTTCTACCTGCCGGGCGTCGGCACGACGACCGAGATCCGGCTCGCGCGGTACGGGCCGCGCGCCGGCGTCCTGGGCGCGGCACTGATGGCCGGCCAAGAGCTGGCGCGCGAGCAGGAGCAGGCGGCGGCATGAGGATCGCCTGCGCCTTCGATCACGCCGGTGTCAGCCTGCGTGACCTCGTCATCGAGACGCTGCGCGCCGCCGGCCACGAGCCGATCGACCTCGGCACCGACGACGACTACCCGGACACGGCGCGCAAGGCCGGCATCGCCATCCGCGACGGCGTCGCCGAGCGCGCGATCATCGTCTGTGGTTCGGGCGCGGGCGTGTCGGTCGCCGCGAGCAAGTTCGCCGGCATCCGCGCCGCGGTCGGTCACGAGACGTACACAGCACACCAGTGCGTGGAGCACGACGATTGCAACGTCCTCTGCCTGGGGGCACGCGTGATCGGGCCGGCGATCGCGGCCGAGGTCGTCAGCGCGTTCGCCGGAGCCCGCTTCAGCGGCGAGAAGCGCCATGTTCGGCGCCTGAACAAGATTGCTCGAATCGAAGCCGAGGAAACAGAACGCCCATGAGCACGTCACCGACCATCGTCAACGAGCGTCTCGCAGAGCTCACCGCCGCCGGCACAGCCGTGTGGCTCGACCAGATCAGCCGCGAGCTCGTCTCGGGCGGCGACCTCGCGCGACTGACCGAGCACAGCTCGCTGCGCGGCGTCACGTCGAACCCGGCGATCTTCGAGAAGGCGATCCTCGGCTCCAGCGACTACGACGACGAGCTCGCGGCGCTGGCGCGCGACGGCCGCAGCGCGGGCGAGATCTACGACGCGATCTCGATCGCCGACGTGCAGCTGGGCTGCGACGTCCTGGCGCCGGTCTGGGAGCGGCTCTCACACCGCGACGGCTTCGTCTCGCTCGAGGTCCATCCGGCGCTCGCCCACGACGGCGAGCGCACGCTGTCGGAGGCACGCCGGCTGTGGGCGGCCGTCGACCGGCCGAACCTGATGATCAAGATCCCCGGCACGCCGGAGGGCGTGCCCGCGATCGAGCAGGCGCTGACGGACGGGATCAACGTCAACGTGACGCTGCTGTTCGGCGTCGAGGCCTACGCCGCGGTCGCCGACGCATACATCAGGGCCATGGAACGCCGTCTGGCAGCGGGCGACAGTCTCGACGTGCACTCCGTCGCGTCCTTCTTCGTCTCGCGCGTCGACAGCGAGGTCGACAAGCGGCTGGCCGACGCCGGCGCGCCGGCGGAGCTGCGCGGGCGCGCCGGCGTCGCCAACGCGCGCGCCGCCTACCTGCGCTTTGAGCAGATCTTCGGCGGCGAGCGGTTCGCGACGCTGCGCGCCGCGGGTGCCGTCGTCCAGCGGCCGCTGTGGGCGTCGACCGGCGTCAAGGACCCCGCGTACCCGGCGACGCTCTACGTCGACGGGCTGGTCGGTCCCGACACGGTCAACACGATGCCGATGGCGACACTCGAGGCGACGGCGGCGATGCCCGCGACGGGCGACACGACGGCGACCGCGGCGCTCGACCCGAGCGAGGACCTGCGCGCGCTCGCCGGCGCCGGCATCGACATGGACGACGTCACCGACAAGCTGCTCGCCGACGGCATCGTGCTGTTCGCCGACGCCTTCGACCGGCTGCTGGCCGGGGTCGAGGCGAAGCGCGCGGCGATCGCCGGCGACCGGCCCGGCGCGATCGCCGCGGCAGTGCCGGCGGAGCTCCAGACGGCGATAGCGGCACGTGTCGAGCGGGCCGGTACGGAGCGCGTCGTGGAGCGGATCTGGGACCGCGACGCGACGCTGTGGGCACCGTCTGGGACGCCCGAGGTCGCCGACCGGCTCGGCTGGCTGACGATCGCCGAGCGCATGCGCGCCGTCGCCGGTGAGCTCACGACCTGGGCGGCGAGCACCGGCGCCCTCGATGTCGTCCTGCTGGGCATGGGTGGCTCGTCGCTCGCGCCCGAGGTGCTGCGCCGGTCGTTCGCGATCGAGCACCTGCACGTGCTCGACTCGACCGACCCCGGCGCGATCCGCGCACTGGAGCAGGCGATCGACCTCGAAACCGCCCTCTTCGTCGTCTCGTCGAAGTCCGGCGGCACGATCGAGACGCTGTCGCACTTCGCCCACTTCTGGGAGCGCAGCGGCGGCGACGGCTCGCGCTTCGTCGCCGTCACCGACCCGGGCAGCCCGCTCGAGGCACTCGCCGCCGAGCACGGGTTCCTGCGGACGTTCGCCGCCGATCCCGAGATCGGCGGGCGCTACAGCGCGCTGTCGTACTTCGGGCTCGTCCCGGCGGCGCTCGCCGGCATCGACATCGTCGCGTTGCTGGCCGGCGCCGAGACGGCGGAGACCGCCTGCCGGGAGACGGCGGCGGACGCGAACCCCGGTCTCTGGCTCGGCTGCGCGCTCGGCGAGCTGGCGCTCGCCGGCCGCGACAAGCTGACGTTCGTCGTCGACGAGCCGCTCGCGAGCTTCGGCCTCTGGGCGGAGCAGCTGATCGCCGAGTCGACCGGCAAGCTGGGCCGGGGCATCCTGCCGGTGGCCGACGAGCCGCTCGGCGCGGTCGAGGCCTACGGCGACGACCGCGTCTTCCTCCACCTGCGCGCCGGCGAGGCGCCCGACGCGGCGCGCGAGGCCGCGCTCCAGGCGCTTGAGGCCGCCGGCCACCCGGTGCTGACGCTCACCGCCGGCGGGCCCGAGGACCTCGGCAGGATCTTCTTCCTCGCCGAGTTCGCGACGGCCGTCGCCGGCTGGGCGCTGGGCATCAACCCGTTCGACCAGCCCAACGTGCAAGAGGCCAAGGACGCGACCGCGCGCGTGCTGGAGGCGGGCGACTCGGAGCCGCCGAGCACCCCGGCGCTCGCCGAGCTGCTCGCCGACGCCGCGCCGCCGCGCTACGTCGCGATCCTCGGTTACGTCCCGCCGACGCCCGCGTTCGACGAGGCGATCGTGGAGTTGCGCCGCGCGATCCGTGACACGACCAGGGCGACGACCACCTTCGGCTACGGGCCGCGCTACCTGCACTCGACCGGCCAGTTCCACAAGGGCGGCCCAGCGCAGGGCCTGTTCGTCGAGCTCGTCCACGACGGCGGCGAGCAGATCGCGATCCCCGGCAAGCCGTTCGGCTTTGCCGAGCTCGAGCACGCACAGGCGCTCGGCGACCTTCAAACGCTGCTCGCTCACGGCCTCGGCGCCTGCCGGCTGACGCTCGACGGCGACCCTGCCGCCGCGGTGCGCCGGCTCGCGGCCGAGCTCGGCTCGTGACCGCCGGCGCATTCCTCGCACAACGCTCCTAGGAGACTCCTCGCACATGCAGATCGGATTCGTCGGGCTGGGCAAGATGGGTGGCAACATGGTCGCGAGGATCGAGCGCGACTCCGATCACGAGGTCATCGCGTTCGACTTCGACGGCAAGGCGGTCGAGCGCGCCGGAAAGACCGGAGCCACGGGCGCGAAGTCGCTTGCCGATCTCGTCAAGAAGCTCGACGCGCCGCGGCACGTGTGGCTGATGGTTCCGGCCGGCGAGGCGACGCAGAAGACCGTCGACGCACTGGCGAAGCTGCTCGACCGCGGCGACACGATCGTCGACGGCGGCAACTCGAAGTGGACCGACGACAAGGCGCGTGCCGCGACGCTTCGCAAGCAGGGGATCCACTACATCGACGTCGGCACCAGCGGCGGCGTCTGGGGCCTCGACGTCGGCTACTGCATGATGGTCGGCGGCCCCGTTCAGGCCGTCAAGCGGCTGTCGCCGATCCTCGACGTGCTGGCGCCGCCGCCGAACGAGGAACACGGGCCCGGCTGGTCGCACATGGGCCCGGTCGGTGCCGGCCACTACGTCAAGATGGTCCACAACGGCATCGAGTACGGCCTGATGCAGGCGTACGCCGAGGGCTTCGACATCTTCGACAAGTGCGAGTACGAGCTCGACAACGCGAAGATCGCCCACCTCTGGATGCAGGGGTCGGTCGTGCGCTCGTGGCTGTGCGGGCTCGCTGCCCGCGCCTTCGAGCAGGAGGGCAACGACCTCGCCGGCCTGTCCGGCTACACGGCCGACTCCGGCGAGGGCCGCTGGACAATCGAGGACGCGACGCGGCTCGACGTGCCGACGCCGGTGATCACAGGGGCGCTGCAGGCCCGCTTCTACTCGCGAGGCAACGGCGACTTCACGCACCGCGTGCTGTCCGCGCTGCGCAACCAGTTCGGCGGCCACGCGGTGCGGAAGCGGGCTGACGGTTGAGCGCAGCCGCCGAGAACCCGCTCGTCGAAGGGCTCGAGCGGCTCCCGATCCACCCGACGACGCTGACGATCTTCGGCGCGACCGGAGACCTCGCGCAGCGCAAGCTGCTGCCGGCGCTCTACAACCTTGCCCACGACGGGGCGCTGCCCGAGCGCTTCAACCTGATCGCGACGTCGCGCAGCGAGCTCTCCGACGACGAGTACCGCCACGAGGCGACGGCGGCGATCACGAAGTTCTCGCGCCGCACGCCCGACGAGGCGGTGCTGACGGCACTGCTCGCCAACGTCCGCTACGTCAGCGGCTCGTTCGACGATCCGGCGGTCTACGACAAGCTCGACGCGACGCTGAAGCGGTTCGACGACGAGGCCGGCCTCGACGGGCATCCGCTCAACCGCTGCTTCTACCTGTCGACGGCGCCGGAGTTCTTTCCCGTGATCGTCGAGCGGCTGGGCGCCGCAGAGCTCAACCACGCCGACGGCGCCGAGGTGCGATGCATCATCGAGAAGCCGTTCGGCACGACGCTCGCCGAGGCGCTCGACCTCAACCGACGCGTACTCGCGGAGTTCGAGGAGCGCCAGATCTTCCGGATCGACCATTACCT
>DASRHW010000042.1:0-34760 GCA_035650375.1 Solirubrobacteraceae bacterium | reverse complement strand
CTGCTGCTGACGCTCGTCCTCAAGGACGAGGTCGACCTGATGGAGATCGAGATCGCCGACGTCGTCGTCAGCTATCTCGACGTGCTCGAACAGCGCGGCGAGCTCGACCTCGAGGCGGCGACCGAGTTCCTCGTCCTGATCGCGGCGCTGCTCGAGCTGAAGTCGCGGCTTCTGCTGCCGCGCGAAGAGGAGGACCTGCTCGACCTCGAGCCCGGCGAAGCGGCCGAGGAGCTGCTGGCGCGGATGCTCGACGCGCGCCGTTACCGCGCTGCCGCCGAGCACCTCCACGCACTGCTCGAGCGCGAGCACGGCTCCCGCTACCGCACCGCCGCGCTGCCGTCGTGGCTGCGCAAGGCGACCTTCGATGCCTCGGCCGAGGGGGTCTACAAGCCCGAGCGCCTGGCGATGGCGATCGGCGCGCTGCTGCGCCACCCGCCCGAGATCGGCCTCGGGCACCTCGCGATGCCGCGCGTTTCCGTGGCCGAGCGGCTCAGCCACCTGCGGACGCTGCTGCGGCGCGGCTCGACGTCGTTCGACGAGGCGGTCCGCGGCGCCGACCGCGTCACCGTCGCCGTGACGCTGTTCGCGCTGCTCGAGCTCTACAAGCAGGGCGAGGCCAACTGGACCCAGGAGGTCCCGTTCGGCGAGATCACGATCAGCGCGAGGGCGGCGGCATGAGTGAGCTGGCGAAGATCGTCGAGGCGCTGCTGTTTCTATCGTCCGAGCCGGTCACGGCAGCCGATCTCGCCGACGCCGCCGAGGTCACCGAGCCGGACGTGCTCGAGGCGATCGCGGAGCTGCGCGAGCGTGACGGCGGGCTGCGGCTGCGCGAGCTCGCCGGCGGCTTCACGCTCGCGACCGACGAGCTCGCCGAGGAGGCCGCGCGGCGTCTGCTGGCACGCCCGCGCACGCCGCCGCTGACGCCGGCGCAGGCCGAGACGCTGGCGATCGTCGCCTACCTGCAGCCGGTCTCGCGTCCGGAGATCACGCGCATTCGCGGTGTCAGCGCCGACTCGGCGTCTGCGACGCTGCTCGAGCGCGGGCTGATCGAGGAGGGAGGACGCTCCACCTTCGGCGCGATCCTCTACCGCACGACGCCGCTGTTCCTGAAGCTCTTCGGCCTGATCTCGCTCGACGACCTGCCCGACGCCTCGACCTGGGACCCGACGCCGGACGAGCAGGCCGAGCTGCGCGACCGCCTGCTGAAGGCCGGCGAGGCCCGCGCCGGCGGCATCGGCGCCGCGGTCGAGTCCTAGGCCGGCGCGCCGAACCCGGTCGCGACGCGCGTCAGCTCGTGCGACGCGATGACGCGGTCGATCAGCCCGTACTCACGTGCCTGCTCGGCGGTGAAGAAGCGGTCGCGGTCCATGTCGTCATGGACCTGGTCGACGCTCTGGCCGGTATGGCGCGCGTAGATCTCGTCCATGTGCCCGCGCAGCTCGAGCGCCTCGCGGGCATGGATCTCGATGTCGCTCGCCTGGCCCTGGAAGCCTCCGAGCGGTTGGTGGATCAGGATCCGGCTGTTCGGCAGCGCCATCCGCTTCCCGGGAGCTCCGCCCGCCAGCAGCAGTGAGCCCATGCTCATCGCGACGCCGAAGCAGATCGTCTGCACGTCGGGCTTGATGAACTGCATCGTGTCGTAGATCGCGAGACCGGCGTAGACGACGCCGCCGGGCGAGTTGACGTAGAGCGAGACGTCCTTGTCCGGGTCCTCGCTCTCGAGGTGCAGCAACTGCGCCACGACGAGGTTCGCGACCTGGTCGTCGACTGCCGTACCGATGAAGACGATCCGTTCGTTGAGCAGCCGCGAGAAGATGTCGAACGATCGCTCGCCGCGTGCGCTCTGCTCGACGACCATCGGGACAAGGGGCATGGTGGCTATCCTTTCGACAACTGGACGGTTGTCGAGACACAGTAGCAACCAGGTGGTTGTCAAAGGAGACGACGATGAGCGTACGCCGCGAGATCGAGATCGACGCAGCCCCGGAGGACGTCTGGGAGGCCCTCGCGACCGAGCAGGGGAGGGAGCGCTGGCTCGAGGACGAGGCGCCCGAGGTGGTCTTCGTAGAGGTCGAGGAGGAGCCTTCGCGGCTGGTGTGGTGGTGGTCTCGTGACGGTGATGTCGAGCCGACGCGCGTCGAGTTGCTGATCGTCGCCGTGCCGATCGGCTCGCGCGTGATCGTCGTCGAGAGCGCGCCCGCCTTCCCGCTGACGATGCTCGCGGCATCGCTGCAGATGGTGGTGGCCTGAGGTGGGCGGTCGCGACGACGTCGGCTCGGTCTTCGCGGCGCTTGCAGATCCGACCCGGCGTGGCATGGTCGAAACGCTGCTGCAGGCGGGGACGACGAGCGTTCCCGAACTCGCGAGCGCGCTGCCGATGACGCGCCAGGCGGTGGCGAAGCACCTTGCGGCGCTCGACGAAGCCGGCCTCGTCGAGCGCGCCGCCGACGCCGGGCGTGTCGTCCGCTACCGACTGCGGCCGGGTGCTCTGACGCCGGCGTCGTCCTGGCTGCGAACGACGGAACAGGCCTGGGATGGTCGCCTCGAGCGTCTCAAGCGCTCCACAGAGGGCGCTTAGGCCGGTGCTTCGGCCGCGGCCTGCGCCGCCAGTTGCCCGCACGCCGCGGCGATGTCGCGGCCGCGCGTCAGTCGCACGGTCGCGCGCAGGCCATGCTCCTCCAGCACCGCTTTGAACGCGGCGATCGCCTGTCGGCCTGAGCCTTCGTAGATCGATCCCGTCGGGTTGTACGGGATCAGGTTGAGCTTGAAGATCCGCGGGTCGAGGAGGTTCGCGAGCCCGAGCGCCTGCTCGTAGCGGTCGTTGACGCCGCTCAGCATCACGTACTCGACGAACACCATCCGCCTGCGGCGCGCGTGGTAGCGGCGGCAGGCGTCGAGCACGTCGGCGAGCGGGTAGCGATCGTTCACGGGCATGATCTCCGAGCGCAGCGCGTCGTCGGGAGCGTGCAGCGACAGCGCCAGCCGGATCGGCATCTCGGTCTCCGTCAGGCGGTCGATGCCCGGGATCCAGCCGACGGTCGAGATCGCCGTGCGGCGGTGCGTGATCCCCAGCGCGGGAAGCCGCTCGCACGCCTCGAGCACGTTGTCGATGTTCATCATCGGCTCGCCCATGCCCATGAAGACGCAGTGGTCGAGGGGCCCGATCCGGCGCATGTGCAGCGCTTGGTCGACGATCTCGCTCGCGGTCAGGTTGCGGCCGAAGCGCATCGCCCCGGTGGCGCAGAACGTACACGTCAGCGGGCAGCCCGACTGCGAGCTCACGCAGATCGAGCGACGGCCGTCGCGGTAGCGCATCAGCACCGCTTCGACGGGACGCCGGTCCCCCGTCTCGAACAGCGTCTTGACGGTGCCGTCCTTGGCGTGCGCCTCGTTGAGCACGGTCAGCGTCGAGAACGGAGCCGCGCCGGCCAGCCGGCCACGCAGCGCGGCCGGCACGTTGGTCATCTCGTCATAGGACCCGGCGCCGCGTGCCACCCAGTCCCAGACCTGCTTGGCGCGGAACGCCGGCTCGCCGGCAAGGGCGGCGTCGAGGAGGGCGAAGTCCACGCGATCAGCGTAGACGGGCACACTTAGAGTCCTCTAGCGATGCGACTCGCCAAGTACCTCGCCCACGCAGGTGTCGCCTCGCGCCGCGGCGCCGAGACGATGATCGCCGCCGGGCGGGTGCGGGTCGGCTCCGAGCTGGTTCGCGACCCCGCTCGCGACGTCGACGGCTCGATCCCGGTGACGGTCGACGGCGAGCAGATCGAGCTGTCGAAGACGCACGCCGTCTACATCGTCAACAAGCCCGCCGGCGTCGTCTCGACCGCGAAGGACACGCATGGCCGGCCAACGGTCGTCGAGATCGTTCCGACCGATCGCCGGCTCTACCCGGTCGGCCGCCTCGACGCCGACACCACCGGGCTGATCCTGCTGACCGACGACGGCGAGCTCGCCAACGTGCTGACGCATCCGCGCTACGAGGTCCCGAAGACCTATCTGGCGAAGGTCAGCGGCGCACCGGTGTCGTCGCGGGCGGTCCGTAGGCTCGAATCGGGTGTCGAGCTCGACGACGGCAAGACCGCGCCGGCGACCGTTCGCCAGCCGCGGCCGGGATACATCGAGCTGACGATCCACGAGGGCCGCAAGGGCCAGGTTCGCCGGATGTGCGACGCCGTCGGCCATCCCGTGACCGCGCTTGAGCGCGTCGCCTTCGGGCCGCTGGAGCTCGGCTCGCTCAAGCCCGGCCGCTACCGGCGATTGAGCCCGGCTGAGGTCACCCGCTTGCGCGAGTCGGGTACACGGCTGCCATGATGGCGCCCGCATGAGGCTCTTCGCGCTCCGTGGCGCCACGTCCGTAGACAAGAACACCGCTGACGCGATTCTCGGGGCGACCGAGTGGCTGCTGCGCGAGATCATGAAGCGCAACGAGTTGCTCGTCTCCGACATCGTCAGCTGCATCTTCACGCTGACCGATGACCTCGATGCGGAGTTCCCCGCGGTCGCTGCGCGCAACATCGGCTTCGACGCGGTGCCGCTGCTCTGCGCCCGCGAGGTGTCGGTACCGAACTCGATGCCGCGGGTGATCCGGGTGATGATGCATTACAACGCGCCCGACGCACACCGGACGCAGCACGTGTACCTCGGCGAGGCGCGCGCCCTGCGCGCCGACCTCGAGAGCGCGCAGTAGCCTGCGGGCGGTGCCCGTCGAGTTCTCCGCGAGCGTCGCCCGACTGCCCGACTACCCGGTCGCAGGTGGCTATTCACTGCCCGAGGACGTCGCTCTGCTGGCGTCGAACGAGTCGCCATGGGGGCCGCTGCCGCAGGTGATCGAGGCGGCGATGCGAGCGGTCCAGCGCGCCAATCGCTATCCGGACCCTTCGTATTGGGACCTGCGCTCCGCGCTGAGCGAGCGTTACGGCGTCGCGCCGACGCAGATCGCCGTCGGCAACGGCTCCGTCGACATCCTGCTCGCGTTCGCGTCGGCGGTGCTTGAGCCTGGCACGGAGCTCGTCTACGCGTGGCCCTCGTTCTCGGTCTATCCGCACCTGCCGGCCGCCTCCGGCGCGACGGCCGTGACCGTGCCGCTCGACGCCGACCACATGCACGACCTCGACGCGATGGCCGCCGCGATCGGCGTGCGGACGCGGCTCGTGATCGTCTGCAACCCGAACAACCCGACGTCGACGGCGCTGCCGCTCGATCGGATCGCCGCGTTCGTCGAGCAGGTCCCCGATCACGTCACGGTGATCCTCGACGAGGCCTACTGCGAGTTCAGCCAGCTCGACGATCCGGACGCGTCGATCGAGCTGCTCGACCGGCATCAGAACCTTGTGCTGCTGCGGACGTTCTCGAAGGTGTACGGGCTCGCCGCGATGCGAGTCGGGTTCGCGCTGTGCGGGAGCGAGGCGTTCGTGAAGGCGCTGCATCAGGTTCGTCAGCCGTTCCTCGTCAACGCGGCCGCCAACGCCGCGGCGATCGAGGCGCTTCGCCACCAGGACGCCGTTCGCGATCGCGTCGTCAAGACGCTCGCGGGGCGGCGCGAGGTCGAGCAGGGGCTCGAGGCGCTGGGAATCGGCTTCGCCACATCGCAGGCGAACTTCGCATGGCTCCAGCTTCCGGCAGGGACCGCAGAGGCCGGCGTCGTCGCCGGCCTTCAGGAGCGGGGCGTGCTCGTCCGCCAGGGAGCGGCGCTGGGCCAGGAGGGCGCGCTGCGTGTCACCTACGGGACCAGCGAGCAGAACGCGCGCTTCCTGTCGGCGCTCGGCGAGCTGATCGCTTGATACGCCGCTTCGCTGCCGCGGTGCTCGCCGCGGCGGCGCTGCTGGCGCTCTGCGCCGGCCCGGCGTCGGCGGCGGTGCGCGCCTGTCCGCGGGAGAAGGGCTTCGTCTGCACGACGTTGTCGGTGCCGCTCGACCGCGGTGGCCAGCTGACGGGGACGCTGTCGCTGCACTACGCGCTGCAGGCGCGCAAGCGCAAGGGGCTGCTGTTGGCGCTGACCGGCGGCCCGGGGCAGAACGGGATCCCGTTCGGGCCGGGGTTCGCCGACGAGCTCAAGCCGGCGCTGCGCGACCACCGGCTGCTGGTCCTCGACCAGCGTGGCACCGGCCGGTCGAACGTGCTCTCGTGTCCCGAGGTGCAGGGCCTCGGTGGCCTCCAGGCCGCCTACCCCGAGACCGCTGCAAGCTGCGCCCGCCGCCTGGGGCCGCAGCGCGACCACTACTCGACGATCGACACCGTCGACGACATCGAGGCGATCAGGCGCCGGCTCGGCGTTGACAAGATCGCGATCTACGGCGTCTCCTACGGCACCTGGGTGGCACAGCAGTACGCCCGCCGATATCCCGCCCACGTCGAGCGGCTGATCCTCGACTCGGTCGTCGCGCCCGCCGCCGACCCGTACGACCTGCGCTCGGTGCAGGCGCTGCCGAGGGTGCTGCGAGGCCTCTGCGCGCACGGCGCCTGCGCCGGCATCACGCGTGACACGCGGGCCGATCTCGCCGCCGTCGTCGCCGCGATGCAGCGAGCGGGCGGCTCGCTGCACGGGGTGATCCGCGACGGTGAGGGTGGGCGCCGCACGGTCGCCTTCTCGCAGTTCGACCTGCTCGAGACGCTCGTGTCCAGCGATCTCAACCCGTGGCTGCGGCTGCGACTGCCGGCAGCGCTCGCGGCGGCACGCGACGGCGACCCGATCCCGCTGCTGCGGATGCGGCGCGACGTCGCCGGTGGCCCGCTGGCGCTCGGCGACCTAAGCGTCGGGCTGTTCTTCGCGACGACGTGTGCCGACGCGCCGCTGCCCTACGCACAGTCTTCGCCGCTCGCGCAGCGCCCAGCGCTGGCGGCGGCGGCGCTGGCGGCGCTGCCGGCGGCCGAGATCGCGCCGTTCTCGCGGGAGACGATCGACCGCTCGAGCGCGGCACAGATCTGCATGCAGTGGCCGCCGAGCACGCCGGCCGCTCCGCTGATGTCGCCGCTGCCGAACGTGCCGGCGCTGATTCTCTCGGGACGCGACGACGTGCGCACGCCGCTCGAAGGCGCGCGTGCCGTCGCGGCGGAGCTGCCCCGAGCCGAGCTCGTAAGCGTCACGGGCGTCGGTCACGACGTTCTCGGCAGCGACGCGACCGGGTGCGCCCGTAGGGCGCTTCGCACCTTCTCCGCCGGAAAGCGGGTCGGATCGCCGTGCCGCGGCCGCGACGGCAACGTCATCGGCGTCGCGCCGGTGCCGCCGCGATCCCTCGCGGACGTGGCTCCGATCGCGGGCATTCCGGGCCGGCGCGGCCGTGTCGCCGCCGCAGCGCTGGCGACGATCGGTGACGCGCGAACGACCACGAACGAGAGCTACTACGCGGGCTTCGACGACGCCGGCGCCGGCGGTCTGCGGTCGGGACGCTTCGAGATCATCCCGACCGGCGTCGGCGAGCTGTTCATCTTCCACGGCGACGTCTATGTCCCGGGCGTGTCACTGCACGGCACGATCTACTCGGCCAAGGGGCGCTTCACCGGAACGATCAGCGTCCGCGCCGGTCGCGACTCCGGCAGGCTGCGGCTCCGCGGCGGCCGTCTCACGGGCACCCTCGGCGGGGTTCGCGTCAGCGCGGCGGGCCCGTCGCTGCTGCGAGGACGGCTCGGCTAGCCGTGGCATCTGGGCGAGTCCGTGCACGGGCTTGCCAGAGATGTCACAATTACTCGTTGCATATGGCTTCGCCGCGCACCAGCACCACTCGTACCTATGCCGGCTCGTTTCCGTATGCCTTCGCGTACTCCTGGCGATTTCGCTAGGCGCTCGGGCCACAAGACCACCGCCGCGACGATGCGGCTGACCGAGCGCCGACGTGCAGCAGGCCTACCCTTGTCGCCAGGACGCCGAGAGGACGCAGGAATGATGATCGTCACGAAAACGACGGCCGCGGACGAGATCCGATCCGGACCGTGTCAGTTGGCCTCGCACGCCCAGCGCGCGAGCACGAAGGAGCCTGTCCGTGTCTGACGGCGCCGGAGCCGAATTGCGTCCGGTCGACGACGTCCTCGATAGCCGCATCGAGCGGGTCGTCGCGCTGCTCGCGCCCGACACGCTGCTCGCGGAACTTCCGCTCGGCGGCGATCGCACGGACGTCGTAGTCCGCGGCCGTCGCGACGTGGAGGCGATCCTCGGCGGCAGCGACGAGCGGCTGTTCGTCGTCGTCGGGCCCTGCAGCGTGCACGATCCCCAGGCGACGCTCGAGTACGCGTCGAAGCTCGCGGACGTCGCGAGCCGGCTGAGCGCCGAACTGGTTGTGGCGATGCGCGTCTACTTCGAGAAGCCGCGCACGACGACCGGCTGGAAGGGCCTGATCAACGATCCGCATCTTGACGGATCCGGCGACGTCAACGCCGGGCTGCACCTGGCGAGGCAGGTCCTACTCGGTGTGCTCGACACCGGGCTTCCGGTCGGATGCGAGTTCCTCGACCCGATCACCCCGCAGTACATCGCCGACGCCGTCTCTTGGGGCGCGATCGGCGCGCGCACGACTGAGAGCCAGATCCACCGCCAGCTCGGCTCAGGGCTGTCGATGCCGGTCGGCTTCAAGAACCGCACGGACGGCAACGTGCAGGTGGCCGTCGACGCCGTCCGCGCCGCGGCTGCGCCGCACGCGTTTGCCGGCATCGATCGCGACGGCACGCCGGCGATCTTGCACACGCGCGGCAACGCCGACTGCCACATCATCCTGAGAGGGGGCAAGGGGCACCCGAACGGCGATGAGGCGAGCGTCGCCGCGGCGCTCGAGCTGCTCGACGCCGCGCAACTGCCAGCCAGCCTGATGATCGATCTCAGCCACGACAACAGCGGCAAGGATCCGGAGCGCCAGCCGGCGGTCGCGGCCGAGGTGGGAGCGCAGATCGCGGACGGCAACGACGCGATCGTCGGCGTCATGATCGAGTCGTTCCTCGTCGCCGGGCGCCAGGACCTCCGTCCCGGCGTCGAGCTTCGCTACGGCCAGTCGATCACCGACGGATGCATCGGCTGGGACACGACTGTCGAGGTGCTGGAGCACCTCGCCGCGTCCGTGCGCGCTCGCCACGCGGCGCGGGCGGCGAAGGCGACGAGCTGAGCGGATGAAGGTCGTCGTGGTCGGGACGGGCCTGATCGGCGGATCGATCGGGCTCGCTGCCCGTGAGCGTCTCGGCGCGACGGTCGTCGGCGTCGACCCGGACCCCGCGCCGGCGCTCGCCGTCGGCGCGATCGACGAGGCGGCGACGCTGGAGACGGCGCTCGACGGTGCTGACGCGGCGTTCGTCGCCGTGCCGGTGGCCGATCTCGCCGAAGCGGTCGCGGCGACACTCGCCCTGGCTCCGGCGGGATGCGTCGTCAGCGACGTCGGCTCCGTCAAGCGCGCGCTCGTGGACGCGATCGACGACGAGCGCTTCGTCGGTGGTCATCCGCTCGCCGGTGGCGAGGCGTCGGGTGCGGCGCACGCACGCGCCGACCTGTTCGAGGGTGCGACGTGGTACCTGACGCCGTCGAAGGCGACGGCCGGCCTGCGGCTGCAGCAGCTCCACAGCCTGCTCGGCGGTCTCGGCGCACGGCCGGCGATCGTCGACGCCGCGACCCACGACCGCGTGATGGCGGCGATCTCGCACCTTCCGCACGTGATCGCCAACGTCATCGTCGAGGGTGCGAGCGAGGCGCTCGGCGGTGATCTCGGCGGCCACGGCGGCGCCGGGCCGAGCTTTCGCGACGCGACCCGCGTCGCCGGCGCCAACCCGCAGCTGTGGGCGCAGATCTACGCCGCCAACAGCGAGGCGCTGCTCGACCGCATCGACGCGACGATGGCGCGCCTCGGCGAGATCCGCGGCCGGCTCGCGGATGGGGAGGACCTCGCCGGGTGGCAGGCGGAGGCGGGGCGGCTCGTCGTCGCGGCGCGGCGCGAGGACGCGGAGCTGCGGATGGTCGTGCCGAATCGGCCCGGGGTGGTCGCCGAGATCGCGCTGGCGCTTGCCGGCGAGGGCATCAACATCGGCGATATGTCGTTGTCGCCGTCGCCGGACATGGCAAGCGGCGCGCTCTCGATCTGGGTCGCGGCCGACCGTGCCGAGCGCGCCTCCGAGCTGCTCGCCGAGCACGGCTTGACGGTCGCATGAGCAGCCGCTTCGCGCCGGTGAGCTCGGGCCTGCGAGGAACCGTCGTCACGGCGCCGGACAAGTCGATCTCACACCGCGCGGCGCTGCTGGGAGCGATGGCGTCAGAGCCGCTGCGGGTCAGCAACTACCTCGTCGCCGACGACACGACGTCGACGCTGAACGCGGTTCGCGCGCTCGGCGCTCGGGTCGAGCGCGACGGCGACGAGCTCGTCATCCACGGCGTCGGCGCCCGCGGTGCCCACGCTCCGAGCGAGCCGATCGACGTCGGCAACGCCGGCACGCTGATGCGCCTGCTGCCCGGTTGGCTGGCCGCGCAGGAGGGCCGCAGCTTCACGCTTGACGGCGACGCCTCGATTCGCCGCCGGCCGGTCGACCGCATCGCCGAGCCGCTGCGCCAGATGGGCGCGACGATCGACGCGACCGACGAGCGCTTCGCGCCGTTCTCGGTCGGCGGCGCGCCGTTGCGCGCGATCGAGTACCGGCTCCCGGTCGCCAGCGCGCAGGTGAAGTCCTGTGTCCTGCTCGCCGGCCTCGGCGCCGACGGTGTCACGACCGTCATCGAACCCGCGCCGAGCCGCGATCACACCGAGCGGATGCTGGCCGCCGCCGGCGCGACGCTCGGCCGCGACGGTGACCGCGTCTTCGTCGCTGCCGTCGACGAACTCGGCCTCGACCACATCGTTGTGCCGGGCGACCTGTCATCGGCGGCATTCATGATCGCCGCGGCGCTGCTCGTTCCCGGCTCGAACGTGCGCGTGACGGGCGTCGGCGTCAACTGGACGCGGACCGGCTTCCTGCGGATCGTCGAGCGGATGGGCGCCGAGGTCATCGGCGAGCTCGAGCGGCGGCCGGCCGCGGGGGTGGTGCCGGCGGACGAGCCGATCGCCGACCTCGAGGTCGCCCACGGCTCGCTCAGCGGTACGACCGTTGACGCCGACGAGGTTCCGCTGGCGATCGACGAGCTGCCGCTGGTCGCGCTGCTCGGCTGCTTCGCCGAGGGCGAGACGGTTGTGCGCGGCGCTCAGGAGCTGCGCGTGAAGGAGTCCGACCGGATCGCCGGCGTCGTCGACGGACTGCGCGGCCTCGGCGCCGACATCGAGGCGACGGACGACGGCTTTGCCGTCCGCGGGACCGGCGGCCTGCGCGGCGGCACGATCGCCTCGCTCGGCGATCACCGCCTGGCGATGATCGGCGCGATCGCCGGCCTCGCCAGCCGTGAAGGCGTCGACGTGGTCGGGATGGAGGCGCACGCCGTCTCCTATCCCCGTTTCGAGGCCGACCTCTCGTCTCTGACCTGAGGATCGGGCGCGTTCGCCCTATCGTGGCCGAACGTGTTGATCGCCATCGACGGGCCTGCGGGCGCGGGAAAGTCCACGGTCGCCCGCGCCGTCGCGAGCGCGCTCGGCTGGACGTACCTGGATTCGGGGGCGATGTACCGCTGCGAGGCCCTTGCCGACCTGCGTGGGCAGGCGCCGCCGCAGCGGATCGAGCTCGGCGAGCGGGTCCTGCTCGACGGCGAGGACGTGACCGCGGCGATCCGCGCGCCCGAGGTCAGTGAGCGAGCATCGATCGTCGCCGCCGATCCCGCCGTCCGCGCGCGCCTCGTCGCGATGCAGCGCGAGTTGATCGCCGACGGTCAGTGGGTCGCCGAAGGACGAGACATCGGCACCGTCGTGGCACCTGAGGCGGAGGTCAAGATCTTCCTGACGGCATCCGACGACGAGCGAGCGCGCCGGCGCGCGGCCGAGGCCGGCCTGCCGGTCGACGAGGTGCTCGCCCAGCAGCGGGCTCGCGACGCTCGCGACAGCGAGCGCGAGCACAGCCCGCTGCGCCGCGCCACCGATGCCGTCGAGGTGGACACCACGGGCCTGTCGGTCGAGCAGGTCGTCGACCGGATCTCGGCACTGGTCCCGGTATGAGCGTTGCCTCGAAGCCGATACCGCCCGGATCGCGCAAGGTCGCGGTCGTCGGCTACCCCAATGTCGGCAAGAGCTCGCTCGTCAACCGTCTGACGGGCTCGCGCGAGGCGGTCGTGCATGAGCGCCCTGGCGTCACGCGCGACCGCAACGAGATCGCGTGCGAGTGGAATGGCCGCACCTTCACGCTGATCGACACCGGCGGCATGGACGCGCTCGACCTCGACCCGATCGCCGGTTCGATCCGCGACCAGGCGCGCGCGGCGCTGGCGGAGGCCTCGGTCGCCGTGCTCGTCGTCGACGCCAAAGCGGGCCTGCGCCCGGGCGACGAGGAGATGGCCGATCTGCTGCGGCGGGAGGGGTTGCCGGTCGTCGTCGCCGCGAACAAGATCGACGGCGTCGGCTCGCTGACGCTTGCCGCCGAGTTCTACGGGCTCGGGCTCGGCGATCCGCTTGCGGTCTCGGCGGCGCAGGGCCTCGGCACCGGCGACCTGCTCGACCGCGTCGTCGCGCTGCTGCCGGACGACGACGATGCGGAGGAAGGCGACTCCGACATCGTCCGGCTCGCGGTGATCGGGCGCCCGAACGTCGGCAAGAGCTCGCTCGTCAACCGCTTCCTCGGCGCCGAGCGCGTCATCGTCAGCGACGTCGCGGGAACGACCCGCGACGCGATCGACCTTCCGTTCGAGGTCGACGGCCGCCGCGTCGTGCTCGTCGACACCGCCGGCATGCGACGGCAGTCGAAGGTGTCCGAGTCGGTCGAGTACTACACGACGCTGCGCTCGCAGCGCGCCGCCGAGCGCGCCGACGTCGCGCTGGTGATCTGCGACGCGTCCGACGGCGTCACGGCGCAGGACCTGCGGATCGCGGAGCTGGCGATGCGCAGCGACTGCGCGACGCTGCTGGTGCTGAACAAGTGGGATCTCTTCGACGGCACCGAGGGCGACCTCGATCACGAGCGCGCGCACGTCCAGCGCAAGCTGCGGCTGCGTCCGCGCGTCGTCACGTCGAGCGCGGTCAACGGGCGCAACGTGCCACGGCTGCTGACCGACGCGATCGCGCTGGCCGACAAGATGTCGCAGCGCGTCCCGACACCGGAACTGAACAAGTTCCTCGCCGAGATCGTCCAGGAGCGTCAGCCGCCGGCCGTCCGCGGCCACCGGCTGAAGCTGATCTATGCCGCCCAGATCGGGATCAAGCCGCCGCGGATCGCGATCCAGGTCAACAGCCGCACCCGCGTCACGCGCGATTACGCGTACTTCCTCGAGAACCGCATGCGCGCGCGCTACAACATGGACGGCGTGCCGCTGGTGATCGACTTCAACGAGCGCAAGGAGCGCCGCGGCGACCGCTTCCGGCAGCCGTAGCCACCGACCCAGCGAGTGAGCGAACGCTTCGCGCTGGCGGCATCGCTAGCCTCTCCCGACTTCGCCGACCCGCCCCGATCCTGTTCCCAGGAGCCTCGATACCCATGAGCTACGCAGACAACGAGTACCTGTTCACGTCCGAGTCGGTGACCGAGGGTCACCCCGACAAAGTCTCGGACCAGATCTCCGACGGCGTCCTCGACGCGATCTTCGCGCAGGACCCGTACGCGCGCGTGGCGTGCGAGACGCTCGTCAACACGGGCCTCGTCGTGGTTTCCGGTGAGATCTCGACGTCGGCGCAGATCGACATCCAGGACGTCGTCCGCGAGACGATCCGCAAGATCGGCTACACCGATGCCGATCTCGGCTTCAGTGCCGACTCCTGCGCCGTGCTCAACGCGGTCGACCGGCAGTCGGCCGACATCGCGCAGGGCGTCGATCAGGCGTATGAGAACCGTGCCGAGGGCGGTGACGACGAGCTCGACGTCGCCGGCGCGGGCGATCAGGGAATGATGTTCGGCTACGCGACGAACGAGACCGATTCGCTGATGCCGCTGCCGATCCAGCTCGCGCACCGGCTCGCCGAGCGCCTCGCGGCGGTGCGCAAGGACGGCACGCTCGACTACCTGCGCCCGGACGGCAAGACCCAGGTCTCGGTCCGCTACCGCGACGGCCGGCCCGTCGCGGTAGAGAAGCTGCTGATCTCGACGCAGCACGCCGAAGGGGTCGAGGACCAGATCAAGGACGACCTCTGGAAGCACGTCGTGCTGCCGATCATCCCCGCTGACCTCTATGACGCCGACAGCCTGCGGGCCGAGTTCCTCGTCAACCCGACGGGCCGGTTCGTCATCGGCGGACCTGTCGGCGACTGCGGCCTGACCGGCCGCAAGATCATCGTCGACACATACGGCGGCATGGCTCGCCACGGCGGCGGCGCGTTCAGCGGCAAGGATCCGTCGAAGGTCGACCGTTCGGCTGCCTACGCGGCGCGCTGGGTTGCCAAGAACGTCGTCGCTGCCGGGCTCGCGGATCGTTGTGAGGTCCAGGTCGCCTATGCGATCGGTGTCGCGCACCCAGTTTCGGTGATGGTCGAGACGTTCGGCACGGAGAAGATCGAGCGCGGTCGTATCGCTGAGCTCGTCGACGAGCATTTCGATCTGCGCCCGGGCAGCTTCCGCGAGGAGCTCAAGCTGCACCGCCCGATCTATCAGAAGACCGCTGCCTACGGCCACTTCGGCCGTGACGACCCGGACTTCACATGGGAATCGACCGACAAGGCAGCGGCCCTGCGCGAGGCAGCAGGCCTCGGCGCCGGAGCGACGGTCTAGCGCCGAACGCCACAAGCCGGCGACGCCGGCTGTTTATGGTGACGGCATGTCGAGTCGCAGCGAGCAGAAGCAGCGGGCGCGTGCCGAGCGCGAAGCGGCCGAGCGCGAAGCCGCGCGCTCGGCCGGGCGCCGGCGGCGGTTGTACAGCCTCGGCGCCGCCGTGCTCGCGGCGGCAGTCATGGTCGCTGTGGCGGTCGCGATCGGCTCCAGCGGTTCGAGCAAGCCGAAGACGTCGGGCGCAAGCGCCAAGAGCGACGTCACGGCCGTCGCACAGCTGCTGAGCGGGATCCCGCAGTCGGGCAATCGCCTCGGCATGGCGTCGGCGCCGGTCACGATCGACTACTACGGCGACCTCCAGTGTCCGGTCTGCCGCGACTTCACGCTTGGTGCCCTGCCAGAGCTGATCTCCACCGACGTTCGCGCCGGCACCGTGAAGCTCCGCTACCGCTCGCTGCAGACCGCGACGGCCGATTTGGCGACGTTCCGCCAGCAGCAGGTCGCGGCGCTCGCCGCGGGCAGGCAGCGCCGGCTGTGGCACTACGTCGAGCTCTTCTACCGTCAGCAGGGCACGGAGAACTCCGGCTACGTCACGGGGCCGTTCCTGCAGCGGATCGCCGAGCAGGTTCCCGGACTGGATCTGAGCGCCTGGACGGCGGCGCGCGACAACGCGGCGCTGACCGCCGAGGTCACCGCGGACGGCGCCGCGGCTGCTCGCGCCGCCGCCGCCGCGACGCCGACGCTGATCATCGCCGGGCCCAAGGGAACCCGCACGGCCGGCGACCTCAGCTACGCCGGCATCGCCGCCGACATCGCCGCCGTCTCGAGCTGACGTCGTCGTGGGCGAGCGCCGGATCTGGATCGCGATGCTCGTCCTCGGCTGCATCGGCTGGGGCATCGCCGCCTATCTGACCTACGTGCACTACGAGGGGTTGCATCCGTTGTGCCTCGCCGATGGCGGATGCGAGCAGGTCCAGTCGTCGCGCTACTCGAAGCTCGCCGGTGTTCCCGTCGCCACGATCGGGCTCGTCGGCTACACGCTGATCCTCGGCTCGCTCGCGCTCCGTGGCGAGCTCGGCCGGCTCGCCACGCTCGTGCTGACGCTGACGGGCTGGGGCTTCAGCGCCTACCTGACCTACCGCGAGCTGTTCACGATCGACGCGATCTGCCAGTGGTGTGTCGCCAGCGCAGTCGTGATGACGGCGCTCGTCGTGCTCGCGGCGGTGCGCTACCTACGTGCCGATCCGTGACGTCGGCGCGCGTGTGCTGATGACGGCGACGCGCCGACGTCGGGCTCGCGCGGTCCCGTTGCATATCGTGAAAGGGATGCGAGGACCTGCAGTTGGCTAGTCGGCCCGCGTCGCACCAGCTCGGGCGCGAGGTCGTGGTCGTCGAAGCGGTGCGGACACCGATCGGCCGCGGCTACCACTCCCAAGGAGCGTTTCGCGATCTGCATCCCAACGTGCTGCTCGGCACCGTCTACCAGGCGCTGATCGACCGTGCCGGGATCGCTCCGGAGCTCGTCGACGACGTCGTCACGGGGTGCGTGTCGCAGGTCGGCGAGCAGTCCAACAACATCGCCCGCAACGCGTGGCTGCAGGCGGGGCTGCCCGTGACGACGCCGGCGACGACGGTCGACCGCCAGTGCGGCTCCGGCCAGCAGGCGATCACGTTCGCCGCGGGGATGATCGCGATGGGCGCCTGCGACATCGCGATCGGCGCCGGCGTCGAACACATGGGGCGGGTGCCGATGGGCTCCAACGTGGCTCATCCCGACGAGTTCGGCACGCCGTTCCCGAGGTCGCTGATGGACCGCTACGAACTGCAGCCGCAGGGGCTCGCGGCCGAGCTCGTCGCCGACCACTGGGGCATCGGGCGCGACGAGCAGGACGAGCTCGGGCTGCGCTCCCACCAGCTCGCCGCGCGTGCCGTCGCCGACGGCCGGTTCGACCGCGAGATCGTGCCCGTCGACGTGGGCACGACGACCGTCACAGCCGACCAAGGCGTGCGCTACGACACCAGCCTGGAGAAGCTCGCCGCGCTGAAGCCGGCGTTCAAGGCCGGCGGCACGGTGACGCCCGGCAACTCGTCGCAGATCTCCGACGGCGCCGCCGGCGTGCTGCTGATGGCGCGTGAGAAGGCGGACGAGCTCGGTCTCGTCCCGCGGGCCCGGATCTTCGACGCGACGACCGCCGGCGTCGACCCGGTGATGATGCTGACGGGCCCGATTCCGGCGACGCGGGCGCTGCTCGAGCGCAACGGGATGGCGATGGCCGACATCGACCTGGTCGAGATCAACGAGGCGTTCGCGTCGGTCGTCGCCGCCTGGCGGCGCGAGCTCGAGCCCGACATGGATCGCGTCAACGTCAACGGCGGCGCGCTGGCGCTCGGGCATCCGCTCGGGTCGTCGGGCGCGCGCCTGATCACGACGCTGCTGCACGAGCTGGAGCGCTCGGACGGGGAGATCGGGCTGGTGACGATGTGCACCGCGGGCGGCACCGGCACCGGCACACTGCTGCAACGCGTCTGACGGTCGCCGGGCATCAGCCCGGCGACCGCCGGCGCGACGGGTTACAGCAGGTGGTTGGCCTTGAGGAAGGCCTTGGCGACGGTCGCCGCCGACTCCTTGTCGATCGTCACCGCCGCGTTGAGCGACTGGATCGCCTTCGTCGTCAGCAGCTTGCTGACGGCGTTGAGCGTGGTGGTGAAGGCCTTGCCCTGCTTCGCGAGCACTGCCCTGCTGACGACCGGCGCGACGTTCTGGTACCCGAAGACGCCCTTCGGATCCTTCAGCAGCGTGTACTTGCCGCTTGCCAGCTGGCCGTCGGTCGTGAACACGTTCTGGACGTCGACCTGTCCGCTGTCGAGCGCCTTGTAGGCAAGCCCGATCGCGATCGGCGTGAACGCCGGATTGATGCCGTACGCCTTCTTGATGCCCGGCAGGCCCTGCAGCCGGGTCGCGAACTCAGGTGGTGCGCCGAGCTTGACGCCGCTGCCGAGCTTTGCGAGGTCGGCGACGCTGGTGAGCTTGTTCTTCGTCGCATAGGCCTTCGTCGTCGCGAGGACGTCGGAGTCCGCGAACGGCGTCGCGTTCAGCAGCGTGAAGCCCTTGCTCGAGGCAAAGGTCTTCGCTTGGGTGTAGGCGGCCTTGGCGCTGGTCGGGTTCGTCGTCCGCTTGGCGATCGCCGTCAGGAGCGTCCCGGTGTACTCGGGATAGAGGTCGATCCGCTTCGCGGTCAAGGCCTTCCAAGTGATCTCGGAGCTGCCGATGTTGTCCTTGAGCTTGACCTTGTAGCCCTTCGCCTTCAGCGCCTGGGCGTAGAGCGCGCCGAGGATGTTCTGCTCGGGGAAGTTCTTGTCGCCGATTGTGACCGTCGGCTTGCCGGCGCCCGGGAGGGCGGCTACCGTGGCCGACGGTGCGGCGCTCGCGCTCGTCGCGCCGAGACCGCCGAGGGCGACCGCGGCGATCATCGCTCCCGCGCCCCGTGTTAGGTGTGCCCGCTTCATGCTGTCTCCTTCAGTGGTTAGTCGATCGGAACGATGTCGGAATGGTGATCCCGAAAGGGCATGACCCATGGGGCCCGACCCTAAACTCCGTAATTCCGATAGGAAACACTAGGTTATAGCGTGATGCCTCTGCCCGGACCACGTCGGCACGCCACGTCCACGTCGTCACCGACGGGCGGATCGACCGCGCTCGAGCTCGAGTTGCGCGACGTCGCCAAACGCTATCCGGGCCAGCGCGAGCCCGCGATCCCCGGTCTCAGCCTGACCGTGCCGGCGGGCGAGATCTGCGCGCTCGTCGGTCCCTCGGGCTCGGGCAAGACGACCGCGCTGCGGCTGATCAACCGGATGGTCGCGCCGACCGGAGGCGACATCCTGCTCGGGGGCCGCAGCGTCCTCGATCGGCCTGCGAACGAGCTGCGTCGTGAGATCGGCTACGTGATCCAGCAGATCGGGCTCTTTCCCCATCTGACGATCGCCGACAACGTCGCCGCGGTACCGCGGTTGCTCGGCTGGAGCAGGGACCGCATCGCCGAGCGGGTCGCGGAACTGTTCGAGCTGATCGGCCTCGACGCCGGCGAGATCGGCGAGCGCTACCCGGCACAGCTCTCCGGCGGTCAGCGCCAGCGCGTCGGGGTCGCCCGCGCGCTCGCCGCCGACCCGCCGCTGATGCTGATGGACGAGCCGTTCGGCGCGATCGACCCGATCAACCGCACCCGCCTGCAGGATGAGTTCCTGCGGCTGCAGCAGCTCGTCGGCAAGACGGTCGTCTTCGTCACCCACGACGTCGACGAGGCGATCAAGATGGGTGACAAGATCGCGATCTTGCGGCGCGGCGGCGTGCTGGCGCAATATGCGAGCCCGGACGAGATCCTCAGGCGCCCTGCGGACGCCTTCGTCGCCGAATTCGTCGGCGCCGATCGCGCGCTCAAGCGGCTCGGCCTGCGCTCCGTCGCCGACGTCGCGCTCGAGCCCTGGGACGGCGTACGCGCACCGGAGCCGTCGATCCCGCGCGGCGCGAACCTGCGCGACGCGCTGTCGGAGCTGCTCGGCACCGGCGGCGACCTCGTGGTCGTCGACGACCACGGCGCCGCCGTCGGCGTGCTGACGCTGGCGGCCGTCAGTGCGCTGATCGGCGACGACCGCGACGACGAGCACGATCGGCACGGGGTCGGCGCGTGATCGGAGCGGTCGCCGCCGCGGAGCCGGTGATCCCCACGTTCGGTGGTGGCGGCGGTCGCAGCTGCGAGCAGGCGAACGAGCTGTTCTGCTGGGGCTGGGTCGACCGCAACTGGAGCGACGTGCTCTGGCCGGCGCTGCGCCAGCACGTCGAGCTGACGCTGATCGCCGTCGTGATCGGCTTCGCGATCGCGTTCGTGCTGGCGCTGATCGCCTACCGCCACCACTGGGCCGAGCGACCGGTGACGATCGTCACGACGGTCCTCTACACGATCCCCGCGCTGGCGCTGTTCGAGCTGCTGGTGCCGGTCCCAGGCTTCGGCCTGTCACGGACGACCGCCGAGGTCGCGCTCGTCTCCTACACGTTGCTGATCCTCTTCCGCAACACGCTGACGGGCCTGCGCGAGGTGCCGGCGGAGGTGCGCGAGTCGGCGCGGGGGATGGGCATGACGCCGCGCCAGTCGCTGCTGCGGGTCGAGCTGCCCCTGGCACTGCCGGCGGTGATCGCCGGGCTGCGGATCGCGACGGTCACGGTGATCTCGCTGGCGACGGTGGCGTCGTTCGTCGCCGACGAGGGGCTCGGAACGCCGATCTTCCAGGCGATCAACAACGACGTCTTCAAGACCGAGCTGATCGCCGCCGGCGGTCTCGCCGTCGCGCTGGCGATCTTCGCCGACGTCCTGTTGGTGCTGCTGCAGCGCGTGCTGACTCCGTGGACCAGGGTGCGGGCCGGCTAGCGATGGACCTTCTCTCCGAGGCACTGCGCTTCATCGCCCGCGACGGTCAGATACCTGGTGGCCCGCCGCTGCCGAGCCTGACGCACCTGACGCTCGAGCACCTCAAGATCAGCCTGATCGGCGTCATGCTGTCGGCGTTGCTGGCGATCCCGCTCGGCGTCTGGCTCGGGCACATCCGCCGTGGGTCGTTCATCGCGATCACGATCGGCAACATCGGCCGCGCGCTGCCGAGCCTTGCCGTGCTCGCGATCGGCGTCGCCTTCCTCGGCCTCGGGCTGCTGAACGTCGAGGTCGCGCTCGTCGTGCTCGCTGCGCCGCCGCTGCTGACGAACACCTATGTCGCGATCGCCGGCGTCGACGATGATCTCATCGACGCGGCGCGCGGCATGGGCATGAGCGGCTGGCAGATCGTCCGCAAGGTCGAGCTGCCGCTGGCGCTGCCGCTGCTGTTCGCCGGTCTGCGGACGGCGACGCTGCTGGTGATCGCGACGGCGACGATCAGCTCCCTGACCGGCTACAGCGGAAGCCTCGGCGACATCATCGCCAACGAGACGAGCTATCACCTCAGCGGCGTTCTCGGCGGCGCGATCTGCGTCGCCGTGCTCGCGCTGGCGGTCGACGGGCTGCTCGCGATCGCCCAGCGTCTGCTGACACCGGCCGGCCTGCGGACATCGTCCGCGGGCGCGCTGGCCGACGCGCTGCGCGCCTAGCGCGCGCCGTCGGCAAGTCGCCGGCGCGGGTGGGGCTGTCGCAGGCGACGTGCTAAGTGAGCGCTCAGAGGCGAAAACGCCCGTGTGGGCGGGCGATTTTCGCCGTTGCGCGCCGTGGTAGTATACAAGTGTGGCACCACCGTCCAGCCTGCGATCGCGGCGCAGTGAGGGCAACGCGCGAGTCCGCGCGTACACGGCATTGCGCGACGCGATCGTCTGCGGCGAGCTGCATCCGGGCCGCCAGCTGAGCGAGAACGAGCTCGCCGAGTTGCTCGGTGTCAGCAGGACGCCGATCCGCGAGGCGCTCGTACGCCTTCGCGACGATCGCCTCGTCGACATCGTCCCGCAGCTCGGCACCTTCGTCACGCGGATCAGCGCTGACGCCGTCGCCGACGCGCAGTTCATCCGCGAAGCGCTCGAGTGCTCCGCCGTGCGGCTGGCAGCCGAGCGCGCCGACCGCTCCGACGTCGCCGCGCTCTCTGGCCTGATCAGCAGGCAGGAGCAGGTGCGCGACCACCACGACTTCGACCGTTTCTACGTGCTCGACGACGAGTTCCACGGAGCGCTCTGCGAGCTCAGCGGCCACGGTGTCGCCTGGTCGCTGGCACAGCGGGCGAACGGGCACCTCAACCGCGTCCGCCGCCTCAGCCTTCCGCAGCCTCGCTATCTGGCCGAGATGGTCGCCGAGCACACGCTCGTCGTCGACGCGGTCCGCCGCGGCGACCCGGACGCCGCCGAGGCCGCGCTTCGCCACCACCTGCAGATGGTGCTCTCAGGGTTGCCTGCGATCCGAGAGGACCACCCCGACTACTTCGAGAAGGAGGCGTGATGGCGATCGAGATCGACACGCTCCGCGACCTGTATGAGCAGATGGTTCTGATTCGCGTCTTCGAGACCGAGTCCGAGCGCCAGTACAAGGCGGCACGCATCGGCGGCTACTGCCACCTCTCGTCTGGGCAGGAGGCCGCGACCGTCGGCGTCGTCCACGCGCTCGAGGCCGACGACCTGCTCGTCACCGGCTACCGCTGCCACGGCTTCGCGCTCGCTCGCGGCGTCGATCCCGACGCGGTGATGGCCGAGCTGTTCGGCCGCCGCGACGGCTGCTCGCACGGCCGCGGCGGCTCGATGCATCTGCTCGACGTCTCGCGCGGCTTCTATGGCGGCTGGGGCATCGTCGCCGGGCAACTGCCGGTCGCGACCGGCCTCGCCCTCGGCCTCGTCCGCCAGGGCAAGCCGCAGGCCGTGCTCTGCGAGCTCGGCGACGGCGCCATCAACATGGGCGCCTGGCACGAGTCGCTCAACCTCGCGGCGGTCTGGGATCTGCCCGTCGTCTTCATGGTCGTCAACAACGGCTTCGGCATGGGCACCGCGGTCGATCGCGCATCGGCGATCGAGGAGCTGTACAAGCGCGCGGACTCCTACGGGATCCGTGGCGAGCGAATCGACGGCGACGACATCGAAGCGTCCTACGGCGCGGCGGCCGAGCTGCTCGCCGAGGCGCGCGATCAACGGCGCCCGTCGGTGCTCGAGGTGATGACCTACCGCTACCGCGGCCACTCAGTCGCGGACGCCGGCCTCGCCTATCGGACCAAGGACGACGTTGCCCGGCACATGGAGCACGACCCGCTGCTTCGGGTGCGCGCCCTGCTGCGTGACGCCGGGATCTCGGAGACCGAGCTCGATGAGGTCGACGCTCGTGCCGACGCACGCGTGGCCGGAGCGGTCGCCGCGGCGGACGCGAGCCCGCTGCCCGACGTCGACGGCCTCGCCGCCGGGATGTACGCCGCAGGCTCGGACGTGCAGTTCGAGCGGATGATGCCGGGCAGCCCGTTCGGTGAGGAAGAACTTGTATTCGCAGGGGGGTTGGGGACATGAGCGCAGCAACCGCAGAGACCGGTGACGTAGCCGGGGCCCAGTCGGGCTCGGCCGTGATGACCTACCGCGAGGCACTGCGGCTGGCCTTGCGCGAGGAGATGGCGCGCGACGAGCGCGTCTTCCTGATGGGCGAGGAGGTCGGCGTCTTCGACGGCTCGTACAAGGTCTCGGCCGGGCTGCTCGAGGAGTTCGGCCCCGATCGCGTCCGCGACACGCCGATCTCCGAGGAGGGCTTCGTCGGCGCCGGCGTCGGCGCGGCGATGCTCGGCGAGCGGCCGGTCGTCGAGATCATGACGATCAACTTCCTGCTCGTCGCGATGGACCAGGTCGTCAACCACGCGGCGAAGATCGGCGCGATGTTCGGCGGCGAGGTGCGCTGCCCGATGGTGATCCGCACGCCCAACGGCGCCGGCAACCAGCTGACGGCGCAGCACTCGCAGTCGTTCGAGGGCTGGTTCGCGCACACACCGGGCCTGAAGGTCGTCGCCCCGGCGACACCGGCCGACGCGAAGGGCCTGCTGAAGGCCGCTATCCGCGACGACGACCCGGTCCTGGTGATCGAGAACCTCCCGATCTACAAGGAGAAGGGCGAGGTGCCGCTCGATCCCGACTTCGTCACGCCGATCGGGCTCGCCAACGTCGCCCGCGAGGGCAGCGACCTGACGATCGTCTCGCACTCGTTCGCCACCGTGCGCGCGTTGCACGTCGCCGAGAAGCTCAAGCAGGAGCAGGGTCTCGACGTCGAGGTCGTGGACCTGCGGTCGCTGCGCCCGCTCGACGTCGAGACCGTCGCCGCGTCGGTCGCGAAGACCAACCGCGTCGTCTGTGTCGAGGAAGGCTGGCCGACCTACGGGGTCACGGCCGAGATCGCGGCGCGGATCCAGAAGGCGTGCTTCGACGATCTCGACGCTCCGGTCGAGCGTGTCGGGATGGCAGAGGTGCCGCTGCCGTACGCGAAGAACCTCGAGTTGGCCGCGATGCCGAACGAGGACCGCATCGCCGCAGCCGTGCTCGCGACGCTGGCGTAGGGCTTTCGTCCTTCGGTCACCGCTGCGCGGCGACCTTCGGACGACGTCACGCGCGCCAACGTCCGTCTACGCCCGCGACCCTGCCCGCCGGGCGGGGTTCCGGGTGCATGACCAAGCGAACGTTTCTCCTGGCAAGCGGAATTCTGATGGCGATCGCGATCGCCTCGACGGCCCTCGGCGCAGGCGAGGGCAAGTCGCTCCTCGGCGGCAAGCGCAACCCCGGCTCGAGTACGAGCCAGGCCTACACGTCCGAGACGCAGATCATCGCCAACACCTCGACGTACGGCACACGTCAGTCGAACAAGTCCAGCAACGGCGGAGGCGCGATCTACGGCTGTCGCGCGGGCGCGGGTGGCAGTGCCGCGGGCAACGAGCCGTGCATCCGCGCGAGCAACCTGTCAAGCGGCTTCGCGTTCGAGTTCGACACGGACGGCGCCCAGACGGGCCTGATCAGCGCCGGCACCGGCGGCGATACGAAGAAGCCGTTCGTGACCAACGCGACCGGCGTCGCGACCGGCCTCAACGCCGACCGTGTCGACTCCAAGAGCGCGAGCGACATCGTCGCCGACGCGTCGTCGGCGTCGAATGACGCGCGGCCGTTCGCGCAGGTCACCGCGGGCGGGGGCGCCGGCACCACGCGCGGTCTCGCGACCGGTGGCGTCAGCCGGCAGGGCGCCGGCGATTACGACGTCGTCTTCAGCGGCGACCGCTCGAGCTGCGCGATCGCGACGAGCCTCGTCGGCACGACGCCCGGGCAGATCAGCGCCAGCCCGTCGGTCGCCGGCGGTGCGACGACCGTCGACGTCCGCACGTTCGACGCTGCCGGCGCGGCCGCCGACCACGCGTTCCACGTGTCGCTGGACTGCTAGCGCCGATCCGTCTCGGAGGAGCGCCTCAACGGCTGCGGCGACGACGAGGTCGTCGCAGCCGCCGGCGCCGGTGGCGGGCCAGCAGCTGCGTCACGTCGGCAAGCCAGGAGTAGAGGTGGCCGAGCGGTCCGGTCGCGAGACGTGAGCCGAGGCGCGCGAGCACGGCTCGACGCTATCGTCACCGGCCCATGAAGACGACCGTCACCGAGCTTGAAGGCTCCCGCGTCCGCGTCGAGGCCGAGGTCTCCGCAGGCGCCATCGAGACAGCTTTGAACAAGGCCACGAAGGCGCTCGGGAAGGACCTGCGGATGCCGGGCTTCCGCAAGGGCAAGGTGCCGCCGCCCGTGGTGTTGCAGCGCTTCGGGCGCGAGGTCGTGCTCGACGAGGCGGTCCGCGCCTCGCTCAACGCCTGGTATGCCGACGCCCTGCGCGACAGCGCGATCCATCCGATCGGCGATCCCGAGCTCAAGCTCGAGGACCTGCCGGGGGCCGGCGAGCCGCTCAGCTTCAGCTTCGAGATCGGCGTGCGGCCGACGGCCACGCTCGGCGACTACAAGGGCGTCGCGGTCGAGAAGCCCTCGAGCGCGCCGGACGACGGCGCGGTCGACGCCGAGCTCGAGACGCTGCGCGAGCGCCAGGCGCGGCTCGACACCGTCGAGGAGGCGGCCGCCGACGGCGACTTCGTCGTCGTCGACTACGCCGGTTCGATCGACGGCGAGCTGTTCGAGGGCGGCCAGGCACGCGACCAGATGATCGAGCTCGGTGGCGGGCGCCTGATCCCCGGCTTCGAGGAGGGCCTGATCGGCGCGGCCGCCGGCGACGAGCGCACGCTCGAGCTGACGTTCCCCGACGACTACCCGCAACCCGATCTCGCCGGCAAGGCGACCCAGTTCGAGGTCTCGGTCAAGGAGGTCAAGCGCAAGCAGCTGGCTGACCTCGACGATGCGTTCGCGGAGCAGGCGGCCGGCTTCGACACGCTCGCCGAGCTGCGCGAGGACATCACCGCGAAGCTGACCGAGGACGCGGAGCGCCAGGCCGAGGCGGGTTTTCGCGAGGCCGTGCTCGACGCCGTCGTCGCCAACGCCACGGTCGAGGTTCCCGAGCCGCTCGTCGAGGCGCGCGCACGTGAGCTGTGGGACCGCATGCTGCACTCGCTCTCGCACCAGGGGATCAACAAAGAGCTCTATCTGCAGATCTCCGGGCGCACGGAGGAGGATCTGCTCGGCGAGGCCAAGCCCGATGCCGAGCAGGGGATCAAGCGTGAGGCGGTGCTCGTCGCCGTCGTCGCAGCCGAGAGCCTCGTCGCTGCCGACGGCGACGTGCTCGACGCGCTGCAGGCACCGGCCGCGCGCGAGAACATCGCTCCGGAGAAGCTGCGCGAGCAGCTCGAGAAGGCGGGGCGGCTCGAGGAGCTGCGCGAGGACATCGTTCAGCAGCGCGCGCTCGATCTGATCGTCGAGCAGGCCAAGCCCTTGGACGCCGCCGAGGAGAAGGCCGCGCCGGCGAAGAAGAGGGCGCCGTCAAAGGCCAAGGCGGCGAAGCCGAAGGCAACCTCGGAGCCGAAGGCGTAGTGACCTCGGGCGGCCTCCGATGCCGCTCGATCAAGAAAAAACGCGTTGGTAGCCTCCGCGCGGCAGGAACAAGCACCCTTCCCGAAGAAGAAGCGAGATCGATGAGCCCTCTTGTTCCCATGGTCGTCGAGCAGACGTCGCGAGGCGAGCGCGCCTTCGACATCTACAGCCGCCTGCTCAACGAGCGGATCATCTTCCTCGGTACGCCCGTAGACGATCAGATCGCGAACCTGATCGTCGCGCAGCTGCTGCATCTCGAGAGCGAAGACCCTGACAAGGACATCTCGCTCTACGTCAACTCTCCTGGCGGCAGCGTCTACGCCGGCCTCGCGATCTACGACACGATGCAGTTCATCAAGCCGGACGTGCAGACGATCTGCGTCGGCATCGCGATGAGCATGGGCGCGCTGCTGCTGTCCGGCGGCGCTGAGGGCAAGCGGATGGCGCTGCCGAACGCGAAGATCCTGATCCACCAGGTCAGCTCCGGCTTCCAGGGCCAGGCGACCGACATCGAGATCCACGCCCGCGAGATCATCGACATCCGCCAGCGGCTCGACCACATCATCGCCAAGCACACGAAGCAGGACTACGACAAGGTCCGAACCGACACCGAGCGCGACTACTTCATGTCGTCCGAGGAGGCCGTCGAGTACGGCATCATTGACCGGGTGATCTCGAAGCATTAGCTTCGGGGTCGACTGGGCATCATCAGGGAGACACGCGTGGCCCGTCCGACCGACAGCAACGAACAGCTCCTCTGCAGCTTCTGCGGCAAGTCGCAACGCCAAGTCAAGAAGCTGATCGCCGGCCCCGGCGTCTACATCTGCGACGAGTGCATCGATCTCTGCAACGAGATCATCGATGAGGAGCTGACCGCTCCGCCGACCTTCGACCTCGACAACCTGCCGAAGCCGAAGGAGATCTACGACGTCCTCGACGAGTACGTCGTCGGCCAGGAGGCCTCCAAGCGAACGCTCTCGGTCGCGGTCTACAACCACTACAAGCGCGTCCAGATGATGCAGTCGTCGGACGCCGACATCGAGCTGCAGAAGTCGAACATCCTGCTGCTCGGCCCGACCGGCTGCGGCAAGACGCTGCTCGCACAGACACTGGCGCGGATTCTCAACGTGCCGTTCGCGATCGCCGATGCCACGGCGCTGACCGAAGCCGGCTACGTCGGCGAGGACGTCGAGAACATCCTTCTGAAGCTGATCCAGGCGGCCGACTACGACGTCAAGAAGGCCGAGACCGGGATCATCTACATCGACGAGGTCGACAAGATCGCCCGCAAGGCCGACAACCCGTCGATCACGCGCGACGTGTCGGGCGAGGGCGTGCAGCAGGCGCTGCTGAAGATCCTCGAGGGGACGACGGCGTCGGTTCCGCCGCAGGGCGGGCGCAAGCACCCGCACCAGGAGTTCCTGTCGATCGACACGACGAACATCCTCTTCATCTGCGGTGGTGCGTTCGCGAATCTCGATCAGGTGATCGAGCGCCGCGTCGGACACAAGGGCATCGGCTTCGGTGCCGACATCGAGTCCAAGGTCACCAAGGACCGCGGCATCATCTTCGAGGATTGCCTGCCGGAGGATCTCGTCAACTACGGCCTGATCCCCGAGTTCATCGGCCGGCTGCCGATCATCAGCGCCGTCCACCAGCTCACGCGCGACGACCTGATCCAGATCCTGACCGAGCCGCGCAACGCGCTGATCAAGCAGTTCCAGCGCTTCTTCCAGTTCGACAGCATCGAGCTCGTGTTCTCAGACGACGCGCTCAACTCGGTCGCCGACAAGGCCCTCGAGCGCGAGACCGGTGCCCGCGGGCTGCGCTCGATCATCGAGGAGATTCTGCTCGACGTGCAGTTCGAGCTCCCGTCGCGGCGCGACGTCTCGAAGTGCGTCGTCACGAAGGAGACGGTCGAGAAGGGCATCCAGCCCACGCTCGTCACGGCGGCCGTGCCGGACGAGGACTCGGCGTCGTCCGAGCCTGCCGCCGAGTCGGCCTGACCGCCCGCGGGTAGGTGCGGAGCATGTTCGGGATGACTCGCCTCCGGGTTCTGCCGTGGCTGCTGCTGTTCGAGGCGGCGAGGACGCTGCAGGCGCACCTCACCGACAACCTCTCACCCGACGATCGCCGCCGGGTCGTACGGATCGTTCGCGACGCGAAAGGCGATCCGCGCAAGGTCGCGCGGCGCGATCGCGAGGAACTGCGCTCGATCGCCGCCAAGCTCGACCTGATGACGCTCGGTCGCGACATGCTGCCGATCTTCGGCCGCGCCGCCCGCGGTCGCGGCCGCAAGCGCTGAGCGCGCCGACATACACTGAGGCCGTCGATGGCAGGCCTTCAGGACCGCACCCGTTTCGAGCACGCCACGGTCGAGTCGCGCATCGTCAGCCGGTGGCTCGAGTCGGGCCTGCACCACCCCGATCCGGTCGGGACGCCTGAGGAGAACTTCTCGATCGCGATCCCACCGCCGAACGTCACCGGCGCGCTGCACATGGGCCACGCGCTCAACGGCTCGATCCAGGACACGCTCGTGCGCTGGGCGCGCGGCGAGGGCCGCAACGCGAAGTGGGTCCTCGGAACCGACCACGCCGGCATCGCCACGCAGACCCAGGTCGAGCGGCTGCTGCGCAGTGAGGGCAGCTCACGCGAGGAGCTCGGCCGCGAGGCGTTCGTCGAGCGCGTCTGGCAATGGCGAGACCAGTACGGCGGCCAGATCGTCGAGCAGTACAAGCGGCTCGGCGCGACCTGCGACTACGACGCCGAGCGCTTCACGATGGACGAGGCGTACGTCGCCGCCGTCCAGAAGGTGTTCGTCGAGCTGTACGAGCAGGGCCTGATCTACCGCGACAACTACCTCGTCAACTGGGACCCGGGCAGCGGCTCGGCGATCTCCGACCTCGAGGTCGAGCAGCGCGAGGGCGTGCGCGACACGCTCTACAAGATCCGCTACTCCGACGACGTCGTCGTCGCGACCGTGCGGCCGGAGACGCTGCTCGCAGATACGGCGGTCGCGGTGCACCCCGATGACGAGCGCTACCGCCACCTGATCGGCACGACCGTGACACTGCCGCTCGTGGGCCGCGAGCTGCCGGTGATCGCCGACGAGCACGTCGACCGCGAGTTCGGCACCGGCTGCCTGAAGATCACTCCGGGGCACGATCCGAACGACTTCGAGATCGGCCGCATGCACGGCCTGGAGCAGATCAGCGTCATCGGTGAGGACGGGCTGATGACCGAGCAGGCCGGTCGCTTCGCGGGTCTGACGCCGGCCGCGGCGCAGGAGGCCGTCGTCGCCGCGCTCGACGCCGAGGGCCTGATCGTCGGCCGCGAGGAGTACGTCCACACGGTCCCGTACTCGCACCGCTCGGGCGAGCGGATCGAGCCGCTGATCTCGCTGCAGTGGTTCATGCGCATGGATGAGCTGGCGCCGCCGGCGATCGACGCCGTCACGTCGGGCCGCGTCCGGATCCACCCGCCGTCGCAGAGTCGCCGCTACGTCGACTGGCTCGAGGGGATCAGGCCGTGGTGCGTCAGCCGCCAGCTGTGGTGGGGCCACCAGCTCCCCGTCTGGTACCGCGCCGACGAGACCTACGTCGGCCTGACGCCGCCCGAAGGCGACGGCTGGGAGCGCGATCCAGACGTTCTCGACACCTGGTTCTCGTCGGCGTTGTGGCCGTTCGCGACCCTCGGCTGGCCTAGCGACACGGCGGAGCTGCGTGCCTTCTACCCGACCGACGTGATGGTCACGGCGCGCGACATCCTCTTCCTCTGGGTCGCGCGGATGGTGATGATGGGCCTGCGGTTCACCGGCGACATCCCGTTCTCGGACGTCTACGTCCACTCGGTGATCCAGGCGCCGGACGGCCGTCGCATGAGCAAGTCGCTCGGCACCGGCATCGATCCGCTGGCCGAGATCGACGCGCACGGCGCCGACGCCGTCCGCTTCGGGCTGCTGGCGATGTCCTCGACGCAGGACGTTCGCTACAGCGCCGAGAAGATCCGCCAGGGCCAGGCGCTCGCCAACAAGCTCTTCAACGCGACGCGCTTCGTGCTGCTCAACGTCGATGCCGCCGAAGACGCCGCGCCGCGCCCGGCAACGGTCGAGGATCGCTGGATCCTCTCGCGACTCCAGCGTGCGAAGGCCGACGCCGCCGAGCGGATCGAGGCGTTCGACTTCGCCAAGCTCGCCTTCGGCCTCTACGACTTCGTCTACGGCGAGCTCTGCGACTGGTATCTGGAGCTCGTCAAAGGCCGCCCGTTCGACGCCGACCTGTCGGCGACGCTGCGCCACGTACTGCGCGAGACGCTGCTGCTCGCACATCCGGTGATCCCGTTCGTGACCGAAGAGCTGTGGGACAGCGTCGCCGGCACCGACGGGCAGTCGCGGCTGCTCGCGCAGACGCGCCGCGACGGCCCCGACGGCGCGCTGATCGACGAGCGAGCCGAGGCCGAGATCGGTGATCTGATCGAGACCGTGCGGGCGTTGCGGGCGTGGCGCGAGGAGACAGGCACGCGGGACCTCCTCGTCGCTCGCGCGAACGGCCCGGACGCGACTCGTGACGCGCTGGCGCGGCTGGGCAAGCTCGAGTGGGGCGAGCCCGGCGGCGAGCTCGTGCGGATCGGCAGCCTCGAGGTTCCGGCACCGGCCGTCGACACTGCCGTGGTCGAGGCGCAGCGGTCGGCCCGCCGCGCCGAGCTCGAGCAGGAGATCGCACGCGCGGCCGGCAAGCTCGCCAACGACGGTTTCGTCGCGAAGGCGCCAGAGGCCGTCGTCGCCGCGGAGCGCGACAAGCTCGAGCAGTTGCGCGCCGAGCTGGGAGCGCTGTGAAGGCCGGCGGCCATCAGCCGGCACAGTCCGGCGGGCGCTGGACGATGGCCGACGCCGAGCGTTACCTGCTCGGCCTCGAGTTGTTCGGGATGCGCTTCGGGCTCGACCGGATGCGCCGGCTGCTGACGACGCTGGAGCAGCCGCAGGAGCGCTACCCGGCGATTCACGTCGTCGGCACGAACGGCAAGTCGTCGACGGTGCGGATGGCCGCGGCGATCCTCGAGCGCCACGGGCTGCGCACCGGCGCCTACCTGTCGCCGCACCTCGTCTCGTTCACCGAACGCGTGCGCGTCGCCGACACCGACATCGAGGCGGAGCGGTTCGCTGCGGCGGTGCAGCAGGCCGCGCACGCGGCGTCGCTCGTCGACCGTACGCTCGGCCATGACGACCGTGTGACGCAGTTCGAGGCGCTGACCGCCGCGGCGCTGACCGAGCTCGCCGCGCAGGAGGTCGACGCGGCGGTGATCGAGGCCGGGCTCGGCGGCCGCTGGGACGCGACCAACGTCCTGCCTTCGACGGTGCAGGTGCTCACCAACGTCGGCCTCGAGCACACGCGCTGGCTCGGCCCGACGATCGCCGACATCGCCGTCGAGAAGGTCGACGTCGTGCGGCCGGGCGGCACACTCGTGATCGGCCCCGACCTGCACCCCGACGCACGCGCGGCCGCGGAGCGCGTCGTCGCCGAACGCGAAGCGCTGCTGGTCGAGGCGCGGGTCGAAGACGCGCCGGAGATGCCCGGGTACCAGCGCCGAAACTTCGCCGTCGCCAGGGCCGCTGCCGAGGCGTTCCTCGGCGAGCTCGATCCCGACGCCGTGGCCGATGCCGCGGAGCACACGACGGTTCCCGGCCGCATGCAGCACGTGGACGAGCAGCTGGTGCTCGACGGCGCGCACAACGCGGCGGGGATGGAGGCGCTCGCCGCGTCGCTGCCGTCGTTCGCCGGCGAACGACGGCTCGTCGCCGTCATCTCGATCCTCGAGGACAAGGACGCCGCGGAGATGCTGCGCGTGCTGCTGCCGCACTGCGACGACGTCGTCTTCTGCAAGGCCGCGAGCCCACGAGCGTTATCGCCGGCGACGCTCGCCTCGCTCGGGGCACAGGTCGGCGGCGTTCGCGGAACCGTGACGGTGGAGCGCGACGTCAACGACGCCGTGGCGCTCGCGCGCGACCTCGCGGGCCGCGACGGGGTCGTGCTGGTGACCGGCTCGATCTACCTCGTCGGCGATCTGCTGCGACCGCGTGACGCCGGCCCCGGAGCGACGCTGTGAGCGACGACGGGCCTTCGGTGGTCGCGATGGTCGCGCTCGTCGCGGTGATCGTCGCGCTGGTGATCCTCGTCTTTTTCGGCGCGGGCTACCTCTTCGGCCGCCTGTTCCTGTAAGCCAGGAACCGCCCGGAACCGCCGGGACAAGCCCTAAGCTTGCGCATTCATGATCGCCGTCTTCGGGATCGACTCCGGTGGGCTGGACCTCGTCGTTCGCCTGCTGATCCTCTGTCTGGTCGTCATCTGGCTGGCGCTCGTGTACTGGACGTACTCGGACGCGCGGCGGCGGATGACCGACCCGATGCTGATCGGCTGCGCGACCGCGGCGAGCCTGTTCCCGTTCGTCGGCACGATCGTCTACTCGATCGTGCGTCCTCCGGAGTACCTCGATGACGTGCGCGAGCGCGAGCTCGAGATCCAGGCCGCCGCGGCTCGGGTCGACCAGCTCGACGGGCTGTTGTGCCCGAACTGCGACTCAGCGATCGAGAAGGACTTCCTCCGCTGCCCGGCCTGTCTGCGCAAGCTCAAGGAGCCGTGTGTCGCATGTGCGCGGCCGCTCGAGCCACAGTGGGCGATCTGCCCGTACTGCGAGACCGAGGTCCCGGGGGCGATCCAGCCACAGCCGCGCACGCGGCGACGCCGTCGCGAGGAGCCGTCGCTGGCCGATGAGCCGGCGTCGCTCGAGACTCGCGAGTTCTAGAACCCTACGAAGGAGCCTGACATGGACCGGACCCTCATCCTGGTCAAGCCGGACGCGTTCGTCCGCAACCTGACCGGCGAGATCATCGCCCGCTTCGAGCGCAAGGGCCTCAAGCTCGTGGCGCTGCAGCAGATGCAGCTCGACGAGACGACCGCCAAGGAGCACTACGGCGAGCACGAGGGCAAGCCGTTCTTCGGCGAGCTCGTCGAGTTCATCACCTCCGGGCCGCTCGTCGCGCTCGTGCTCGAGGGCCAGGACGCGGTCAAGGCCGCGCGCCAGGTGATCGGTGCCACGAACCCGCTCGAGGCCGCGCCCGGCTCGATTCGCGGCGACTTCGCGATCGAGGTCGGCAAGAACATGGTGCACGGCTCCGACGCGCCCGAGTCTGCCGCCCGCGAGGCAAAGCTGTTCTTCCCGAACCTGTGAGCGCAGGCGTCCGCCGTAGGCGGTCGCTGCCCTGAGCCCGTGCGGCTGATCCTCGCCTCGTCCTCGCCCCAGCGCCGCGACATCCTCGCGTCGCTGGGGTGTGATTTCGAGATCGTGGCGACCGACGTCGTCGAGGAAGAGCACGGGCCGCCGGGCGACGTCGCGCGTGGCAACGCGTTGCGCAAGGCACAGGCCGGCCTCGCGGTCGCCGGGCTCGGCGACGACGTGGTCGTGCTCGGCGTGGACACGGTCGTCGCGATCGACGATCGGATCTGGGGCAAGCCGGCCGACGCCGACGCGGCTGCGGCGACGCTGCGCCGCCTGGCCGGCCGTACGCACGAGGTCGTCAGCGGCTTCGCGGTGATCGACGGTGACGGGGCTCGGACGGGCGAGGCCGTCACGGAAGTCCGCTTCCGCGCGCTCGACGAGGCGACGATCGCTTGGTACGTGGCGTCGGGAGAGTGGCGCGGGCGGGCCGGTGGCTACGCGATCCAGAGCCGGGGCGGAGCGCTCGTGGAGCGCATCAACGGGGACTACCTCAACGTCGTCGGGCTGCCCGTCGCGGCGCTGACCGAGCTGTGGCCGCAGCTGATCGCGCCAGGTCCATAAAGCCGTGAGTTTGCGGCGAAAGTTTGCTTTCAGGCCGCTTCACGGGCTTCGGTACACTCGCTCCGGACGCGCTCCGGCCACGGGCATCCCATCCGTGAGAGGGGTGACGTAGGGGTAGCGGCCTCGACACGCATGGGAATCTTCTCTCAACTCACGGGCTTCGGCGGCCGCGACATGGCTGTCGACCTCGGCACGGCGAACACGCTTGTCTACGTCCGCGGGCGTGGCATCGTGCTCTCCGAGCCGTCCGTCGTCGCGATCGACTCACGTACCAACGAGGTCCACGCGGTCGGCATCGAGGCCAAGCGGATGCTTGGCCGAACGCCGGGAACGATCCAGGCGATTCGTCCGCTCAAGGACGGCGTCATCGCGGACTTTGACGTGACCGAGGAGATGCTCCGTCACTTCATCCAGAAGGTGCACCAGAACCGCTGGGCGCACCCGCGCGTCGTCGTCTGCGTGCCCTCCGGGGTCACCGGCGTCGAGAAGCGCGCCGTCGAGGACGCGTGCCTCAACGCCGGGGCGCGGCAGGCATATCTGATCGAGGAGCCGATGGCGGCCGCGATCGGTGCCGGGCTGCCGGTGGGGGAGCCGACCGGCTCGATGATCGTCGACATCGGCGGCGGCACCAGCGAGGTCGCCGTGCTGTCACTCAACGGCATCGTGTACGCGAACTCCGCGCGCATCGGCGGTGATCGCTTCGACGACGCCATCATGAACTACGTGC
>DASRHW010000041.1:0-28500 GCA_035650375.1 Solirubrobacteraceae bacterium | reverse complement strand
ACGAGGTCGGTCGCGGTCGCGCCCTCAGGCAGCTGGCCGTGCAGCTTGAAGCCGATCACCTGCGGGATCAGCATCGACATCGGCTGGCCGAGCATCGCCGCCTCGGCCTCGATCCCGCCGACACCCCAGCCGAGGATGCCGAGGCCGTTGATCATCGTCGTGTGCGAGTCGGTGCCGACGAGCGTGTCCGGATACGCCGCCCCGGTCTTTTCGTCGACGAAGACGACGCGCGACAGGTACTCGAGGTTGACCTGGTGGACGATCCCGGTGTCGGGCGGGACGACGGCGAAGCCGTCGAACGCGGTCTGGCCCCAGCGCAGGAACTGGTAGCGCTCCTCGTTGCGCTCGAACTCCTTCTCGGCGTTGATCCGGAAGGCGTCGTGGGTGCCGAAGACATCGACCTGGACCGAGTGGTCGATCACGAGCTCGGCGGGCACCAGCGGGTTGATCTTCGACGGGTCGCCGCCGAGCGCCGCCATCGCGTCGCGCATCGCGGCGAGATCGACGACCGCGGGCACACCGGTGAAGTCCTGCATCACGACGCGGGCCGGGGTGAACGCGATCTCGACGTCCGGCTCGGCCTTCGCGTTCCACGTCGCCAGCGCCTCGATGTCGGCCGCCTCGACCGAGCCGTTGCCCTCGGTCCGCAGCAGGTTCTCGAGCAGGATCTTGAGCGAGAACGGGAGCCGCGCGACGTCGTACTTCGCCTGCAGCGCATCGAGGCGGTAGATCGTCAGCTCGCGATCGCCGACCTTGAGCGTGTCGCGCGCATCGAAGGAGTTGGGGTGCTCGGCCATGGTGGAGGTCCTTTGTCTGTCAGGCATCGGCGGGAAGGATCTGAAACGGCTTCCCGTCGCGGGTCTTGAGTGTGCGGAAGTGTGTGTGATCGAAGGTCGCGACGCGGTCGGTGCGGACGCGGTGTGCAAGAGCGACGAGCGAGGCGTCGACGAGGCTGATCTCCGGGCGGCGTCGGGCGATCGCGACAGTCTCGTCCATCGCGTCTGCCCACCAGCGCACGGTCACGGCGCCGGCGTCGAGGTTGCTCCACAGCGCGCGCTGCGCGTCGAGCCCGCCGCGGCGGCGCACGATCGACTCCATCTCGGCGATCGCCAGCGGCGTCGTGACGAGCTCCTCGTCGAGGTCGCGCAACCAGCGCGCCGACGCTTCGTGTTCCGGGGCGGCCGAGTCGTAGGCGCCGACCAGCAGCGACGTGTCGAGGACGACGCTCACGCGACGGCTCCGGGCTGCTCGAAGGCCGTGGCCGCGTCGGCGGCGGAGCGACCGTCGCCGGCGAACACCGCAACGGAGAGCTTTGGCCGTTTCGGCCGCGAGACGTTCGCGGCGAGCCGGCGGCGGATCAGTTCGGCCTTGGTCAGCCCCTCGTCGGCCGCGAGCTTGGCCAGCGCCTCGTCGAGCGAGGGCTCGAGGTAGATGCTGGTCTTCTTCACCCTACGTAGGGTATCGCAGCTCGGGCGGTCGTGTTGGCCGGTCCGGCGACACGCGCGGGAGCGACCGCAGCCGCTCCCGCGCACGCCATCGGAGTCAGACCAGGTCGAACCGACCGAGGTCCATGACCTTGACCCAGGCGTCGACGAAGTCGCCCACGAAACGCTCGCTCGCGTCGCTGCTCGCGTAGACCTCGGCGAGCGCCCGCAGCTCGGAGTTCGAGCCGAAGACGAGGTCCGCGCGGCTGCCGGTCCACTTCAGGTCGCCCGTCTTCGCGTCACGCGCCTCGAATGCGTTCGGGTCCCCGGTCGAGGACCACGTCGTGTCGATGTCGAGCAGGTTGACGAAGAAGTCGTTCGTCAGCGTCCCCGGCGCCGAGGTGAGGACCCCGACCGGCGACTGCTTGTGGTTGGCGCCGAGCACCCGCAGACCGCCGACGAGCACAGTCATCTCGGGCGCGCTCAGCGTCAGCAGGTTCGCGCGGTCGACCAGCAGGTACTCCGCCGACAGCTGATGCCCGCTGCGCAGGTAGTTGCGGAACCCGTCAGCCGTCGGCTCGAGCGGAGCGAACGACTCGATGTCGGTCTGCTCCTGCGACGCGTCCGTGCGCCCGGGCGTGAACGGCACCTCGACGTCGTGGCCGGCAGCTCTCGCCGCCTGCTCGACGGCGACCGACCCGGCCAGCACGATCAGGTCGGCGAGCGATACCTGCTTGCTCTGTGAGCCGTTGAACGCCTCCTGGATCCCCTCGAGCGTCCGCAGCACGGTCCCGAGCTCGTTGGGGTCGTTGGCCTCCCAGCCGTTCTGCGGCACGAGGCGGATGCGGGCACCATTGGCCCCGCCGCGTTTGTCGCTGCCGCGGAAGGTCGAGGCCGACGCCCACGCGGTCGAGACCAGTTGCTGCACCGTCAGCCCCGAGGCCAGGATCTGCCCCTTGAGCACGGCGATCTCGGCGTCGCCGATCGGCTCGGACGTCGCCGCCGGGACCGGGTCCTGCCAGAGCAGCTCCTCGGACGGCACCTCCGGCCCCAGGTAGCGATCGATCGGGCCCATGTCGCGGTGGGTGAGCTTGAACCAGGCCCGCGCGAACGCGTCGGCGAGCTCTGCCGGGTTCTCGTGGAAGCGGCGCGAGATCGGCTCGTAGATCGGGTCGAAGCGCAGCGCCAGATCCGTCGTCAGCATCGTCGGCTGGTGTGTCACGGACGCGTCCTGTGCGTCGGGCACCGTGCCGGCGCCGGCGCCGTCCTTGGGCTTCCACTGCGCTGCGCCGGCGGGGCTGTGCGTGAGCTCCCACTCGAAGCCGAAGAGGGTCTCGAGAAAGCTGTTGTCCCACGCGATCGGCGTCGCCGTCCAGGCGCCCTCGGGGCCGCCGGTGACCGTGGCGGTGCCGTTGCCGCTGCCAAAGCTGTTCTTCCAGCCGAGGCCCTGCATCTCGAGCGGGGCGGCCTCGGGCTCGGGGCCGACGTACTCGTCGGGGTCGGCGGCGCCGTGGGTCTTGCCGAATGTGTGCCCGCCGACGATCAGCGCGACGGTCTCCTCGTCGTTCATCGCCATCCGGCGGAACGTCTCGCGGATGTCCTTGGCCGACGCAAGCGGGTCCGGGTTGCCGTTCGGGCCCTCCGGATTGACGTAGATCAGCCCCATCTGCACGGCGCCGAGCGGCTCTTCGAGCTCGCGGTCGCCGCTGTAGCGCTCGTCGCCGAGCCAGGTCGTCTCGGGGCCCCAGTAGACGTCCTCGTCAGGCTCCCAGACGTCCTCGCGGCCGCCGGCGTAGCCGAACGTCTTGAAGCCCATCGACTCCAGCGCGACGTTGCCGGCGAGGATCATCAGATCAGCCCACGACAGGCTCTGGCCGTACTTCTGCTTGACCGGCCACAGCAGCCGGCGTGCCTTGTCGAGGTTCGCGTTGTCGGGCCAGCTGTTGAGCGGCGCGAAGCGCTGCTGGCCGGTGCCGCCGCCGCCGCGGCCGTCGCTGATGCGGTAGGTGCCGGCGCTGTGCCAGGCCATCCGGATCATGAACGGGCCGTAGTGGCCGTAGTCCGCGGGCCACCAGTCCTGCGAGGTCGTGAGCAGGTCCTCGATGTCCTTCTTGACCGCTGCGAGGTCAAGGCTCTTGAACGCCTCGGCGTAGTCGAACTCCTCACCGAGCGGGTTCGCCACCACGGGGTTCTTCGCGAGGATCTTGAGGTTCAAGCGGTCCGGCCACCAGCCGCGGTTTCCACCGCCCTGGGTCGGATGCGGAGCACGGCCGTGGACGACGGGGCAGCGGCCCTCGGCCTCGTTCGTGTCTTCATTCATCTCGCCGACGACGGCGTCAGGACTGTCAGACAAGGGAACCCTTTCCAAGGTCAGGCATTCGTGGGTGAGGAACTGCGGGCGGCCGAGCAGCCGGGGCACACGCCCCAGTAGACGACTTCGGCCTCTTCGATCGCGTAGCCGTGATGGTCGTCGGCGACCAGGCACGGCGCGTCGCCGACGGCGCAGTCGACGTCTTCGATCGCGCCGCACGAGCGGCAGACGACGTGGTGGTGGTTGTCGCCGACGCGCGACTCGTACCGCGCGACGGAGCCGGGGGGATGAATGCGCCGTACGAGGCCCGCCTCGGTCAGCGCCTGCAGGACGTCGTAGACGGCCTGCTGCGAAACCGCTCCGAGCTCATCGCGAGCGAGGCCGATCAAGGCATTCGTGTCGGCATGCGGGTGCTCGTGCACCGCCCCCAACACCGCCAGCCGAGGCCGCGTGACGCGCAGGGATGCCCCACGCAACAGGTCCTCGAGCTCGGCGATCGGCGACACGTGGAGAGTGTGCCACAAAGTGTGGAACGACTCCAGATTAGGTTCCGGAGACCTCGCGAGCCCCCACAACGACCAACGCCGCCCATACGGGCGGCGAGGTCCGCAACGGGAGCGACGGGACTCGAACCCGCGACCTCCGACGTGACAGGCCGGCGCTCTAACCGACTGAGCTACGCCCCCGGGCGCAGAGGACAGTAAAGCAGCATCGCCGCGCACCGGCGGGCGCTGCGGGCGGTCAGCCCAGCGACGTGCCGGCGAACGGATGCGACGAGTCCGAGAACTCACGGAACAGCCCGGTGACGACGAACGCCGTCTGCTCGCCGATGTCGACCGCGTTGTCGCCGACGCGCTCGAGCGCACGCGCCACGAGCGTCATGTGCATCGCCCACTCACGCGTGTCGGCGTCGTCGCCGACCTCGATCGCGAGGCGGAAGATCTCACGGTTGAGGAGGTTGATCTCGCGGTCCTGGCGGACGAGGTCGATCGCGAGCTCGACGTCGCGATCGGCGAACGCGCGGCGCGCCTGGTGCGCCTCGTCGCGCGCGCAGCGGCCCATGCGCAGCACCCGCGACAGCACCTCCTCGCGCACCGGCGGCTCGTTGCCCGTCAGCGGCAGCGTCTTGGCGATCGTCACGCACTGATCGCCCATCCGCTCGACGTGGCGGATCACGTGCAGCAGCGCCGCGACGAGCCGCAGGTCGCCCGCGACGGGCGCCTGCAGCGCGAGCAGCGAGAGGATCCCCTGGTGCACCTCGAGGTAGCGGCCGTCGATGCGGTCGTCGTCGGCGATCACGAACGACGCCAGCTCGACGTCGTGGTGCGCGAGCGCCTCGAGCGTGCGGTCGATCTGCTCGACGACCATGTCGAGACCGCCGAGCGTCGCCGTCTCGAGCTCGGCGAGCTGCAGCTGGAAGGAAGGCCGGCCCTCAGCCATCAGCCGAACTTCCCGGTGACGTACTCCTCGGTGCGAGAGTCATCAGGGTTGCTGAAGATCTTCTCCGTCGGCGCGTGCTCGACGAGCTGGCCGTCGAGCATGAAGCAGGTCGTGTCGGCGACGCGCGCCGCCTGCTGCATGTTGTGGGTGACGATCGCGATCGTGTAGTCCTTCTTCAGTTCGTGCACGAGGTCCTCGATCTTGAGCGTCGCGCCGGGGTCGAGCGCCGAGCAGGGCTCGTCCATCAGGATCACGTCGGGCTCGACCGCGATCGCGCGGGCGATGCAGAGCCGCTGCTGCTGGCCGCCTGACAGTCCGATGCCCGGCTCGCCGAGCCGGTCCTTGACCTCGTCCCAGAGCGCCGCGCCGCGCAGCGACTTCTCGACCCGGTCGCGCATGTTGCCTTCGCCCTTGCCGCCGGCGAGCTTGATCCCCGCGGCGACGTTGTCGAAGATCGAGAACGTCGGGAACGGGTTCGGCTTCTGGAACACCATCCCGATCGCGCGCCGGACCGCGACGACGTCGACGCTGGAACCGTAGAGGTCGACGTCGTCGAGCATGACGCTGCCCTCGGCGCGGGCGCCGGGGATCTCCTCGTGCATGCGGTTGATGCAGCGCACGACGGTCGACTTGCCTGAGCCGGACGGCCCGATCAGCGCCGTCACCTGCCCGCGCGCGACCGGCAGGGTGAAGTCGCGGACGCTGTGCTGGCTTCCGTACCACGCGTTGAGGCCGGTGATCGTGATGCCCTTCGCGTGCGATGCGGGCGTCTCGCCGGCCACCGTGGCCGTAGCTCCGTCCTGCGTCGCGCCGCCCAGCGTCGAACGAATCGGCGACGGCGAGGACGAGCTGTCGGTCGATTCGGGGATCTCGGTCACGTTCTCTGTCTCCGGGTTCATCGGATGGCACTCCTTTTCGCCACGAGGCGAGCGAGCAAGCTGGTAATCAGGATCATTGCGACGAGCGTCAGGGCTGCCCCCCAAGCACGGTTCACGAGCGCGTCGCTCGGCTGCTGGAGGTCGTTGAAGATCTGCACCGGCAGCGAGTTCATCGGGCCGTTGAGGTTGAACGACGTGTCCTTGACGATCGTCGCCGTGAACAGCAGCGGCGCCGTCTCGCCGGCGGCGCGAGCGACCGCCAGCAGTGCTCCGGTGAGAATCCCGGGCAGTGCCGTCGGCAGCACGACGCGGAGCACGACGCGATAGCGCGGTACGCCGAGGGCGAGCGCCGCCTCGCGCAGCGACTGCGGCACGAGGACGAGCGCGACCTCCGCGGCGCGGGTGACGACCGGCAGCATCAGCAGGCCGAGCGCGACGGCGCCCTTCCAGCCGGCGAACGACGAGCCGAGCCAGCCGTTGAGCACCAGCGTGACGTAGATGAAGAGACCGAAGACGATCGACGGAACCCCCGTCATCACGTCGACGAAGTAGCGAACGGTGGCGGCGAACCTCGACCGCTTGCCGAACTCGACGAGGTAGAGGGCGACCGAGACGCCGATCGGGATCGCCAGCGCCGAGGCGAGCAGGACGATCTCGATCGTCCCGAGCAACGCGCTCTTGATGCCGCCCTGGTCGCCGATGAAGTTGCCCGTCGGGTCGGTCGTGAAGAAGTCCGCGCTCCAGGCGCCGAGCCCGCGCTTGAGCAGGTAGTAGATGACGAGCACCAGCGGTACGAGCGCGATCAGCGTGCCGAGGCCGACCAGCCCCCGCATGATCTGATCTGTGCGGCGCCGGCGAGCGGCGATCCGGGGAAGCGTCTCGATGCTCATGCGCCCACCGCTGCGCTCGCGGCCGCAGCCGGCTCAGGCGCCGAGACGGTGAGCTGCTTGCGTTCGGCGCGGTTGACGAGCGCGCGCGCCGCTCCGTTGATGACGAGCGTGAGCACGAACAGGACGAGACCGGCCGCGATCAGCGCCCCCGTATGCAGGTCGTCGGCTGCGGCTTCGCCGAACTCGTTGGCGACGACGGCCGCCAGCGTGTAGCCCTGGTCGAAGATCGAGCTGCCGACGACGCTGGCATTGCCGATGACCAGCGTCACGGCGATCGTCTCGCCGATCGCGCGGCCGAGCCCGAGCATCGAAGCGCCGACGATCCCGGCGCGCGAATAGGGCAGGACCGCGATCCGCAGCATCTCCCAGCGGGTCGCCCCGAGCGCCAGCGCGGCCTCCTTGTGGTCGCGAGGCACCGTCGCGATGACGTCGCGCGAGATGGCGCTGACGATCGGCATGATCATGATCGCGAGGATCAGGCCGGCGATGAAGTAGTTCGGCCCCGCGACGTTGCCGCCGACGAAGGGCAGGAACGAGAACGTGTCCGAGAACCATTGCTCGATCGGCCTCAGCGCGGGGATCAGGACGAAGATGCCCCAGAGGCCGTAGACGACCGATGGGACGGCGGCGAGCAGATCGACCAGCATCGCCAGTGGCGCCGCGACGCGGCGCGGGGCGAGCTCGCCGATGTACAGCGCGGCGGCGAGCGCGATCGGCACGCCGATGACGAGCGCCGTCGCGGCGGTGATCAGCGAGCCCGCGACGAGCGGCCAGGCGCCGTAGATCTGCGCGCCCGGGTTCCAGTCGTTGGTGAAGATGAAGCTGAGCACGCCCTGGTGGGCGAGCGCAGGACGCGCCTTCGCGATCAGGAAGATGAAGAAGAAGGCGATGATCACGAGGATCAGCGCCGCGACCACCGTCAGCGTGTTGCGAAACGCCGGATCGGCGATCTGCGCGAAGCGTGAGCGCTGATCGAGTCCTCTGCGGGGCGCCGCGGTCGAGGCCTGTGCTGCCATCAGCGCGTCGCGTTCGTGGTCGTGTGGGGAGAGTTCATGAGGTGAAAGAAGTGTCCGGTTCGGTGACGTGAAGGCTGTTGCCGATCAGTGGCGACGATGTGAAATGACTGTGAAGGCGCCCGCAACGCGCGACGGCCGCCCGGAGGCGGCCGTCGCGTTGCAGCGTCTATGCCTACGGATGGCGCTAGAGCGCGGCTCCGTTGCACTTGAGCGTGTCGATCGCAGTCTGCGTCTTCTTCTGCAGACCGGCGGGCAGCGGGGCGTAGAGCAGCTTCTTGGCCGTCTTCTGCCCGTCTGCGCCGACCGCGTACTCGAGGAAGGCCTTCAGCGCCTTCGCCTTGCCGCTGTCGAGACCAGCCTTGCACGGGTCCTTGTAGACCATCGCGAACGAGGCCGCCGAGATCGGGTAGGCGTCCTTGTTCGGCGAGTTGACGACGGCGACCTTCAGCGTCGGCGGGATCTTGATGCCCGTCGCCGCAGCAGCCGTCGCCGCGCGCGTCGGCGGGATGTACTTGCCCGCCTGGTTCTTGACGCTCGCGTAGGTGAACTGGTTCTGGACGGCGAAGGCGAGCTCGACGTAGCCGATCGCGCCCTTCGTCTGCTTGATCGCCGCGGCGACACCAGGGTTGCCGTTGGCGCCGACGCCCTTCGGCCAGACGACGGTCTTGCCGACGCCGGGGCCGCTCCGCCAAGCCCCGCTGGTCTGCGCGAGGAAGCTGGTGAAGTTGTACGAGGTGCCGGACGAATCCGAGCGGCGAATCACGGTGATCGCCTGGTTCGGGAGCGAGACCTTCGGGTTCAGCTTCTTGATCGCGGCGTCGTTCCAGTTGGTGACGTTGCCGAGGAAGATGTTCGCGATCGTCCGGCCGTCAAGCTGGAGGCCGGTCTTCAGCCCCGGGACGTTGTACGAGACCGTGATCGCGCCCAGGATCGCCGGGAAGTGCAGCACGTCGATGCCCTTGGCCTGGGCCTTGCCCTGCTCGGCCTTCGTCATCGGCACGTCGCTGCCGCCGAAGTCGTACGTGCCTGCGGTGAAGCCGGCGATGCCGGCGCCCGAGCCGACGCCCGCGTAGTTGATCGTGTCGCCGCTCTTCTTCTGGTAGTCGGCCCCGACCTGCTGCCAGAACGGAGCTGAGAACGTCGCTCCGCCCCCGCGGATCGAAGAGGCCGCAAAGGCGGCTCCGGTCACGGCGAACACCAGCGCGAGGGCGCCGGCGAGCGTGACCATCAATGAACGTGTTTTCACAGCTGCTCCTTGTTATCCATGACGAGGAAGCGAGCTTGAAGCCGGACACGACCGGCCGTGTTTTCCGCACGTGAACGGCCTGAGAATTTCTTGTGAACGACATCGGCCGCCGAGCGGCGGCGCGCCGGTTTACTGCTTCTTCACGACGGCTTCACAGACCGGTAACTGCTCGCGCGTCCGCGGAGACGATGGTTTGAGCGCGATGGAAGCCGCCGAAATGACCAGCGAGGGCGAGGTGCTGCGCGTCGGCGAGCTCGAGATCCGGGCCGACGACGGGCTCGTCGTCGCCGGCGGGCACACCGTGACGCTGTCGGTGCGCGAATTCGGCCTGCTCGTCGCGCTGGCGCGGCGCCCGAGCCGTATCGTCCGGCGCGCGGACCTCTTCCAGCTCGTCTGGGGCGGCCCGCTGCGCGAGGGCGATCGCTCGATCGACGTCTACGTGCACAAGCTGCGCGTCAAGCTCGAAACCGCGTTGCCGGAGTGGCGCTTCATCCACACCCACGTCGGCTTCGGCTATCGCCTCGAGCCGGAGCTCTCGGGCACCGCCCCGGCCGACGGCGCGGGCTAGGGTCGGCGCGATGGGACTCTTCGGTCGCGGCCAGGACCGCGAGCTCGGCGACCTCGTCGAGGAGTCCGGCCGCAACGTCCAGCGCGCGAGCCTGCTGCTGCGCGACCTGCTCGCCGACTACCCCGAGCGTGCCCACCTCGTGCACGACCTTGTGCTCTGCGAGCAGGAGTGCGACCGGGTCACGCACGATGTCATCTACCGGCTCAACCGTCCCTGGCCGCGCTTCTCACGCCGCCCGAGCCGGCCGTTCGACACGACCGACGGCTATCTGCTGGCGACGGCGCTCGACGACATCGTCGACTTCGCCGAGCAGACCGGCGACACGCTCGGCGTGTACGGCGTCGAGGCGCCGATGGAGCAGGCCGACGCGCTCGCGGAGGTCCTCGTCGGCGCTGCCGAGCAGGTCGCCACGGCGCTGCGGGCGCTCCGCACCGGCGCCGACATGTCGCCACATCTGGTCGAGATCCACCGGCTCGAGAACGAGGGCGACCGGATCAGCCGCGACGGCATCGCGTCGCTGTTCGTCAACGGCATCGACCCGATGGTCGTGATCCGCTGGAAGGACATCTTCGAGTCGCTCGAGGCGGCGGTCGACGCCTGCGAGCGAGTCGCCCACGTACTCGAGGGCATCCAGCTCAAGCGCCGGCGCTGAGGCCCGGAGTCAGCGCCCTCGGCTGTGCTGCGCCATCGCCGGGGCTGTGTCGATGCGGCGATAGCCGGGGTGCCTGACCGGATAGCAGGCCGCGTGAAAGACCACCTCGGACCCGTCGACGACGCGCGACGGGCTGAGCGCGACCTGTTCGACGGCACGGACAACCCCACGGCCGTCGGGATCGACGACCGTTCCACACATCTCGCATCGAACCTCATGCGCCATTCATCCAGAGTTCCCCGAATCATGAGCGCCAAACGATCAACCGCGGCCCACTAAACAGCAGGCCCGTCTGCACGATGGCCGCGAATGGGCGGTCCCGGGCTCGAACCGGGGACCTCCTGCTTGTAAGGCAGGCGCTCTGACCAGCTGAGCTAACCGCCCGCGACGCCGGGGCGCCAGTACCCCCAGGGGGAATCGAACCCCCGCTAACAGCGTGAAAGGCTGCCGTGCTAACCGCTACACCATGGGGGCGGGGTCGCCCATTCTAGGCCCGACCGCCGTTACCGTACGGCGCACCCAGCCCCTGTAGCTCAGTTGGTAGAGCAGCGGACTTTTAATCCGACGGTCCCAGGTTCGAGCCCTGGCGGGGGCATCGCGGCGCCGGCCGCGATCAGACGCTGACGAGCAGGCCCGTCGCGAACATCAGCGCGAGGCCGGCCAGCAACCCGGCGACGGAGCCGGGATGCAGCGTCCGCTGCTGCCGGTCGCGCAGCGACGGCGCGAGCTGCACGATGACCTGGACGATCGCGCCGGCGCCGAAGCCGAACAGGAACGCCGCGAGCGACGAGTTGAACGCCGCCGCGCCGATCCAGGCGCCGAGCACGGCGGGCGCGCCCGCGATCAGGCCGAGCAGCGCCAGCCGGCCCAGCGACGGCCGCAGGCGCGCGATCGGAGCCACGATCGCCAGCCCCTCGGTCGTGTTGTGCAGCGCGAAGCCGACGACCAGGAACGCTCCCAGCGCCAGTGCTCCGGCGGAGTAGGCCGCGCCGATCGCCACGCCCTCGCCGAGGTTGTGCAGGCCGATGCCGATCGCGACCATCGTCGCCAGCGTCGTGCCGGAGGCGCCCGCCTTCGCGGCGGTCCGCTGGCGATCCGTCAGCCAACGCGTGACGCCGGTCAGCAGCAGGAACGAGGCCACAGCGCCGATCAGCACCAGCGAGGCGCCGCCGAACGCCTGCGAGCCCTCTCCCGCGAGCTCGAAGCCTTCGAGCATCGCGTCGATCGCGAGAAAGACCAGCAGCCCGACGGTCACCGCCATCAGCCCGCGCAGCCAGGCCGGCGGGACCCGCCGCACCCAGGGGAGCCAGAGCATCCCGAGGGCGACCGGGATCACACCGACGTAGATGCCGAGCAGTGCCATCAGCCCGAAGAACGACAGGTCGGCCGACGGCGTCTCGACGGCGGCCGCGATCTCGTGCGCGATCGTGCCTCCGGAGGACGTCAGCAGCACGACCTCGTAGGCCTCGCCCTCGACCCACGGATGGGCGATCCGCACCGTCGTCGTCGCCAGCCGGCCGACGGCCTCGGTGGCGCCGGAGAACTGCACGTAGGCGTCGTTGACCTGCGCCTGCGCGATCGACACCGCGTCGGCGCCGTCGTTGCGGACGGTCAGCTCGATCACGCCCGGCTCGAGTTTCGTCTTCTCGACGACGAGCTGTTCGACCGGCGGGCCGCGGCGCTCGCCGAGACCTGGACCGTCGAGTGCGGCGAACGCTCCGACGGCGAGGGCGATCAGGAGCAGCGGGACCAGGCCCAGCAGCCACGCCGGCACTCGGCCGAACGGCCCCTCCCTGAGATCGCGATCGGCGGCGGCGTGCGCGTCCATCACGCGGCCTCGAAGAAGCCCTGCCAGCCGAGCTCGGTGAACTCCGACTGGTGCGCGTGGAACATGTACTTCCCCGGGTGGGCGAAGCGCCACTCGGCGATCCCGCGCTGGCCCTGGCAGAGCATCACCGTGTCGGTCAGCTCGGACGGCTGCTTCCCGGTCCCCGTCGGGAAGTAGTCGAACAGGTTGCCGTGCAGGTGGAACGAGTTGATCAGGTCGTACTCGAGCACGTTGACGATGTAGAGGCGGATCAACTCCCCCTGCTTGACCGCGATCGGCTTGTCCATGTAGGCGAAGCCGATCGTGTTCGCCGCGTAGATCTCGTTCGCGCGATCGAAGTTGGTGTCGAAGCCGTTCATCACCATCACCATCTCGTCGGCGTCCTCACGGCCGTCCTTGGGGTCGACGATGAAGGCGCCGTAGAGGCCCTTGGCGATGTGCTCGGCCAGCGGCCGCACGTGGCAGTGGTAGAGGTGCAGCCCCGCGGGAAGCGCGTCGAACTCGTAGACCGTGCTGCCGCCCGGCGCGATCTGGCCGGCGCCGATGCCCGGCACGCCGTCCATCTCGGCGGGGTGGACGCCGTGGAAGTGGATCGTGTGCGGATGCGCCGAGGCGTTGGCGAACGTGATCCGCAGCCGCTCGCCCTCGCGGCAGCGCAGCGTCGGCCCGGGGATCCGCCCGTTGTAGGTCCACGCGGCGAAGCTGACGCCGGGCGCGACCTCGATCTCCTTGTCGTAGGCCGCGAGCGTCCACTCGCGCAGCACACGGCCGGACGCGAGACGGCGCGTCTTGCCCCAGTCGAAGTCGCGCAAGACCTCGTGCGGGTCGAAGCCGTTGGCGCGGTGGTCGACGGTCGCGCCGTCACGGAAGCTCGCGTGGCCTCCGTCCGTGGTCGCGTCGTGGCCGGCGTGGGAGCCAGGGGCTTCGGCGGCATGCGCGTCGCTGTCCCACGGGTGCGAATGAGGGATCACCGCATGGAGTCCCGCGGTGGCCGCGCCGACGAGTGGCACACCGGCGGCGATCAGCCTGCGCCGTGTCAGCTTCTGCACAAGTTCAGATTATGGCATACCTAAACCTGGATGACGAGATAACTCAACAAACGGCGCCCGCCGTCAGCGTGCCGCGCGCCGCCGGCCTGACTGCGCCGAGCGCAGTGCCCCGAACAGCAGGTCGACGGAGCGCTCGAGCTGCTCGATCGTCGCCTCGCCGACGCGCGCGACCCCTGTCTCGCGATTCAGCCAGGCGTTGATCTCGGCGTGCGGGCGGCCGTCCCGCCGTCCGAGGTCGGCGACGAGGCGCCGGCGATCCTCGCGCAGGCGCTTGCGGCGCTCGAACGCGGAGACCTGCGGAGCCTGCGCCTCGGCGGACGCGGCGACAGGTGCCGTTGGCGCGGCAGCGGCCGGCGGCGGCGCCGGGCCACCGCCGAACAGCGCCATCTGCGGCGCGACATCGGCCGCCAGCGGCACGAAGTCGGGAGCCTCGGAGCGCTCCGTCTCACGGCGCTCGGGTGGCTCCTCGAGCAGCCCGTCGCTCTCCCCCGGCGGCCGCAGGACGTGCAGCAGCTCGCGCTCGACGTCGGCGGCGTGGCCGCGCAGCACCGGGTCGGCCGGCAGGTACAGCCAGCTCGGCTCCAGCGGACGACCCGGGATGACACGCACGAAGCGGCCGACGATCTGGCGGAACACGAGCGCCGTCTTCGCGGCCGTCGCGTAGACGCCGACGCGCAGCCGCGGGATGTCGACGCCCTCGCTGACCATGTTGACGGCGACGATCCAGCGCGCCGACGAGCGGCGGAACGTGTCGAGCTTGTCGTGTGCGCGGGCATCGGTGTGGACGACGACCGTCGGCGCCTCGCCGCTGATCTCGCGCAGCACCTTCGCCACCCGCGCCGCGTGCTCGCCGTCGGCCGCGACGACCAGACCGCCGGCGTCGCGGTGGCCCGCGGCGCGGACCTGCTGCAGCCGCGCGTGTGCTTCGGCGAGGATCCGCGGCAGGCCGTTCTCCAACTCGGTCGAGATCGCCGTCCGGTAGCGGCGTGACGCCTCGCGCCCCGTCAACACGTCGTCGAAGCCCGACTCGACGACGGTGTCGCCGCTGCGCCACTGCAGCGTGCCGTCGAAGGGGATGAACGTGACCGGGCGGCAGATCGCGTCGCGCACGGCGTCGTCGTAGCCGTAGCTGAAGTCCGGCCGGGCGACGCCGTCGGCGCCGTAGGCGACCCCGGGGATCGGCGTGGCGTCGGAGCGAAACGGCGTTCCCGACAGCAGCAGCTTGCGGCCGGCCTGGGCGAACGCCTCACCGAAGCCCTGCCCCCACGCGAGCTCGTCACCGAGGTGATGGACCTCGTCGGCGACGACCAGCGTCCCCGCCGTGCAGCTGCGCGCGAACGCGGCCGGCGAGCTCGCGACGCGGGCGTAGGTGACGGCGACCCCCTGGAAGTCGCCGGGCGGGCGGAGGTTCGGCGCGTCGGGCGCGAGGTGCAGCCCGAGCTGCCCGGCCGCACGGGCCCACTGACGGGTCAGCGGGCCCGTCGGGCAGACGATCGCGACGCGGTCGATGGCGCCGCCGCGCAGCAGCCCGAGCGCGAGCTCGATCGACGGCCGCGTCTTGCCCGCCCCCGGTGCGGCGTTGAGCAGGAACGAGCCCTCGTCCCAGCTCGTCAAGCGCTCGAGCGCGCGCTGCTGCCAGCCGCGAAGGGCGGTCACGAAGCGGCGAAGGCGAGGTGCGGAACGGTCACGAAGCCGGGCAGTGTCGGCGCGGCGCCGGACGGATGCGCGCTGTGCAGGGGAATCGCCGTCGTCAGTGGCGGAAGTGGCGGCGGCGCGTCAGCACCATCGCGACGCCGGCCGCGTCGGCGGCGGCGATGACCTCACCGTCACGCACCGAGCCGCCCGGCTGGATGACCGCGGTGATGCCGGCGGCGATCGCCAGCTCGGGTCCGTCGGCGAACGGGAAGAACGCGTCGGAGGCGAGCGAGGCGCCGCGCAGCGCGCCGGGATCCTGCGCCTTCTCGACCGCGAGGCGGACCGAGTCGACACGGCTCATCTGGCCGGCACCGACGCCGACGGTCGTCAGCTCGTGCGCGAGCACGATCGCGTTCGAGCGCACGTGCTTGCAGACGCGCCAGCTGAAGAGCATGTCGCTCCACTCCTGGTCGGTCGGCTGGCGTGCGCTGACGACCTCCAGCTCGGACCGCTCCTGCGCGCCGCTGTCGCGATCCTGCACGAGCAGCCCGCCGGTGACCTGCTTGATCTCGGGCTCGCCGCCGACCTGCGCCCGCCGCTCGTCGTCCTGCAGCACGCGGACGTTGGGCTTCTCCGCCAGCACCGCGAGCGCCGCGTCGTCGTAGCCGGGCGCGAACAGGACCTCGAGGAACTGCTTCGAGATCAACTCCGCGAGCTCGCCGTCGACCGGCCGGTTGAGCGCGATGATGCCGCCGAAGGCGCTGATCGGATCGCAGGCGAAGGCGCGGCTGTACGCCTCCAACGGGGTCGCGCCCAGCGCGACGCCACAAGGGTTGTTGTGCTTGACGATCACGCACGCCGGGACTTCGAACTCCCCGACCAGCCCGCGTGCCGAGTCGAGGTCGAGCAGGTTGTTGTAGGAGAGCTGCTTGCCCTGGTGCTGGCGTACGAGCGAGAGCACGTGCACGCGCTGGCCGATCTGGCGGTAGTACGCGGCGCGCTGGTGCGGGTTCTCGCCGTACGGCAGGTCGATGACCTTCTCGTACGCGCGCGTCAGCAACGCCGGGAAGTCCTCGGACTTCTCGGCGAACCAGCGCGAGATCGCGGTGTCGTAGCGGGCGGTCAGCGCAAACGCCTCGGCGGCGAGGTTCTCGCGCGTCGGCATCGACAACATCGCCCCCGACGAGCGCAGCTCCTCGAGGATCGCGTCGTAGGACTCGGGTCGAACGACGGGAACGGCGTAGGCGTGGTTCTTCGCCGCGGCGCGGATCATCGTCGGGCCGCCGATGTCGATGTTCTCGATGATCTCGGCCTCGCTGACGCCGCGGGTCCCGGCCGTTCGCTCGAACGGGTAGAGGTTGACGCAGACGAGGTCGACGAAGCGGACGTCGTGCTCACGCGCGGCGTCGAGGTGGCCGGCGTCGGAGCGCACGGCGAGTAGGCCGGCGTAGAGCTTCGGGTGCAGCGTCTTGACGCGCCCGTCCATGATCTCGGGGAAGCCGGTGAAGTCCTCGATCGCCTCGACCGTGAGCCCGGCCTCGCGGAGCTCCTTCGCCGTGCCGCCCGTCGAGACGAGGTCGACGCCGAGCTCGGCCAGCCCGCGCGCGAAGTCGACGATCCCGCGTTTGTCCGAGACGGACAGCAGCGCGCGGCGGATCGGGGTTCCACCCGGCTCGACCGGGTCGACGGGAAGCGGCTCGGTCTCTTCGGGCATCGCCCGCGAGCATAAACACCGGGGTGGCCGGGAACCCTCGGGCCATGCGCACCGACGACGATCCCGACCGCGCGCTCGAGCGCCTCGGCGACGAGCTCGAGGAGCGCAAGCAGCGCCTCGACGACCAGCTCGAGGAGGCGCGTGAGCTGCTCGCCGACCGCGCCGCGGAGGCGCGTCACCTCGGCGAGGCCGAGGACGGTGCGATCGGCGACGAGCGGGCGGCGCCAGACTCGTCGAGCTAGCCGAGCTCGCCGCGCGCGAAGCGGCGCACGACCTCGGGCAGCAGCCGGTGCTCGATCGGCCGCAACTTCTGGTGGACCTCGTCGCGCGTTCCCAGCCCCGCGATCTCGACCTGCTCCTGTGCCAGGATCGGGCCCGTGTCGACGCCTTCGTCGACGAGGTGCACCGTGACGCCGCTGACCGTCGCGCCGGCGGCGACGGTGTCCTCGATCGGGCGCACGCCGGGAAACGCCGGCAGCAACGACGGATGGACGTTGATCACCCGGTTCGGGAAGTGCGTGAGGAACGCCGGCGTCAGCAGCTGCATGTAGCCGGCGAGGACGACGAGCTCGGTGCCGAGCGTCTCGAGCCACGCGGCCATCGCGGCGTCGCGCGCGTCGCGATCGGCGTAGGCGTCACGCGGGAACGTCCGCGTGACGACGCCGCGCTCCCGTGCCCGCACGAGGGCGAGCGCGTCCGGCCGGTCGGACGCGACGGCGACGATCTCGACCTCGTTCCCGTGGACGCTGTCGAGCAGCGCCTGCAGGTTCGTGCCCGAGCCGGAGACGAGGACCGCGACGCGCATCGCGCCGGCGCCGCTCACCCTCCGGCCAGCATCAGCTTCGGGTACGCGCCGCCGGTCGACTGCAGGCGGCCGGCGGCGATCAGCCCGTCGACGCGGTCGAGCAGCTCCGGGCCGGTCAGGTGATCGAAGGCGCCGTAGGCGGGCAGGCCGTCGTAGCTGTGCTCGAGCAGCTTCCGCGAACGGCCACCGCGGAGGATCTCGACCACGCGCGTGCGCCCACACGCCGGCTCGGCGCTGCGGACGACCTCGACGATCGCGTCGTCGAGGTCACCGACGGGCGCGCCGTTCCTACTGCGAGCGGGTGCGGCCGCCGGCGCCAGCTCGGGCGCACAGACGTCGCAGCACGGGACCGTCGGCGCGCCCGCGACCGGATCGCCGAAATGGCGCAGGATCGTGTCGCGGCGACAACCGTCGCCCTCGACGTAGGCCCAGATCGCGCGGTATTGGCGCCAGCGCACGCGCGTGCCCTCGGCGGCGAGCGTGCGGCAGAGCGCCCGCGCACGACCGTCGAACGGCGCCGTAAGGCGACCGCGAAGCCGGTCGGGCGGTGACGGCGAGGGGCGGATCACGCCCGCCTGGGCAAGGTGCCCGACGACCGCCTTGACGGCTTCGAGCTCGTCCTGGTCGGCGGCGAGCTCCGACAGGCCGAGGTCGTAGCGGCCGTCGGCGCCGCGCAGCTGGAGCGCCTCGGCGACGCGGTCGATCTGCGCGTCGGCGACCTCGCCGCGCTCGATGAAGAACACGTGCAGGCCCTTGTCGCGGCCCTCGGCGAACAGCAGCGCCGTCGCCGGCAGGCCGTCGCGGCCGGCGCGGCCGGCCTCCTGGTAGTAGGCCTCGAGCGAGCTCGGCACGCTCTCGTGTACGACCGTCCGCACGTTCGCCTTGTCGATTCCCATGCCGAACGCGTTGGTCGCGACGACGACGTCGACCTCGCCGTCCATGAACCGCCGCTGCGCCGTGGCACGAGCCTCGCGCGGAAGGCCCGCGTGGTAGCCGACGACCTCCTGGCCGAGCTCATCGCTGAGCTTGGCGGCGAGGCGCTCGACGCCGGCCCGCGTGCCTGCGTAGACGATCGCCGGCGTCGCTCCGGGACGTGCCAGCGCCTCGGCGATGCGGCGGTGCTTGACCTTCGTCGTCGTGCAGCGGGCGACCGCGAACGACAGGTTCGGGCGATCGAAGCCGGTCGCGACGCGGACCGGTTCGCGCAGGCCGAGCCGCGTCTCGATGTCCTTGGCGACGACCGGAGTCGCCGTCGCGGTCGAGGCGAGGATGCAGCGCGCGCCGAGGTAGCGCGCGGCGTCGGCGAGACGAAAGTAGTCGGGCCGGAAGTCGTGGCCCCACTGCGACACGCAGTGGGCCTCGTCGACGACGAACAGCCCGACGCGGCCCTCGACGGCCTCGAGGAAGCCCGGCGCGCCGAAGCGCTCGGGAGCGACGTAGAGCAGCCGCAGCGAGCCGTCGCGCGCCAGCTCGAGCGCGCGTGCGTTCGTCGCCGCGTCCTGTTGCGCGTTGACGAGGCCGACCCGCCCGGGAGCGATCCGCTCCAGCGCGTCGACCTGGTCCTTCATCAGCGACACCAGCGGCGAGACGACGAGCGTCAGATCGTCGCGGATCAGCGCGGGCAGCTGGTAGCAGACCGACTTGCCGGCGCCCGTCGGCATGACGACGAGCGCGTCGCGGTCGTCGACGGCGGCGCGAACGGCCTCCTCCTGGCCGGGGCGGAAGGCTTCGAATCCGAAGTGCTCGGAGAGTGCTGCGTGCAGGTCCATCGGGGGCGACCTTAGCGACGGCCCCGGCGGTCAAACGGCCGCGGTTCGCGCCCGAACGAGATTGGGGTTTCGTCCTAAGGTCGTCGCAAGCGACGACCTTCAGACGACGTTACTGAGGGGCAGCTCAAACGCGTACTTGTCGTCGCCGCTGCCGCTGGCGAGTGGGTACTCGCCCGAGAAGCAGGCGTCGCAGTGCTCGTCACGCGTGACGCCGACGGCCTCGTAGACGCCCGCGAGCGAGATGTAGGCGAGCGAGTCGCAGCCGAGCTCGGCGGCGATCTCGTCGACGGAGCGGCCGTGGGCGATCATCTCCTCGCGCGTCGACATGTCGATGCCGTAGTGGCACGGGTGCTGGATCGGCGGCGCGCTGATCCGCATGTGGACCTCGAGCGCGCCGGCATCGCGCAGCATCTGCACGATCTGACGCGTCGTGTTGCCGCGCACGATCGAATCGTCGACGACGACCAGTTTCTTGCCACCGACGATCTCCGGCAGCGGGTTGAACTTCATCCGCAGGCCGTGCTTGCGCAGCTCCTGGCCGGGCTGGATGAACGTCCGCGCGACGTAGCGGTTCTTGACGAAGCCGTCGTCGGTCGGCAGGCCGCTGGCGCGGGCGAAGCCGCGTGCCGCGGGGTTGCCGGAGTCAGGCACGGCGATCACGAGCTCGGCGCTCGGCGCCGGTGCCTCGCGGGCGAGGATCTCGCCCATCCGGCCACGCGCCCGCTGCAGCGAATGCCCCGCCATCACCGAGTCGGGGCGAGCGAAGTAGATGTACTCGAAGACGCAGAACGCCTTGCGGGCGCCGGCGACGCCCATCCGCGTCTTGATCCCCTTGTCGGTCAGGGAGACGATCTCGCCGGGCTCGACCTCGCGCAGCGGCTTGGCGCCGATGATGTCGAGCGCGCAGGTCTCGCTGGCGACGCAGTAGCGGTCGCCGATCTGGCCGATCACGAGCGGGCGCAGGCCGTGCGGATCGCGGAAGGCGACGACGCGGTCGCGGGTCATGATCACCGTCGAGTAGGCGCCCTGCAGCCGTGGCATCATCTCGGCGACGGCGTCCTCGACCGAGTCGCCCTGATGCGTCGCCAGAAGCGCCGCGATGATCTCCGAGTCCGAGGTCGAGCGGAACGTGACGCCGGCGGCGCGCAGCTCCGCGTGCAGCTCGACGGCGTTGACGAGGTTGCCGTTGTGCGCGAGCGCGATCTCGCGGTGGTTGCCGCCCTCGCCCGCCGAGCGATGAACCGGCTGCGAGTTCTCCCACGCGCTCGACCCGGTCGTCGAGTAGCGCACGTGGCCGATCGCGAAGTCACCGGCGAGCGTCCGCAGGTCGTGCTCGGTGAAGACCTGGCTGACGAGGCCCTGGTTGCGCAGGGTCATGATGTGGCCGCCGACGTCGCTGGCGGCGATCCCCGCCGACTCCTGGCCGCGATGCTGGAGCGCGAACAGGGCGAAGTACGTCAGCCGCGAGACGTCGTGCTCCGGGGCGTAGATCCCGAAGACGCCGCACTCATCGCGAGGTCCGTCGCGCTGATCGAGGGGAGTCGATGACTGCATGGCGGCGACGCCTGCGAGTCTAGCGTCGAGGCCCGGTGGCCCGTTCCCTGGGCACCGCGGCGCTAGGACGCGGAGTCGAGCAGGTCGAGCTGCACCGCGGTGAGCGTCAGCTCCTTGAACCGCAGCAGCTCCTCCAGTTGCTCCAATGTTCGCGCGCTCGCGATCGGAGCGACGACGCTCGGCTGCTCCGCGAGCCAGGTCAGGGCCACCGCCGCCACCGTCGCGTCGGGTGGGCGCGCGATCACGTCGAGCGCCTCCAGTGCACGCAACGCACGGGCGTGCTCCAGGTACGCCGACGCACGGCTCGCGCGGACGCTGTCGACCGTGTGCCCGGCGCGATACTTGCCGCTGAGGAATCCACTGGCGAGCCCGGCGTACGGCACGCACGCGATTCCCTCGCGCAGGCAGATCGGGCCTTGCTCGTGCTCGTAGGCACGCTCGACGAGGTTGTAGTGCGGCTGCAGCGCGGCGATCGGCGCGTATCCCTCACGCTCGACGATCGCAAGCGCCTGCTCGAGCCGCTCGGCGCTGTAGTTCGACAGCCCGACCTCGCGCACGAGCCCGTCGCGGACCAGCGCGTCGAACGCGCCGAGCGTCTCTTCGAGCGGCGTGTCCGGATCGTCCCTGTGCGCGTAGTAGAGGTCGATGTGATCGGTCCGCAGACGCCGGAGCGAAGCCTCGGCCCCCGCGCGGACTCGCGCCGGCGACAGCCCTTCGCGGTTACCGACCTTCGTCGCGACCACGATGTCGTCGCGAACGCCGCGCGCGGCCATCCAGGAGCCGATGATCGCCTCCGACGCACCGGGCGGCAGCCCTGAAGCGCGTGGCGGATACGAATCGGCGGTGTCGATGAAGTTCTCGCCGGCGTCGAGATACGCGTCGAGAATCGCGAACCCTTCCGACTCGTCGAGCGTCCAGCCGAAGACGTTGCCTCCGAGACACAGCGCCGAGACCTCGAGGCGGCCTACGCGAGCCATCGGCGATCGCTACCCGGCGTGGGCGGTGTCGAGCCGCGCGAGCTCGTCGCCGCTCAGCTCGAGCCCGAGGAACGGCAGCAGCTCACCGAGCTGCTGCACCGTCCGCGCGCTGGCCAGCGGCGTCGCGACCGTCGGCTGCGCCGAAAGCCACGCGAGCGCGACGGCGGCCATCGGCACGCCACGGTCGGCGGCGATCCGCTCGACGGCGTCGACGACGTCGAAGCCCGTGCCCTCCGCGTAGCGTCCGGCCATCTGCGCGCGAAAGCCTTCGCCGCCGCTGCCGTCGCGGCGGTACTTGCCCGTGAGGAAGCCGCTGCCGAGCGCCCAGAACGGCAGGCACGCGACGCCCTCCGCCGCGCAGAGGTCGCGCAACGCGCCCTCGTACTCGTCGCGGAAGACGAGGTTGTAGTGCGTCTGCAGGCCGACGTAGCGGGCGAAGCCCTCGCGGTCGGATGTCGCAAGCGCCTCGCCCAGCCGCGCCGCCGAGAAGTTCGACGCGGCGATCTCGCGCACCTTGCCCTCGCGGACGAGCGCGTCAAAGGCGCCGAGCGTCTCGGCGATCGGCGTCTTCTCGTCGTCGATGTGCGCGTAGTAGAGGTCGATGCGATCGGTCTGCAGGCGCCGCAACGACGCCTCGGCGGCAGCGCGGACCGTGGCCGCCCCGGTGCCCTCGAGGCCCGGGTACTGGCCGACCTTCGTCGCGATGACCAGCTCGTCGCGGTTGCCGCGGGCGGCCATCCAGTTGCCGAGCACCGTCTCGGACTCGCCGCCGCCGTGGCCCGGCACCCAGAACGAGTAGCCGTCGGCCGTGTCGATGAAGTTGCCACCCGCCGCGACGTAGGCGTCGAGCACGGCGAACGACTCTGCCTCGTCGCTGGTCCAGCCGAAGGTGTTGCCGCCGAGGCAGAGGCCGAACACGTCGAGATCGCCGAGCGCGGGCATCCCTCGACGATACCTTCGCGCGCGGGCCAGGCCGGCTACGGAAACAGCGTGGCGAGCGCGCCGTGCGCGGCACGGAGCTCGCCGAGCGACCACGTCTCGTCGCCGAGCACGAGCGCGTCACCGCCGACGCTGCCGATCCGCTGTAGCGCGACGCGCTGCTCGAGGCGATCGATCGCGGCAGCGTCGCCCGAGACGACGAAGCCGCCCGGCAGCTCGCCGAACAGTCGCGCCTCGTCGAGATCATCGAGCGTCAGCCGCACACCGATCGCGCCGGCCAGCGCCGCCTCGGCGACGGCGACGAGCAGACCGCCCTCGGCGATGTCGTGACACGACGAGAGGTCTCGCGCGCGAACCGCGTCGCGGATCGCGGCGTGCACCGCCGCGATCTCCGCGATGTCGGTCGCGGGCAGCTCGCTCGGCAGCGGCTCGCCGCGCAGCTTCGCCAGCTCCGAGCCGGCCAGCGGCGGCGTCGCGTCCCAGCCGACGAGGGCGACGACGTCGCCTTCGCGCGAGAAGCCGAGTTGGCCGGCGGCGAGCGGATCGGGCAGCTCACCGACCATGCCGACCACCGGCGTCGGGTAGATCGGGCCGTCGGCGCCCTCGTTGTAGAGCGAGACGTTGCCGCCGACGACCGGCACGTCGAGCGCGCGGCAGACGTCGCCGAGGCCGCGGACCGACTCGCTCAGCTGCCAGGCGATGTGCGGCTTCTCCGGGTTGCCGAAGTTCAGGCAGTTGGTCAGGCCGAGCGGATCGCCGCCGACGCATGCGAGGTTCGCCGCGCACTCGAGCACCGCCTCGATCGTGCCGCGGTAGGGGTCGATCGCGACGCGGCGGCCGGAGCCGTCGATCGAGATCGCGATGCCGGCGCCGGTCGGCATCGCCAGCACGGCGGCGTCGGCCTGCTCGGGGCGCCGCGCCGTGCGGGCACCGACGAGGCAGTCGTACTGCTCGAACAACGGCCGGCGTGACGCGATGTTCGGCGAGGCCAGCAGCGCGAGCAGCGTTTCCCGCACGGACGTGCCGGCGGCGAGCGTCGCCTCCGGCGGGTCGTAGAGCGGCGCCGCGGGTGCCTCCGGCGCGAGGTCGTAGAGCGGACAGTCGTCGACGAGCGCGGCGACCGGGACGTCGCCGACGACGACGCCACCCTGGAGGACCCGCAGCGCGTCGCCGCCGGTGACCTCGCCGATCACGGCGCCAGACACCTCCCACTTCACGCAGACCGCGAGCACCTCGTCGACACGCGCCGGCTCGGCGACGCAGAGCATCCGCTCCTGCGACTCGGAGACCATGATCTCGAACGGCGCCATGTCCGCCTCGCGCAGCGGCACGCGGGCGACGTCGAGGTCGATGCCGACGCCGCCGGCGCTCGCCATCTCCGACGCGCTCGAGGTGAGCCCGGCGGCGCCGAGGTCCTGCAACGAGACGAGCAACCCGCGCTCGAGCAGCTCCAGCGAGCACTCGATCAGCTTGTTCTCGGCAAACGGGTCGCCGACCTGGACGGTCGGCCGCTTCGACTCCTCGCCCTCGCCGAGCTCGGCCGACGCGAGCACCGAGGCGCCGCCGATCCCGTCGCGGCCCGTCGTCGCGCCGAACAGGATCAACGCGTTGCCGGGGCCCGCGGCGGCGGAGCGGATCATGTCCTCGCGCCGAGCGAGGCCGAGCGCCATCGCGTTGACGAGGCAGTTCGTCTCGTACGGCGCCTCGAAGTAGACCTCGCCGCCGATCGTCGCGACGCCGACGCTGTTGCCGTAGTGGCCGATGCCGGCGACGGCGTGGTCGAGCAGGTAGCGCGTCCGCTCCGAACCCGGCTCGCCGAATCGCAGCGAGTCGAGCACGGCGATCGGCCGGGCGCCGATCGCGAAGATGTCGCGGAGGATCCCACCGACGCCGGTGGCCGCGCCCTGGAACGGCTCGACGGCGCTCGGATGGTTGTGCGACTCCACCTTGAACGCCACGACCCAACCGTCGCCGATGTCGACGGCACCGGCGTTCTCGCCCGGGCCCATCACCATCCGCTCGCTCTCGGTCGGCAGCGTCCGCAGCAGCTTCTTCGAGTGCTTGTAGCCGCAGTGCTCGCTCCACAGGAGGCTGAACATCGCCAGCTCGACCTCGTTCGGCTCGCGGCCGAGCTTGTCGCAGGCGAGCGCGTACTCGTCGCGCGTCAGCCCGAGCGCGACGGCCTGCTCGACGCCGGGGATCGCCTGTCCCCGAAACGGGGTGGCCGTGTCAGACACCGGCCGGCACCTGCGCGGCGGATGCGAACAGCTTCAGGCCGTCCTCGGATCCGTGCAGCGGCAGCACGGCGTGCTCGGGGTGCGGCATCAAGCCGACGACGTTGCGCCGCTCGTTGCAGACGCCGGCGATCCCGTTCGACGAGCCGTTCGGGGCGTCGCCGACGTAGCGGAAGACGACCTGCCCGTTGGCCTCGAGCGCTTCGAGCTGCTCGGGCGGCGCGTAGAAGCGGCCGTCGTGGTGCTTGACCGGGATCGACAGCAGCTCGCCGGCTTCGCAGGCCTGCGTGAACGGAGTGTCGGCGTGCTCGACCTCGATGTCGGCCTGGTGGCAGATGAAGCGCAGCCCGATGTTGGGCAACAGCGCGCCGGGCAGCAGGCCGGCCTCGCAGAGGATCTGAAAGCCGTTGCAGATGCCGAGCACCGGGCCGCCGTCGCGGGCGAACTCGACCACCGACGCCATCGCCGGCGAGAAGCGCGCGATCGCGCCGCAGCGCAGGTAGTCGCCGTAGGAGAAGCCGCCGGGGACGACAATCGCGTCGACGCCCTGCAGGTCGCTGTCGCCGTGCCACAGCATCACGCCGTCGCCGACGAGCTCGCACGCGGCCAGCGCCTCATCGTCGTCGCAGGTGCCGGGGAAGCGAAGGACGCCGAAGCGGGTCACGCGTGCGTGCTCTGCTCGAGGATCTCGTAGTCCTCGACGAGCGGATTGGCGAGCAGCTTCTGGCACATCGCGTCGAGCTGCGAGACGTCCTCGACGTCGAGCTCGACGAGCCGCCCGACGTGGACGTTGGCGACGCCGGAGAAGCCCAGCGCCGGCAGCGCACGCTCGACGGCGATCCCCTGCGGGTCGAGGATCCCGGCCTTCGGCCGGATCAGGATCCGCGCCCTCATGCCGCGGTCCGGTCGAGCCAGGCCGAGAAGTCCTCGCCCGTGATCCGCTCGTAGGCCTCGACGTAGAGCGCCCGCGTCTGGTCGACGATCTCCGCCGGGATCTCCGGCGCCGGCGGCGTCTTGTCCCAACCGGTCGACGAGGCCCAGTCGCGCACGAACTGCTTGTCGAAGCTCGGCTGGCCGCGCCCCGGCGCGTAGCCGTCGGCCGGCCAGTAGCGCGACGAGTCGGGCGTCAGTACCTCGTCGCCGACGACCAGCTCGCCGTCCTCGTCGAGACCGAACTCGAACTTCGTGTCAGCGAGGATCACGCCGCGCTCGCGCGCGTGCCCGGCGGCGAACGCGTAGAGCTCGATCGAGACGTCGCGCAGCCGTGCCATCAGATCGCCGTCGCCGACCGTCGCGGCGGCCTCGTCGAACGAGATCGCCTCGTCGTGGCCCTCCTCGGCCTTCGTCGAAGGCGTGAAGATCGGGGTGCTGAGCTGCTCGGACTCCTGCAGCCCGGCGGGCAGCTCGATGCCGCTGACGCGGCCCGTCGCCTGGTAGTCCTTCCAGCCCGAGCCCGTGATGTAGCCACGCACGATGCACTCGACGGGCAGCATCTTCAGCTTGCGGACGACGACGGCGCGACCGCGGACCCCGTCCGGCACGCCGTCGGTCGCCGAGATCACGTGGTTGCGGACGATGTGGCCGCTGCGCTCGAACCAGAACGACGACAGACCGGTCAGCACCTTGCCCTTGTCCGGGATCGGGTTCGGGTGCACCGCGTCGTAGGTCGAGATGCGGTCCGAGGCGACCATCAGCAGGCGATCGCCGAGGTCGTACATGTCCCGCACCTTCCCCGTGTACAGGAGGGGCAGGTCGGCAACGGTGCTCACGGCCGCGATGCTAGCAACGGGTTATGACGCGCCGCGGGCCGTCGCCGGAGGGCCCGGTTGTTGTGGGCGACCGACCGCGGATAGGGTCCGCCGTGGCAAGGGGATGACGACGAAAAAGGGGCGGGAGATGGGTGACCTGGACGGCAGGGTGGCGGTCGTTACCGGCGGCGCGAAGGGCATCGGGCTCGGCTGCGCCGAGTGCCTACACGCGGCAGGCGCGAAGGTCGTGATCGCGGACATCGACAACGACGCGGGCGAGAAGAGCGCAGCGGCACTCGGCGACGGCGTGATCGCGGTCGCACACGACGTTCGCGACGGGAGCTCCGCGGTCGCGCTGCGACAGGCGACGATCGATGCCTTCGGCCGCGTCGACATCCTCGTCAACAACGCCGGTGTCGGGCCGCATCCAGGCCCGATCCAGGACACGACCGACGAGGAATACGACCGCGTGATGAACATCAACGCCCGCGGCCTGTTCCTGACGACGCGTGCGTTCGTCCAGGGCCTGATCGATCAGGGCAGCGGGCGGATCATCAACATCTCATCGATCGTCGGCCAGACCGGCTTCGCGATGGTCCTCCCCTATGTCGCCTCGAAGTTCGCCGTCACCGGCATGACGCAGTCGCTTGCGAGCGAACTGGCGGCGCACAACGTCACCGTCAACTCGGTCCATCCCGGCATCCTCGCGACCGAGCTGCACTCGGGGGTCGTCACCGAGTTCAGCTCGTTGCAGGGGCAGAGCGAGGAGGACTCGTGGGCCTGGTTCCGGAGCCGGATCCCGCTCGGGCGCCTCCAGACCCCGAAGGACATCGGCGAGATGGTCGCGTTCATCGCCTCCGATCGCGCCGAGAACATCACCGGCGCCGCGTTCAACGTCGACGGCGGCTGGGAGATGCACTAGGACCACAACGGGACCGCGGCCCCGGCCGCGGTCTCAGCTGGGTGGGGAGACGGCGTCGAGCCGGCCGACGATCTCGGCGGCGTGGCGCGTGTAGTGCGAGAGGTCGAAGACCGTGTCGAGGTCGAGGCCGAGCGATCGGCGCTCGAGCAGCTCGCGCAGCGGGACGCCGGTGTCCCAGGCCTCCTGCGCGGACTCCTGGACGATGCGGTAGGCGTCGTCGCGCTGCATCGGATGGTCGGAGTTCGACACGAGCGCCAGCAGCACGCGCTGGCTGAACAGCGCGCCGTGCGTGATGTCGAGGTTGGCGAGCATCCGGTCGGCGTGGACGACCATGCCGGAGACGACGCGGATCGCGAGCGCCTGCATGTAGTCGAGCAGGATCGTCGCGTCGGGCAGGATCACGCGCTCGGCGCCGGAGTGCGAGATGTCGCGCTCGTGCCAGAGGGCGACGTTCTCGACCGCGGCGTTGGAGTGCCCGCGCAGCACCCGCGCGAGGCCGGTGATGCGCTCGGTCGTGATCGGGTTGCGCTTGTGCGGCATCGCGCTCGAGCCCTTCTGCTGACCTGAGCGGAACGGCTCCTCGACCTCGCGGACCTCGGTCCGCTGCAGGTGGCGGATCTCGGTCGCGAGCCGCTCGAGGCCGGCGCCCGCGAGCGCGATCGCCTGCAGCAGCTCCGCGTGCCGGTCGCGCGGGACGACCTGGGTCGAGACCCGCTCGGCGGCGATCCCGAGCCGCGCAAGCACGCGGCCCTCGAACTCCGGCCCCAGCGAGGCGTAGGTGCCGACGGCGCCCGACAGCGCGCCGACGCTCGCCTGCGCGAAGGCGCGCTCGAGCCGCTCGGCGTTGCGGTGTGCCTCGAAGGCGAAGCCGGCGAGCTTGATGCCGAACGTCGTCGGCTCG